>JAMNZA010000032.1 GCA_023622545.1 Methanobacteriota archaeon | reverse complement strand
GAAATGCACAAGGCAACATGTTCAAGTTGTGGAGCGGAAACTGAAGTACCATTCGAGCCTGATGGAACAAAGCCTGTTTACTGCAGGGAATGTTTCCAGAAGAAAAATCCTAGAAGATAAAGAATTTTAGTAAAAGGTTATTTTCTGGATTATAGAATGACCTTTTATTTTTTATATTTAAGTTTATATTGCCCTAATCTTCTTCTTCGATCTCTTGGAATGGATTTACAATTTTTATAGAATATCTAACTGGTTCAGATTTTTCTTTGTCCTCGCTATTTTTAATGATTGTAAGTGTATCATTTTTTAATTCTATGGCCATATCTTTTGACATTAATTCAACATAGTATTTATCAGAATTATTTCCTTCAGACGTTCCTAAGATTACATTAGCTATGCCAAAGCAGTCTAAAATATCATTTGCTATTATCCCTGGCAAATTTACAATCTTTCTTATGATCCTATAATTTCCATCTCTACCTATTTTTGTCCAATTTGTGATATATATCGCCATTATTTTCACCACAAAATATTTTATCTAAATAACTTGCTCAGTTCTTCAGACAATTTTATAATCTGTTTTTCTTTGTCTTTGTTCCATACGATTATTCCTGAGCCACATATATCTCCGCCTTTGGATTCACAGATTTTCTTCATCTGCCCAATAGCTTGATTTCCCCCTGTACTAGCAAAAGGTAAACCTTTAGTTACAAAGCATGCGATCTTCTTATCCCCTAGAGAGTAAATTTGGGACATGTAGGCGTTCATAGCTGGACAGAGAGAAAAAGCATTGACCGGTGCTCCAAATACAATTGCATCGTATTTCTCAAGATTTGGATTTCTTTGAATCTGAATCTTATTTATATCCGTCTGTTTTTCATCAATTACTTCTATTCTCTCAATATTTGCAGAATTTCCTGCATTTTCAAGAGCTTTTTGCACCTTTTCAGCTACAGAGTAAGTATTTCCTGTTTTTGAATATACTATTATTCCAACTTTCATTTTTATCCTTCCTAACTAAGATATTATTAAAATTAAATTGGGAGTCCTGCCTTCTCATCCGAAGTTGAGTAAAATATATCGGTTACTTTTATTAAAAGGGCCCCTTTTGCAGGATACCTATCTCCTTTTGCTTTCATCCATTTTCTTGCTTCCTCGTATATTGGTCCCTCTGTTAGATATTTACAATTACCTTTAATCTGATAAGCTTCTTTTTCCCTAATAATAGCTATTGATACCCTAGGATTCTCCAAGATGTTCTTTAACGTTTTTTTCATGAAATTATCAACTACAATTATAGTTTCATCGTCCAAGAGATACTTGGCGCCAATATATGAACAGTTTGGCTCTCCATTTTTTGAAGCTGTTGCAAGTTGATGGAACCTTTCTTTTTCGAATATCTCCTTGATATTAGAAGGTATCTTCATAATTTACACCATTTTTACTTATCAAACATCGCATATAAATACTTAGTGGCATTATAAGTAAATTAATATATCTAAAATTATTATTTGTTTTAGTCTATTCAGTTTTCACTAGGATTTTTATGAAAAAGGAACAAAATAAAGAATTAGCAAAAAATGTTGTTGAATACTTGGACAATCTTCCTCCAAAGGTAAAAGAAACTCTTGAAAATATGCGTAGTGAAATCAAAAAAGCTGCACCTATGGCCGAAGAAGTGATAAGTTATCGTATACCAACTTATAAGTACAAGGGTGCATTAGTCCATTTTATGGCACATGAAAAATATTGTAGTTTCTTTGTTGTAAACAAATCAATCTTAGAATTATTCAAAGATGAACTAAAAGACTTTGAAACTTCCGGAACAACTATCCATTTCACAGTGGAAAAACCTCTCCCTTTGAATATAGTTGAAAGAATAGTTAAAGAAAGAATCAGACAAAATGAAATGGTAAATAAAAACAAGTAATTTAAGAGCTGACTTCTGCAATTATTACAACATAGTTCTTGCCATATTTTTTAGCGCATTTTGGGCATGTAGTGTACCACATGTACGATTTCTTGATTTCAAGTTTCTTATTCTTGGCGTATTCTTTGAAATCCTCACACCATTTGCCAGTGTCTCCAAATGGGCCTTCGTAGACTTTGCTCAGGAACTTTCCGCTTAGAGTGACATTTTCTGCACCAGGGATCTCCTTGTTTACTGCAAGATAAAGATCCATGTTTAACTTAGAAGTGTGGTCTGACAGGCAGAGCGAATCAGGCATTTTTGCATTGGCCTTTTCTACCTTTTCAGTTAGTCTTTTTATGACACTGCCAAAATTTATTGGCATGAAAAAGAGTGTGAATACTCTGTCCTTCACAAATCTTTTATTTTTCCACTCAAATACTTTCCCATCCCACGGTTTTGGATCAAACTTAGGACAACATTCTTCTTCACTCATAACATCCCTCATTAATGAACTAAGAATGAATTTCATGCCGTATAAGTCTTGCGGTAAGGGTATCAAAAATAGTATTTTTTAGTGTATTCCGTGGTTATGCCGTATTCTTTTCCAAGCCTTATTATTGTTTCGCCAAAAAGGTCTCTTTCGTTACTTTTCTTCGGGTTTTCAACGTCCCTCTGAAATGATGTTTTTGTTTCATAGGGAAAGGATCTTGCCTTTTCTAGCGAGTCCTTAATCACATCTTTATCTAAAGGTATTTTCTTTTGATCAGCTATCGACTTAATTTCTCTCATTATGAATTCGACATCATTAAAAAGCTCGCTATCTTCTAATACTTCGCCCAACGTTTTTCCTGTCTTTGCAGTAACGAGCCCATATGCTGCAATGAACATGTATTTTGTCCATATATCCTTGTACGGGTTTTCTTGGTATGAGAAGTTTATCTTCAGCTTTTCAAACAACTCAATAACATTCCTAGGATAGTAATTATCTCTTCTGGGGTCTTTTCCAAATATTATCTTTCCGTCTCCACCTTTCTGGGATATAATCCCATAGTCTTCAATATGCGTACCGACATAGACACATGCTGGAAGAACAAGTCCTTCATCTAGATTCTTCCTGATTCTTTCATAGATGTCCACACCATTTAGCAATGGAATCAATACAGTATCAGCTTTGAGTTTATCTTTAATACCTTTGATAACTCCGTCCAAATCATAACTCTTCACACAAATAAGCATCAGATCTATTTTTCCAACGTCATGAACATTTTCAGTTGCAAGGTTTGGCTTAACTTTTATTATTCTGTCCTCAGTCTTTAAAGCGAGCCCGTTCTTTTTGATTGCCTCTAAATTGTTACCTCTTGCAATAAATGTTACATTAAGGCTCTTATTTTTGTCCCCATCTATGATTTTAGCGCCAAAATACCCACCTACCCCACCAACGCCGTATATGCAAATATTAGTTATCTGATCCATTTACTCAATATTAAGTGCCAATAAATTATTTAATAAATTTACGATAAAAAGTGAGAATACAGAACAATTAAAGTACCTTCTTAATTATAGGTCGCTCAGAAATAGTATTTACACACGTATATGTCAACAAATATTTAAAATGTTCATTAAATCTTATCTGTGCTACTCGGCGATAAAGATATTTCTAAGATACTTATTGGATGCTGCGGAGCCTATTGTAAGACCTGCCCCGCATTAATCAACAAAAGCTGCCGGGGCTGTAAACTTGGCTATGATACCGGAAATAGGGACATCAGTAAAGCCAAATGCCAGATGAAGGTCTGCTGTATCAAGAAAAAATATGAAACATGTGCTGATTGTTCAGATTATTCTACTTGTGAAATAATACAAGAATTCTATAATAAGAGTGGTTACAAGTACAAAAAGTATAAGCAAGCAATTGATTTTATTAGGGAAAATGGATATCCTAAATTTATCAAAATAGCGGATAACTGGAAAAATGCTTTTGGAAAATATGAATAAAAAATCATCGACTTAGCAATATCAAAAACATTCCAATACCTATAATCAAGAAGATCATACTTGTGATCAATAGATTTTTCATCATCTTTAGTTGGCCCATTGTCTTAGGTTTTCTTAAGCCGCCAAATGAAACTGCCATTGATAAGCCTATTCCGATTCCTGCAGGGATACCAAATAAAGCATTTTTGAATACATTCTGCCCATATAATAATCCCAATGCAATTCCAACTGCAAGCCAGATCATCATAGACTTACTAAATTCTACCCGCTCTGGTACCAAAGCATCTTTGTCTTCTCTTATTGGTATCTTTATCAACGAAAGAAGTATATATACGCCCATTATAACAACCATTGCACCAATAATCATAGAAATGTTCTGAAGATCTGCCATGAAATAGTATAAAACTTTTTTGTTATAAAGATTTGGTATTAATCAAATTGAAATATCAAAACGCACTAAAATTTAGACAGAATACTATAAATATATCTTAAGATATATCATAACGGATGTAATGGAAATATACAAAGAATTTATCCTAGAACATTCAGTAGAAATAAAAACTTCTCCTGAAAAGATTTGGGAGTTTTTCTATAATATTGAAAAGAACTACAATATTTGGCATCCTGAAGATCATATACTATTCAAATGGATGAAGGGCAATCCTCTAGAAGTCGGATCAACAATTTATTCAGAACAATCTATGAGGGGGGAAGTTGCAAGACTCAAAGGCACCTGCACTGAAATCATACAAAATAGAAAGATAGCATTCAATTTTGACTTTCCCACCTCCTTTATGTGCCCTAAGATTGAATGGCTGATCGAGCCTAATGGAAAAAAATCACTATTTACTGCGGTAACTCATTATAAATTTGGGAAGTTATTTCTTAAGTTCAATAAGGACAAAGTCGATAATATTCTCAAAACTACTGAGAAACATATGAAAGAAGAAGGAGAAAATTTGAAAAGAATCCTAGAAAAATAAATAAAATAATTTATTGAAAGTTTTTATCCAATTGGCTTATTTATATCAATTATCCAATATTTTACTCAAGCTAGACATGATGGGTCAGACCCTAATAGGTCTCCGGATTGGATATAAGGTCTTGCTCTACATCCCCCGCATTGAATCTTGTATTCACACACACCGCATTTTCCTTTCCAGTTATTTCTATCTCTGAGTAGACCCAAAGTTTTATTATGTACCCAAACATCTAGGAAATTATCCGTCAATATGTTTCCCAATTTAACTCTAAAAAATGGACAAGGAAGAATATCTCCGGATGTTGTTATAGCAAGAATAAATCTGCCCGCAAAACATCCACCAACGTAATCAAGTAAATACTCTGATTTTGTAAATTTGGTAAATCCAATCTGTTTAAGTTCACAATCACTGCCATGCATATTACAATAAAGCTTTGAAATCTCAGGTGCTTGAACTACTACAATTTCTTTGAAATCCTTCTCATATTTTTCTTTTTTTATAATAATTTCTTTTAGGATTTTTTCTTTTTCGGCATTACTAAGGCTTAATGGATCTTCATCATTTGACATAGGGATATAATTAAAGAATGTACATACGTCGCATCTAAGGGATTTCCCAAGCTTTAAAAACTCTTCAACTTCGTCTTTTACTAGATTGGTCATTGTTATTGACAATGCAACGCATAACCCTGCGTCCTTACAGTTTTTAACTGCATCAATAGACTTTTGGAATGAGCCTTTTTTTCGGTAAAGATCATTTTTAGCCTCATTAGAACTAAGGATACTAATTTCGACATATTTGATTCCAGAGTCATAAAGTTTTTTTGCATATTCTTTATCGATTATTGCCCCGTTTGATGCCACAGAAGTACTTAGACCAAGATTAGTTGCATGGTTTGCTATTTTGATAAAATCTTTTAGAATAAGTGGTTCGCCTCCAGAAAAAGAAACTGCGGAAACCCCAGCATCATATAGTTTATCAATTATATTTATCCATTGTTCAGTTGTAAATTCGTTACTTATTTCAACATCTTTCATGTAACAATAATCACAATTAAGGTTGCATTTTTTGGTTAATTCGAGTACTACGGACAAAGGGGCACTTGATATTATTGGTTTCTTTAAACCAAAGTCAGAACTCCTCTAAGGATAGAATTTAGCCCCTTAATATATGAAGGGACAGAATAATTATCATTAATATTAGAAAAAGAGATAAATAATTTATTATTAATGTTAGATTTTTTGATAAAAAATGAAATACTTGGGCGATAAAAGCGATAGAGAATATTGCACCTATTGCATTTTATATTTTCTTCACCTATTGTTGTATTTAGCATAATCTGTTCCAGAACAGATGATTTGCATGTTTCGCACTTCCTTGTTAAAACTCTAATTGTATGTTTTGTTATGGGATTTATTGCAATTAAATACAAGATTTTATGTCTAAGATATGTTTTGAACTTCATTTAAAATTATGAAAATAGTTTAATTAAATGGTTTGTGGTTCATAGTTATACTAGAAAAGCTAACTATTCTTTATTAATGCCAGATATATTAGAATACCGACCATTCCAATGGTGGCTATAAGAGAATAATTCCTATAAGAGATTATTTCTTTTGAAGATGATGGACATGCTAGCGCTTCAATAATTAATCCGATGTAGTGGCCCAATAATAGTCCTATTATAACAAATACAAAATGATTAAACAACACACTGATTAAAATTCCAAATCCAATTCCGATTATAATCCCAAACAGAATTCCATCGCCTCTATTTGGCCTTAATCCTGGTCTTATAGAAGTTCTATTATTGTATGCAAGTGCAGAAGTTTTTATAATAGCAAATATTATTAATATTAGAAAATAATTGTTCATAGCTACCTCTAATTATTGGGCTTTGTTATTTATATTAATTTCTTTGTATAACATTTTTAGATATTGTTATATAGTTTAAAGTAGATAATATAAAGGATTATATGAAAAAGAAAAAAAGATCTGATGAGGGTAATAAGGAGAATTATGCATTTAACACTAGGAAGAAAGAGAAAAGAACTAAGAAAAAATAAACCACAATAATATAAATTAATCCTAGTAGTTCTTATAATTATTAGTGACAGTTATCTATGTATAATAAATTGATTTTATACTCTCTTGCCATTAAACATGAAAAGTTATAAAAGGCTCCTTTGATTATTTTTTGTGAAAGTCATGAAAGTACTTATAAAACAAGAAGAATGTATCATATGTGGAAATTGCAGTTCAACTTGTCCTGATGTTTTTATTCTAGAACCAGGAGAAAGTTCTAAAATAACTAAAAAATATCGTGGAAAAATTGATTCTGAAGGAGAAGTTGACAATGGTTTAATTGATTGTGTTAAATCAGCCGTTGATTCATGCCCTGTGAGTATCATATCTATTGAATAAGATTTAATTAATATTATTAATCTTTGATTTACTTGCTTTAACCATAGCTTTTATGTTTTCATTAGGGGTAAATGGTGGAGTTCCGCAAGCAGGAGCCAGAATATTTACGCCGTCCACTATACCTCTTAAGGATTGTGTATAAACTTGTTCAGGAGCTCCTTGCATTATTACAGGTATTGTTTCTACACTACCAACTAGTGTAATTCTGTCTCCAAGGCCGATCTTAGCTTCCTTAACGGATGTACCAGGGGCCTCAAAAGAGAATGCGTCAAATCCAGTATGTGGAATTCTGTCCATGTATCCTCTTGTGTCACCACAGATATGTAAAATAGATAATGAATCTTTATTTTCTTTTGTTATTCTTTTGTAACAAGGCTCTAAGAAGTATTGGAAGTCCTTTGGGTCTAATAAATCCCCTGATGCTGTAGGGTCTGGCATAGAAAATCCATCGACACCACTTGAATCGAGAGAATTTCTAATTATTTCTATACAAAGATCAGTGCAAATATCAAGACACGCTTGAAACTTTTTCTCTTCTTGCTTTGACCACATTAATATTCTATCAACTCCGAAAAGGTGACCTGCAATAGTCATTGGTCCTGTAACTGCTCTTAGAATTGGAACCTCTTTTTCATACTTATCAACTAGAACTTTAGCTGATCCCTCTACAATTGGATTCCTTCCTTTTGATAAAACGTCTTTAGGCATACTATAATAGATCGGATTCACATTTTCAAGAACATGTCTTTTAATGGAGGGATGTCTTATCTCTGTTCCAAGGTCTATTTCTGCCCCAAGCATTGTTGCCTCAGATACTAAATCATTGTGAGAATAGAGAACATCAATGCCCCATACTGTCCACCTTCCCTCTTGGAACTGTGCCATGACTTTTGAATCAGTCTGACATGCGGGCCAAGTTACATTTGTTGAGGCCATTAATTCTTTACAGTAGTTTGAAAATGTCATTACAGGTATCCGGTCAACTCTACCGCCAGTCATGGCTGACATAAATCTTCTATATGGTGTCATTTCCCTTAATGCCAAATAATTCACCTTGTTAATTATTTATAGATAATACTATATAAAAATATAGAAAGAATTAAATAACTATTAAATTATCTACTTCAATCTCTATAGGTGTTCTATTGAAAAATGTTTATTTTATGCGTATATCTTCCTCAACTGAAACAGAAAAAATCAGCAACGGAGCAAAATCTCTCCTAAACAAACTTGTTGAAGATGAAAGAATTTCTCTGGGTAGATATATTCCTTTGAAAGTTCACTTCGGGGAAAAAGGAAATCTTACTTTTATCAAATCTGAAAATTATAAAGGCATAATAAATTTTCTAGAAGATAATGGAATCAAATCATCTTTCATTGAAACAAATGTTTTGTATAGGGGACAAAGAACAACAAAGAAAAATCATATCAAACTTGCATTAAAGCATGGATTTACTCAACTACCAATTGTTATAGCCGATGGCGATATTGGAGAAGATTACGATGAAGTTGAGATAAGCATGAAAAATTTAAAGACGTGCAAAGTTGCAAAGGAGATCTCTAAGCAGAAACAGATGATAGTATTATCTCATTTCAAGGGACATATTGGGGCTGGATTTGGTGGTGCAATAAAACAACTAGGGATGGGCTGTGCTGCTAGAGGGGGGAAGCTTGAACAGCATTCAAATACTGTCCCAATACTCAATTTTCTTCAGTGCAAAAAATGTAAAAAATGCGTTCAAACATGCCCCTCTGACGCAATCAAGATAGGACTTATATCAAGAATAGATAAGCAGCAATGCATAGGTTGTGCCGCCTGTATATCAGTATGTCCTCACGGAACTATGAAAATTAATTGGACTGGATCTGTTTCGAGAAAATTTTATGAGAGAATGGCTGAATATGCGTATGCGGCTCAAAAAGGTAAGCAAATTATATTCATATCTTTTGCCATGAATATAACAAAAAACTGTGACTGCGAAGGTCATGCGATGAAGCCCTTTGTGAGGGATTTAGGGATATTTGCTTCAACAGACCCTGTAGCAATTGATATGGCATGCCTTGACAAACTATCTCAAAGAGAGGACAGAACTGTTTTTAGAAGAGGAAGGTATATCCTAGATTACAGCGAGAAGATTGGCTTGGGAACTAAGCAGTATAATCTAATCGAAATAAAATAATTCAAACATCTACAACAACTCTCGTGGGTATTGCCTCTAGATTTTCAACGCTTAATGGAAAACAGTATACTGTAAATGATTCTTTTTTAATTAAATCCAAGTTAGTAAGATTCTCAATTATAAATACCCCTTTACTTGCAAGGTATCTATCATAGACACCATGGTTCTTACCCTTTCCTAATCCCAAAGCGTCGATTCCAACCATATTTATCCCCTTCCCTACCAAGAAATCAAGGACTTCAAAAGATAGTTCGGGATGGTTATAGTAATCATTGCTCTCTATTTTTTTACTCCAGTTAGTTTTGAAAAAAACAAAATCACCTTTTTTTACTATATTTGGGTTAATGATATGTTTCATCGAAATTTGGCTTTCTTTAACAGTGGAGATATCTATCAAAACTCCCCTGCCTATGAATCTATCTAATTTTATCAAAGTATCTTTTCCAATAATATCAATATGTGTCCCTATATGGGCAGGAGTATTAATCATCGAAGTGATGTATTCGCCTTCGTTCTCATGATAGCATTTAAGAGAGGTAATAGAAAATGGTGGAGACCCCTTTCTGAATACCATCCCTTCTTTTAACTTTAAAGAAACATCTATTAGCATATTTTCACTTATAAAAAGATTATTTATTATACCATTTTGAAGCTGGAACGCCACCTTTTCCCCAGTTAGCCTTTGGTATTTCAGTTATCAAGACCTCAACAGCGTCGAGAGGTGCACCAATTATCTCACTTACACAATTAGAAACTTCTTGAATTAATCTTTCATTTTTCTTTTCATCTGTATTTTCCTTCCATACGTATATTTCAACTAGCGGAATAATATCACCACTAAATTAAGGATAATACTTAATAAAAAGCTAATGATTTGACTTACCGAATAATTCATAATCGAAAAAAATAAATAAAAAGACCACATATTAATTATGGACATAAAGGTGAGTAGTTGTATGAACAGGAAAATTAAGGTCATTAAGGCACTAATAGAAGATTTTGAAAATATTAAAAATGAGGATGATCTTATTGTTCTTCTAAATTCAGTTGAAGTGGCCATAAAAAAGATATTTGGTGAAACTACTTCATATATGGAAGAACTTAACCTAATCTCTTCAAAATATCCTTTTACAGAAGTAATATCCACGAATAACTATTCTAATGAAGAAATAGAAAAGCTTAAGGCGAAATATAATACTCAGATAAAGATACTTCTTAATAAGATGCTAAAGGATCTATTCATAACAAATACGCTGACGGAAGATGATCAATAACCTTATCACTGCTTCCAAGTTTTTTCTTTTCTATACGCCATTCCCTGGAAAGTTGCTATCAAATCGTCCTGCTCATTTGAAATTCTAATTTCATAAGTCCCTATCTTTGGATTTATGGATATTTCTCTGGCTTCTGCAAACAGAGTCCCTTGGAATACTGCCTTCAAGAAAGATATGCTTACGTTCAGAGCAACGGATATATTCCCATGGGTATTAGACGCGATTGCAAAAGTAAAATCTGCTAAGGAAAAAATAGCTCCGCCATGAACCGTATTAACTGAATTCATATGAAAATCATTGATATCCATCTTTGCTTTCGCATATCCTTTTGATACTTCCAATAATTCTATGCCTAGCTCTTTTGCAAATCTGTCATTTTGAGAAAACTCTTTAATATGCTCCATAGAATCACTATAGTAAACTAAGTTTATGTCTTTTTATTATTAATTGAAAAACTGCTAAACTAGCATATTTATATAATGTTATATCCTTATAGAAACTAGGGAGTATATATGAAGATAATTTATGGATTATTTTTAATATTGATAGTTGTTTTATTTGCTGCATGCATTGTATCAAATGACTCTAATAATAAAGAATGTGGAGATTGTCCTCAATTTGCTCCGCCGCCAGCTGACTGGTGTAAAGATGGAACTATTGTTCCTGGAGTTAAGGACAAATGTGGATGTCAAATGCCACCAACTTGTGAAAAGAAGAAGTGAACTATTAATAATTAATCGGTGAACGTATGAATGGAAATACTCGATCTAATATTAAACCAGGAATGCAAGTTTCAATAGTACTAAAACAGGATCAGCGCTCTGGAAAAATTACAAATGGAATAGTGAAGGACATACTAACTAATTCTATGACACATCCACACGGTATTAAAGTACGCCTTACAAGTGGGGAAGTAGGGAGGGTAAAAGAAATATTTTAAATAAATAATTAATCTATTCTTTTCTGACTTTTGTCTCATAATGAGTAGGTATACCATTATGTTCTTTAATCAAGCCATTTTCTAGAACTATTAATTTATCCATGCGCCCATTCTGTAGATTTCTTTCAATTATATCCCCTGGGCTAACCTGAAGATTTGTATCGCCGATTATTACAGTTTCAGAAATAATGTTTGCATCAATGAAAATAGCCTTGTTATCCTCTTTTTTAATAAATTTAATAGTTTCCCATGGAGTTTCATTAAATATCTCTTTTAATTTCTGTTGCTTTTTATGTTCTAATTCATCTTCGACGAGTTTTATTGCATATGGGTAAAGGCTTTGAATCCAAAAGTCAAATACTCCATTATAGCTAGATGGCAAGGAGATACATTTTAGGTAATGGTTGTCCCTTAAGTGAGAATAGGCTTCATTAATTCTTTCTGGAGACCAGTCATGAAACTCTTTAACAACGTTTTTCGGCCCCACACCGTCTTTTTTTTCTGTTATTAATTCTTTATATATAAAAAGAAGTAATTTATTATAATCGTCTTTACTTGTCATGTCTCACTTTTATTGTATTATCGCCTTAAATAGCTAATTACTATATAATAGTTTATTTAAGATATTTAGTACTAAAAACTAATATTTATTTGGATCTAAAGATAGTATTAAATACTAAAAGAAGTTAAAATTAATGAACAAATCAAAGGAGAAATAATATGAGAAATAGTGTATTATTTATCGTTTTAATACTGTTTGTTTCTATTTTTTTTGTTGGGTGCAATAGTGAGCCAATAAATCTTGAAGGAAGTTCTTGGAAACTTGAATCATATGTTAACAATCTGGGGCATTCTGTTAGTCCTGTATCAAATACTAAGATGAACCTTGAGTTCAAAGATGGAAGGATATCTGGTTCTTCTGGGTGCAACAGTTATTTTGCAAAATATACATTAGAAGGAAAGTCGCTTACATTTGGATTGATAGGTGCTACAAAAATGTATTGCACTAACGCTGCAGTAATGGAACAAGAAACAACTTTTCTTTCTTCATTGGCTTTGGTAAAGACCTTTAAAGTCGAAGGAAATAAGCTAAAAATGATTGACGGCAATGACAAAGTTATACTTACTTTCAACAAGGCTTAATTTTTTTATTATTTATTCTTTAATAATAAGTTTATGAATACTATTTTTGAAGATATAAGAATACAATTATCAAAGCTAACATAAAAACAATTGGAACAAAATATTTAATCTCATTTTTCATATCGAATTCATAATTATCTACATCTTCCTTTGAAGGTAAAAGCTTAGGTAATCTCTCATAGAATGTTTTTTTTGGCTTTTGCCCTGTTTCATTCTCATCCCAGGTTGGTAGTACCCCCATATTTTGAACTCCTTGTAGCTATAAGGCCAATGAACCTAATTCAATTATAACTCTTTGCTATTTTAGTTCAAGAAGGATTTGCAAAAAAAAATCTAATTAAAGAAAAAATGTCTAAATTAACTATTCTGATTCCCAAAGACCAAAGACATTGTTTTCAGTATCAATACATATAGCTAGATAACCGTATCCCGGTATCTTTGTTTTTGGCATAATTATTTTTCCACCAAGCTCTTCAACTTTTTTCAATGATTTATCTACAGAAGGCACCCCAAAATAGTTCGTAATTCTCTGGCTTGGTTCTCCTCTCCTTCCCATCCCACCGCCCACTCCTTCCTTTCCATTTTCAGCCTCTGTAGATATACCGTAATATTCCATCTCACCTGGCATTCGATTAATCTTCCATCCAAATAACTTAGTATAAAAGTTTCTTGCTCGTTCTATATCATCTACTGGGACATCAAAATGAACTATTGTTGACATGCTTATAATATAATTTTAAACAATATAAATTTATCCAATGCCGAGCTTAGAGTAAACTATATAAAATAATGAAATTCATTATTCTCATGGTTAAAAGGAAAAGAGATAAAAAACAGGATAAATCAATCAAATTCAAATTACCATATGAAAATTATATTATAGGTTTGCTTTTGGCCTTGTCACTTATTTTAGGCGCTTTTCTTAGGAGTTGGTCTTTACAATATGGTATAATGATGAGTTACGACACTTACTACTTCTTGAGAGAGGCTTCATATTACCTAACAGGTGGATTACCTGAGATCGACCCAATGGCTCCAACTGTAACGAGATATTTCTTAGAAGAAGATGTTCAGGGAGTACCTATCCTGACCTCTTTTATATCAAAGATTACTGGTATTGAACTCTTACAAGTCCACATGGTTCTACCGATAGTTCTAGGTTTAATCAGCTCTGTCATAGTATTCTTCATAGTACAAAAAGTATGGAAGAACAAATATCTATCTGTAATAGCCTCGTTCTTCTTAGCAATTATGCCGGCATATATATACAGAACTACAGGCGGATTTATGGAAAAGGATACCTTGGGCGGCCCTTTCTTCTTGTTATGCCTTTTAATAGCCATATTAATCATTAAAGAGAAGAATACAAAGTTTTTAGGGATTTATGGAGTATTATCAGCTCTTGCTATATATCTATACGCAAACTCTTATGGAAACTTTTTCTTCATACCGATAATAATAGGTATTTACGTTATTTTACAGCCTTTGGTGGCTATCGAAAACAAAAAGGAGCAGACTTTCAAGGATAGATTAATGGGAGATCTTTCGACTTGGACATTGATTATCTCTGCCTTTATAGGACTTGGATTGTCTATCATATTATTGCCACCTTATCAAAATGATCCACTTAGAATAGAGCTTACACTAATGGGACTTGCATTTGCAGGATTAATGCATGTGACAAGGGCATTCGTTAAGAACAAGATTTATTATCTTGCAGCGTTGGTAGGTTGGTCAGTTGCCCTTATTGCTGCGGCATATTTCATATTGGGATATGACTTAATCTCCTTCTTGCTTCTGTCAGATGTCCATGGAATATCGGGGCAAGGGCAAGCAATGACATTCGTAGATGTAGTCGATAAGTTCTATATCTTCCCCATAATGGCAGTTATAGGCGCAATCTATGTTATTTACTTAATCAAGAATAAAAGAAGCCCAAACGAGAACCTTCTATTCTTATCTGCATTTTTATTCACTGCCTTTATGGCATATCAGATGTTAAGAAATGCATTCTTCTTTGGGATACCTCTAGCCATTTTTGCTGCTTTGGGCATACTAGGTATTTACGAGTTCTCAAAAATCTACCTAAGCTCCAAAAAGGCATTGGCTTTAGCTACAATAGTACTAATTGCATTTAGCGGTATTTCTGTTTACAACTCAAATGACTATAAGACAAGCCTTGTGCCACATTTAAGTGACAGCTGGCTTTCTTCGTTGGTATGGCTTGATGGTAATACCCCCCAAGATGAAGTTGTATGTAACTGGTGGGACTATGGATACTGGATACAAACAGTTGGTAGAAGAAGCACAATATCCGATGGAATGAGAACTGGTATGGGCCCATGGATAACAGGTTATTCTGAACTTCTTGCTTCAACAGACTCTACAGGACTACAACGCATAGTTAATATGGAAGAAACTGCATATAAAGAAACAGGCAATAGATTTACTCTAAATCATGTAATTGTAGATCAAAGTCTTCTTATCAAAACTGGAGTACTTAACGAAGTAATACAAAGAAAGGTTTTCAGTACTGCCTACTTCTATTTCAAAGGTACTGCTAGAAATGGATCTGTTACTACATACGTCTATGAAAGCGGCGATACTAAACTTTACCTAGTAACAGATGAAAAATCAACATATTGTTATATCGAACAGAACAATCAGAGGTATGGTGTTTCAAACTTTGTAATTGAAAATCCTCAAGGAAAGAACTTTGCTTACGAAAATGTAAAGTATGATGTTCAATCTATTACCCAAATAATCTACCTTACATCACAAAATGCTATAATGATCCCCCCAACCCTAAAAGACACATTGTTTGCTCAAATGATAATCTACGAAAACGACTTAAATAACTTCAAACTTGAATACGATAATGGTTATGTGAAAATATACAAGATTAGGAGATAAATCCTATCTATCTATTTTAATAACCAAAACCTTTATTTTCTTTTTATTTTAATTTAATATGATATTATGGCAACTTATTCTCATTCGAAAATATCCACTTTTGAGCAGTGCCAATTTAAATACATGCTTCAGTATATTGAAAAAATTAAATCAGAAGTTCCAACTACTATCGAAGCATTCATGGGGGATATAGTTCATAGAACTTTAGAAAAACTCTATACAAATGCAAGGTTTCAAAAGATTAATTCTCTTCAAGAAATAAGTCAATTTTATAGAGATATTTGGGATAAAGAGTATACAGAAGATATAGTTGTAGTAAAATCAGAGTATACGTCCGATAATTATAGGAAAATGGGCGAGAAATATATTTCTGATTATTACAACAGGTACCATCCTTTTAATGAAATGACTATTCTAGGCCTTGAAACTCAGGATAAGTTATTGCTTCCAGACGGAAATTTCTATCACATAAGGATAGATAAACTTGGTTTTGTCGGTAATACCTACTTTGTCTGCGATTACAAGACAAACTTAACTATGAAACTCCAGCATGAAGCAGATTCCGATAGACAGCTTGCGATGTATGCTCTTTGGGTAAATGATAGATTTAATGATGCAGAAAAAATA
>JAMNZA010000031.1 GCA_023622545.1 Methanobacteriota archaeon | reverse complement strand
TGCGATTACAAGACAAACTTAACTATGAAACTCCAGCATGAAGCAGATTCCGATAGACAGCTTGCGATGTATGCTCTTTGGGTAAATGATAGATTTAATGATGCAGAAAAAATAGTTTTGAAATGGCATATGCTTGCATTCAATAAAGAAGTGGTTTCCTTTAGAAGTAATCAACAACTCAAAATGCTTCAGGAAGAAACTATGGGCTTAATCAGAGATATAGAAGAATCTGAAAAGTTCCCTACAAATATCACGGCTCTATGCGATTACTGCGTCTACAAAAGCCTTTGTCCTTCATTTAAACATAAGATTGAAATTGAGACAAAGCCTGTTGAAGAGTTCAAAGAGGATTCGGGAGTTAAATTAGTTGATGAATATACTGAGCTCTATAAGATAAAAAAGGAAACAGAAGATAGATTAGAAATAATCAAAAGAAACCTTATAGATTTCGCACTTAGTAAGAACATTAATATTGTTTATGGCTCTAACAAGAAGATATCTGTCAAGGAAACCCTAAAATGTGTATTGCCTGAGGATAAGAATGACCTAATTAGGTTAATAAAAATGAAAGGCCTATATGAAGATTTAACAATGATAAACTATCAGAAATTTCTTTCCAGGATACAGAGTAATGAAATAGATGAAGATGTCTTAAAACTTGTTTTACTTGAAAAAGATTATAGGCTCTATCCTTCAAAAAGGAGGGACATAGAAGAATAAGCTTCAAAGGGTATTTTTATAAATATACCAACTATAATACAATAGATAAAATGGATAATCAAGAAAATCCCATCCTAAAGAGGCCAAAAGAAATAGCCACTTTAATATTTCTTATTCTAGATTTACTCTATGTAATAAGCCCAATTGATTTTATACCTGATTTTATCCCAGTGATAGGCTGGATTGATGACATTATAGCCATATTAATTGGTGTTAGCCTTGGCATAAAATATTTAATAAAGAAAAGGTATTAATAATAATTACTCCAAATCCCAGAATCCAATTGGGGCTTTTTCTTTAGGGAATAAAACTTCATATTCATCGATCTTAGAATCTTCAAAAGATAAGGAATACCATGGATTACAATCACTAGCTCCAAAACATATGTCGACCTTCCTATCTATTGGATTATAAATTGCCGAGTTCATAGTTCCAAAAAATTGAGTATAGTAATGACAGCACAGACCATTTGGATAAGTGTCTGATAAAATTTTTTTAATATCGTTTTTCGATATAATATCTTTCCCATTTATTTTTGATTGAATCAACTCAAATCTTACTTTGGAATTTTGCATTTTCTTTGAATCATTATGAACTAATTCTGGTAAGACGACATGATTTGTTGCACAGAGAAAATTATCTGTTGTAGATGAACTGATTTTCTTGTGTGCAACTTCTCCATCATAAGTCTCAATTAAAGCTGCAGATCCTGATTTATCCGAAACAATAAAATTGGCATTATAAGCCATTGGTATTTTTTCAACTAATTTGATAGCTTCATCTACATCTTTACATTTATCGAGGATTATCCTCATGACTGCCCAGAATTGAAGGCCTACGATTTTTGGATTTTTCATGCTTGGAAATTTTCCAACCGGTAAACCAGCTGATGACATTGTTATAGCTAACCCTTTTTCGTTAATTCCATCAATTCTTCCAAAGAAAAGTGTAGAAAATCCCATATTAGAATAATTATTTTTTATTGAAGTCTTACAAAATCTCATATCGTCTAATCTATAACTAAAATCATAATTTCTCGCAGCATATATCTTTCCTTCTTCATTTTTTGATGGAAGGACAACAAATTGGCTACATCTTGGGGTAAGCCAAGTATAATTATGATATCTAAGATTCTCTGTTGGAACGCCCAAAGCATCCGCAAATCCATTTATTTCTTCAAGGAGAGATGGGGAAAATTCTTCATATAAACTATTTATTTCAATCATGTTCTGAGAATTAATTAATCTTCTCTTAGCAGCGAAAAACCGAACTACTTGTGGATTTTTTATGATTGATTCTCCTTGAGTCCTTCCGACATCGTAAGCATCACCCTTCAGGACTGAATATCTAAATTTCTTCTTAACATAATTTAGTGCCATAGAGATCATTTACTGTCTTGATGGGCTTTATTTAGAAATCTTTCGGCTTTTATTTCAATTTATTTATTCACCGATTATCTTAACAAGCACCCTCTTATTTCTTTGGCCATCAAATTCCCCATAATATATTTCCTCCCAAGGCCCAAAATCAAGTTTGCCTTCAGTAACCGCAATTACAACTTCTCTGCCCATAAACTGTCTTTTAATGTGAGCGTCTCCATTTGTTTCTCCTGTTCTATTGTGCCTATAATTATCTGGGCTATGGGGGATATACTTCTCTAACCAATCTTTAAAATCTTGGTGCAATCCATTTTCTGCATCATTAATGAAAACACTTGCAGTTATATGCATAGCATTAACAAGACATAATCCTTCTTTTATTCCACTCTCTTTTAAAAAAGTTTCAACTAGTGAAGTAATATTAACAAATTCTACTCTATTTTTTGTATTAAACCATAGTTCTTTTCTGTAAGTTATCATGAATTAAAATATAAAATATTATTTAAAATTTTAATGATTAGAATTTTATAATAATCATGTGGGAGTATTCCCACATGACCTGCACAAAAAATTTAATATAGGAAAAGGTGATCTTTTGCGCAGTTGATAGGGAAATATATACCTATTTTAAAAATATATTGTTTCTTTTTTAACAATATACCCCTATTAAGTTAATTTACGAACATTTTATCTTACAATCATAACTGATGACTTAGCATGGTGCAATACTTTCTCAGAAACACTGCCTAGAAATATCCTATCTATTGCTGATATGCCTTTTGCGCCCATTACAATTAGATCGTCCTTTTTAGATATTTTGATAATTTCTTCATCTGGTGAGCCTTCTACAATCTTTTTGGCTATTTTTATTCCCTCTTCTAAAGCCATTTTTTCAATTTTATCCAATACCTGGTTTCCTTCATTTTTCATTTTTTTTCTAAGCTCTTTAATTTCAATGTCATCAGTATATATTACAGGCGAATAAGGTGGTCCAACATATGCACTTATTGGCAAATGTAGAACATATAATGCAATTATATCGGCGCCCATTTTTTTTGCTAGGTATATTGCCTTTCTAGCAGCTCTAATCGACGATTCAGAACCGTCGACCGGCGTTATTAATCTTTCAAATTCTTTTTCCATCTTATTATATACGTTTATTTATTTTATATATTTTACGTGTCAAGAAATAGATAATAAAAACAAGTATAAATATATTCTATACATTAAAAACATGTCAAAAATACAATTTATGATGCCAGTGATTTTTGTTGAGTATGTAAAAAGATCAAGGTAATTTTATCAAAATATATTCTCTCTAGAAGTAGAAATTGATTTTGGAGAAAATATTGTCTTTAAAGAAGCATTTTCAATTTGGCAGA
>JAMNZA010000123.1 GCA_023622545.1 Methanobacteriota archaeon | reverse complement strand
AAGCCATTGGGCAAGCGACTGTGCACATCTTGTTTGCATCAAAACTTTCCCATTACCAGAAACATTTGCAATAAGTCCTTCTCCACTTAAGATGGTGGATTTCCAACTACCTCCGGCTCTTTCTACGTTATATGTAATGCCACTGGAAAAAGCTACAAGATGCCCAGTATCTACTTTGAAAGACTCTCCTTTTAGCTCTTTTTCAATTAAGGACCCATAATTAGTTATAAATAGGTCTCCGACTCCATCAGTTTTTAGGAAGAATAATCCTTCCCCTGAAACTAATCCTTTGAGTCCTTGGAATTTTGTGTCTATAGTAATCTCTGGTGAAGAGCACATATACGCTCCTCTCTGTAAGAACCATGTTTCACCTTTCATTTTTATATGGGTTATATCCCCTGGATATCCTGGTGCAAAACTAATAGTTCCGGAACCATTACTGGTGTAAGTATTCATAAATAGAGATTCTCCACCAAGAACACCTCTTTTGAGGGCTCCTCCGATTCCACCTTTCATTTCAGTTTTCAAGCTGACGTTGGAGGACATCGTTACCATTGCTCCAGCTTCTGCTACTATGGACTGTCCACTATTTAAGTTTATATTCAAGATACTAAATACTGGTTTATCTTTTATTTCAAAATCGTATCCTTGGCCTCCAACACTGGAGAACCCAGGATTAGCATCACTAGAACCAAACTTTGCACCGCATCCGGTACAGAATTTGCTTCCATCTGGATTCTGTGAACCACAACTTGGGCAAAATGCCATTAAATCACCATTTTATTTAATTATATCTGTATTTAAATAGTTTTTGAAAGATTGATTTTTTATAATTTGAAAACATTTAAAAACTGAGAAAATTGATTATTTCTAGATTAAGATGATCAAAGTAAAGATATATGCAGAGTATAAGGATATGATAGGTAAAAATGAAATAGAAATACCTTGCAAAGAAATGACCTTTAAAGAAGTTGTCGAATTTATTACGTCCAAATATTATCCTGATTTTATTAAAGTAGCAATTCAGAATGGGAAAATAAATGAATATATGCTTGTAATGGCAGATGATAGAATGCTTACCTCAATTGATGAAACAATAAAAGAAGGAGAAACATTAAAAATCTTAGCTACGGCCCACGGAGGTTAATATTGTTCTCTATTGAATTAAAAAACAATTTAATTCTTTTAGGAATTGTTATAAGTTATATTTTAACTTTATTTAATATTTAAAGGTATATTATAACTTATTTTTTTGCCTTATGAAACAATTAAAGCCGAAACTTTAAAATATATACCTATATATCGAGATATGATAAAGATGAAGGTATGGATAGACATATCAAATACGCCACACGTGAACTTCTTTAAAGGAGTCATAAAGACACTTGAATCAGGCGGACATGAAGTTTTTGTTACTTCTAGAGATTTTGATGGTCTTTCGCCTCTTTTGAATATGCATAAGATAGAGCACACTGTTGTTGGAAAACATGGTGGATTCTGTAAGAAATCAAAGTTAGTTGAAAGTTCAAAAAGAATTCTTGAGCTTTCTGAAATTATTAGCAACCAGGAGATTGATCTAGCCCTCTACAAGCATTCTGTTGAAGGCGCAAGAGTTTCTTACGGATTGGGAATACCCTCAATCTGCGTACTTGATAATGAGACTGCAGTGGCTCAAAATAAGCTCATGTTACCATTATCTACAAAAGTCATAGCTCCTGATGCAATTTCTTTAGAAGAAATAACGAAATATGGTGTTGACCCCACGCAAGTTATTCGTTTTAATGGTTTTTGTGAAATGGCTAATGTTTCTGATTTTAAATATGACGATTCTTTTATTTCTCAATTAGGACTTTCTGAGGACAAACTAACTATAGTGATGAGGCCAGAACCTGTAAAGGCAAATTACTATAATGGAAATAAAGACAAGACTATAATTAGAGCAATATTAGAAAAAACAAAAAATCTTAAAGATTTTCAATTTGTTGTCTTCCCAAGGTTCGAGGAGCAAAAATCTGTTTTTAACTACGATAATGTCATAATCCCAGAAGAACCAGTGGATGCCTTGAGTCTTATGAGTTACTCTGACCTTGTAATTAGCGCTGGGGGAAGCATGAACAGGGAAGCTGTAGCTCTTAATACACCTGCCTTAACTACATATCCTGAAAAACTCTTGGCTGTCACAAGGAAAATGATACAATTGGGTTTGAAAGTTCACTTATTAGACCCTGAGAAAATTACTAATTTCATTGAGAAAGACAATAATCTTGAACAATACCACGAGAATAATAAAAAGATTATTTCTAAACTAGAAAATCCAATAGATGTCATCTCAAGAGAAATAAAAATATTAGGAATTTAATTAGATTTTATATCATTTCTTATATTGCCTCTGTAATAAGAAGCAAATATTCCTATAAAGGCAAAGACCGAGAATATTATAAAGGATATTTTAACTGCTGATAGAAAATTGGCATAGTATTCTGGAGTTATTTCTACCCTACCTATAACAATTGCAAAAACTACCATGGCAATAGCCATACTCAACATTTGTCCTATCAATCTCATTGTTCCTACCATTGCAGAGGCTATTCCATAGAATTTTTTCTCAACAGAACTCATTATGGAATTCATATTTGGAGAGGAAAAAAGAGCATAGCCAAATCCAATTATTATACAATTTATTACTATAAAGATTAAACTAGTTTCTTCTCCTAAAAATGAGAATATCAATAACCCTAGGAAGGTAATTCCCATACCAGTAGTTGCAATTACTCTAGGTTCTATTCTATCTGACATTCTTCCTGCAAAAGGTGAAAAAATAGCCATAATTAAAGGCTGGGATAATAAAATTAATCCTGCTTTTTGAGGACCAAGTTCTTTGATATACTGGAGATATAAACTGAGTAAAAAGGTGATTCCAAATGTTGCGCTGTAATGTATCAAAGCCGCCATATTAGAAAATGTAAATCCTTTATTATTACTAAATATCTTCATATTGATTAATGGTGAGCTAAACCTAGTTTCCCAGTATGCAAAAATAAGGATAAACAATATCCCAAATACAATAAAAACTAGCCCTTCAATTAATGGAAGAATCGAGAAACCGTATACAACTAAAGTTAGACCCAACCCATATATCAAAGCCCCTATATAGTCCATTTTTTCATTTCTAGCTTCAGCCCATTCTCCCTTAATAAATATTGTAACAAATGCCGTAATTATCCCCATTAATAAGCTTGAAAAGAATATGCTCCTCCAACCCAGATTTTGAGTTAGAATACCTCCAAGAAATGGCCCCATTGAAAGCCCTAAATAAACTGCAGATACAGTAAATCCGATAGCTTTACCTCGTTCACTGATTGGAAAAGCTGAAGTAACTATTGCCACGCTTGTACTAAAGATCATACCTACTCCAATACCTGTCAAAATTCTAGAAAAAAGGAGCAAAGGAATTGAATTGGAAAGCCCAGTACTTAACGAGGCAACTATGAAAATTATAATCCCATAAGAAAATATTTTTTTCCTTCCATAAAGATCAGCTAATCTACCTGAAGGGACTAAAGATATTGCTGCAGCTAAAAGATAAGATGTTGATATCCAACTTAACATTACTGCGTCAATATTGAATTCCTTACTAAGTGCAGGCAGTGCTATGTTTACAGATGATCCCATAAATGCTGTAATAAACGAAGCTAAAGATGCAACAAATAAAATATATTGTTTATTATGGCCCTCTTCCATTTAATCCACCATATACTTGGATTATGATTCAAATTTAGTTATAAATTTATCTAAATCAAAAGAGTCTTATGTAAAACAATAGAAATGAAGAGCAATCCTCCAAGGCATGTATTCACATAGGGTAAATACCAGTATAAATTTTCTATTTTTGAATTCTTTTTAACTAACAATGACAATGGGAATAAGGGATAAATTATTACCAATAGACTTAATGGATTTAACTTTGCCGAAAGAATTACTAGTCCTGCTAATATCGACCAAAAAATAAAACAAATAATTAAAGATAATTTTTCTTCAATGAAAACTGGAGTTGTTTTGATTCCTACGGCCTTATCATATTTGATATCGGGTATGGCAGAAAAAATATGCATAGCAGCAATATGAAAGAAAGCAGCAACTAAATAAATCGTAGGGGGCAAAGTCTTACTAGCTAAGTAAAAACCAAAAATCCCAGGCATTATGTATAAATAATTGGATGAGAAATCTAGTACTGGTATTTGTTTAAATCTTAAGGGCTTAGCACTGTAAAAATATGAGAGAAATAAGAATATTAGAAATATAATTCTTTGGGTGCTGTCTTGGAATAGCATTAGGAATGCACTAATTATTGTCACAAAAGAAAGAACAATTAATAGACTTTTTCTTTCTTTATCTTCTACTTTATACTCTTTGTATTCTTTTTTTGGGTTATTCTTATCTGTTTCTTTGTCCCAATAATCGTTTACACCATATATAAAAATATTAGCTAGTAGGAAAAAATAAATCAAATATATATAGTACTCAATATGAAAAAAATCAGATATACCGTTTAATCCAAGGGCATAGCCTACAACATATGTTCCGCCAGTATATATCCAAAATCTAAATCTTGATATTTTAAAAACTAATTTGAATATGCCCAACAAGATTGTCACTTTATTCAGAGTAATAATTAAGGGCTAATCTTAAATCTTTAATTTGATCGCTTTCCCTCAATAAGAGGGTGTTGTAAGCAATTGTTGATACAATTCTTGAAATAGAAGGTTTTACTTTTTTGCTATAAACAATAAAAGGATCTTTGCTTATAGTCTTGCCAGTCCAATTGTACATATCAGATGCTGTTTTAATTGGTATTAAGTACCTCTTTGGGATGTATGCGAATCCTTCCTCAGCCGCTTTCTGCCAAGTAAAATAGGTATCTAGTTGTTTCTGGATAAAGCCTCGAAAATTATCTGGTCTTTTTATTGTGTATTCAAAGTTTAAACTTTCAAGTCTGAATTCATCCATATCCTCTTGAGAGAAATATGCTCTTCCTAAGTCTAGATCTTCAGATATATCCCTTATGAAATTAATAAATTGCATAGCTCTGCCGAGATTTCTTGCTGCCGTAAATGAGCACTCATGAAGGTCTAATATTCTTGCCATAAATAGACCAATAACTTCAGAAGAACCATAAAGATAAACCATTAGTTCATCTAAGTTTTTGTATGTTGATTTAGTAATATCCATTTCCATTGAATTCAAGAAAGCGTCTGTCCATTTTGATTCAAAGTTCTTTCTTATTGAAAGTTCAACAAAAGAATCAATTACAACATCCCCAGTAATCTCTCCTTTCATTGCTTCCTGATATTTGTCTTTGAATTCATAGAATTCTTCAGTTTGTTGAGGGATTGAATCTACTAGATCATCCGCCTTTCTTACAAAACTGTATAGTTTAAACACATCTTCTTTAGCCCTTTCAGGAAAGAAAATAGTACTATAAAAGTAAGTTTTACTCCCACCTTTAAATATTGAATAAAGTGTTTTATCTACCATATATTTCACATTATTTATATTCGTTAATTATCTCCTTTGCGACTATTTGGGAAGATATCAAAGTCATTGGCACACCTATCCCTGGGTGGGTGTAATGGCCAGTATAATAAAGATTTTTTACTTTCTTGCTCTTGTGTGATGGCCTAAATAATGCAGTTTGCATCATTGTATGGGATAAACCTAGTGCTGTACCTTTGTATGCATTGTATCTATCTTTGAAATCAGTTAAAGCAAATATTCTCTTAACAACAATATGGTCTCTTATATTCTGACCAATTGTGGTCTCAAGATTATGTAATATTTTATTGAAGAATTGCTCTCTAAGTTCTGGTGTATCTTTCAATCCTGGTGCTAATGGAATCAAAATAAATAATGTATCTTTTCCTTTAGGGGCTGCAGTTGTATCTGTCTTTGATGGTACATTAACATAATAAGAAGGATTTTCAGGCCATGCGGCTTTCTTAGGATCAAATAAGGTGTCAAAGCCTTTTGACCAATCTTTGTCAAGGAAGAGAGTATGATGGGCAAGTTCATCAAATTTTTTATCCACTCCAACGTAAGCAACTAATGCAGATGGTGCCATTACTCGTTTTTCCCAGTATTGTTTTGAATAAGAATTATATTCGTTTTCAATTAAATCCATTTCTGCATGGGCATAGTCTGCATTAACAATTACTAAATCTGCATTGTAAGTATTTTTATCTGTGATTACTCGTTTAGCTGTTTTATCCTCAATTTCTATTTTTACAACAGGCTCATTAAAATGAAACTTAGCTCCATATGACATTGCTAGTCTATAAACAGAATCTGCAACTTTTCTCATACCTCCTTCAGGGTACCATACCCCAAGAGTTAGATCGATATGAGACATTATATGGTAAAAAGACGGTGTATTATGTGGCGAGCTACCTAGGAATCCTATTGAGTATTCGACTATTTTTTTTGCTTCATCACTTTCAAAATGTTTACTTACGAATTTATCAAGACTATCAAGAAGATTTAGTTTAAGTCCTTGGGACATTAATTTTCTATCCATGAAATCAAATATGGTACGATAATCTCGGTACATTAACTCCTTTATCGATACGTCGTACATTTTTCCTGCAGATTCTAGATATTTCTGTAATTTTTTACCTCCGTCCTTTTCAAAGGTATCAAATAAAGCAAAATTCTTTTTTAAATCTGCAGATATATCAATAACCTTTTCTCCTCCGAAATAAATTCTATATGAAGGGTCTAATTTTTTTAGTTCAAAAAAATCTTCCGGTTTCTTACCAAATTCTGAATAGAAATTTTCAAATACGTCTGGCATGAGATACCAAGAAGGCCCCATATCAAAATAGAAATTCTTTTCACTGTATACACTCGCTCTTCCACCGGGATGATCATTTTTTTCAAATACAATTACTTCATAACCATTTTTAGCCAATAGTGCTGCGGCGGCCAATCCACCGAAACCAGTACCTACAATTATTACCTTCATTATATTCCACCTATTCTACTCAATTAATAAAAATTCTATAATATTCTGTTCAAACTAATAAATTTATTAAATAACTAAATATTAAAAAGATGCCGGTTATTGTTTATATATCTATAAAAATATTATCTATTTTTCATAATTTATTCTATTACAAATTTTTTGTAACATTATTATGTTTTAATACAAATGTCCGCTAAAACCTTATCAAAGTCTCTGCTGATTTATTCATATGCAAAGATCTGGATCTATGGATCTTCCACTTCATGGGGGCAAGGCACCATATTGGCTTCTAAAAAGAATGAAAAAATTATCAAAGCCAATATTTGAGATTCTAGTTTATGAATATGGAACAGACGGAGTCTTAGAAAGGCTTTCTGATCCATTCTTTTTTCAGGCGTTGTCCTGCGTCTTGGCTTTTGATTGGCATTCATCAGGTACAACAACTGTGCTTACAGGAGTGTTAAAAAGTTCAATAAGTCCGGAAGAATTTGGAATTGGTTTTGCGGGTGGAAAAGGAAAACATTCAAAAAATACTTTTGCCGATATTGAAGATATTGGATTAAAAGTAGGTTTAACGGATAAAAAAATAGAACGATTGCAATATGCTAGTAAGATTACTGCAAAAGTAGATAGTGCAGCAATCCAAGATGATTTTGACTTATACCATCATGTAGTGATTATATCTGAAAAAGGTAGTTGGAGCGTAGTTCAGCAAGGATTGAATGTTAATGAAAGATATGCAAGGAGATACCACTGGTCAGATAGAAATATTAATTATGTTGAAGAACCTCATACTGGGATAATTTCTGACATAGTAAGGACAAAAGTTTTGGATATGACCTCTAAAGAAAGTGCCGAAACAAGAAAAACAATACCCGATATAATTAATGAAGGCCCAGATAGAGTCAGAAGATTAATCGAATCATTGAAGGACAAGAATCAAACTTCTTTAACTTCTTTTATGGGGGAAAAAGAGAGTAATCTTATAAAAAATGATATTGAAACATTTATTCTCCCTAAAAGAGTAAATTGGGATATTCTGAGGGATATATATGAATCTGACTTAAAGAATTTTGAGGACATCCTTGCTTTTAAGGGGGTGGGGCGTTCTACAATCAAAGGACTTGCACTAGTTTCAGAATTAATTTATGGAACATCATTATCTTGGAAAGACCCAGTAAAATACTCGTTTGCATTTGGCGGTAAAGATGGTGTTCCACGTCCAGTTAACAGAAAAGGAATGGAAGATGCTGCAAATATTCTTAATAATATTATTAAGGATGCAAAAATAGGAGAAAGTGAAAAAATTAAATCATTAGAAAATTTAAGAAATTTCCTTGGTCCATACCAGAATTAAAATTTCTGAAATATATAAAAAATAATGGTAGGATTTAAATATACAATTAATATAGGTGTTAAGAGGCTTTATAATGGAATTAAATTTCGAACATGTCAAAGGTATAAACAAAGGTGATATAAAACTATATGCGCTTAGTACCTGTGGATGGTGCGGGAAGACAAAAGAGCTCTTGAATGATCTTGGAGTTGAATTTAATTACATTTATGTTGATCTATTAGAAGGGGATCCTAGGCAGCAGGCAATAGAGGAAGTAAAAAAGTTCAATAAAAACTGCTCATTTCCAACTATAGTGATTAATAACGAGAAAGCAATAGTGGGATTTAAGGAAAATGAGATAAAGGAGGCTTTATCTTAATGTATGAAAATATGCCCGAAGAAAAAATCAACAAAACATATGAAAAACTAAAAAAGGATGCCCAAGCTGGGGGATACATAATTAACCCTGATATTGACTTCACAAAAAAACTTGTTAAAGGGCTATTAGTAAATGAAGATAGATATGGATACCAAGCATGTCCCTGTAGAATTTCTATCGGGAATAAACAAGAAGATCTTGACATTATCTGTCCTTGTGATTACAGAGATTCTGACTTAAATGATTATGGTGCCTGTTACTGCGCCCTATATGTTTCTCAAGAAATAGCAGAAGGTAAAAAGAAAGTAGAATCAATACCCGACAGAAGACCAGTTGAAGAGGAAAGAAAAATGCAAAAAGAGAATAAAATAGAAAGCATTGGCTCATTAAAATATCCAATTTGGCGATGCAAGGTATGCGGGTACCTGTGTGCAAGAGATAACCCTCCGGAGATATGTCCAATTTGTAAGGCAAAAAAAGATAGATTTGAAAGATTCTTATAATCTATTTAACTTTAACAGATAATACCCGGCATACAAAAGTATTCCATTTAGGATTATGCAATAAGCCATTATGCAGAGTATGTATATTCTAAGTGTTCCAATAAAATTGACTATATTTCCTTTTATATTTTCATATTCTTGAAGAGATGATTGAATAGTTGAGAAGTCATTTTTAGCATGATTTAGATTAGTTTTAAGATCTTCTATGTTATCTATTACAATTTGAATTTGGTCTAAATTCTCATTGAAACCGGAAACTAGACTTCCTAACCCAATGCTGTTCAATGTATCTACAAAAGATTTGATGTCATTTATTTTTTGTTTATAAATTTCTGTGTCGATATTATTTAGATACAAGATGAAATCATCCAAATTTTCATCAAAATTATCGACATATATTTTCATACTATCTATTTTATCGAAGAGCGGCAATGCTTTTTCATAAGTATCGTTTAGAGTAATCAATGTAAATGAAGATATTGATATAGTAAAAATAAAACCAAATATTGAAATAAGTATAAGTATTTTTCCAAGTAATTCTTTATTCATCTAAACACCTTAAAACATCTTTTATAGTTGCATTTGTTTTTACTGATACTGGTGAGAAATGGGTAGCAGATGCATCAAATCCTATATCCCCTAATCTTTTTATTAATTCTTCTGTTTTTGGTATCTTAGTTTTGTAAATATGAGTTAATTCATGAATGTCGTAAAATAGTGGTGCATCTATCTCCCTCTGAAGAGTTTTTAATAGTTCTAATGGTTTTTTGCTTAGAAATTCTGATGATTCATATTTTTTCACACATTCAGTAACAAATTCGCTATCTTTAATTTTTGAAACCCATATAGGATGAGAATATGATAACTTCTCATTGCAATTTGGGCATTTGGAATTAAACTCATGTGTGACTTCCCTATAACCACATTTACAGTTAAATGCAAATCCAATATTAGCTAGGGCATTGTTGGTCTTTTCTTTTCCATATTTAATTTCAAAATAAGTTCTTATGAAATGCTCCTTTGTGTATGATAATATAGGCCTTAAGGCAAAATTGTATTTGGCAGCGTTTCTTACAACTTTTCCTATTAGTATTCTTACTCCTAACTCATGGGCAAAACTAGATTTTAAAGGGATAGCATCATATTTTCTTCTACAAGAATCTCGATGTGCACCAGTCAATGCTGATGTATCGGTGGCCGTAAGGAAAAGATAAGAGTTATTTTTTAAAAGTCTAAACGCCCCATCGAGAAATTTCACAGGAGAACCAAAAGGATCGATGTCAACAACTTCATATTTTCCATAGACATGATTAAAATCTGATTTAGTAACGGTAGCTTCAAGAGAATTCAGTTTAAGATTTTCCGCTATAAGTCTCACTGCTGCAGGATTGTGATCATTTAAAAATACTTCTCCACCTGTTTCCATACTATACCTAATACCTCTGATCCCAGAACCTGAAAGACCATCAAGGACTTTCCATGAATCTTTTATTTTAAGTGCGTTCATTACAGTAACTGAAATATCCCTAGAAAAGGCCATTTTAGGATTATAGAAAACAGGTGTCTTTGCAGTGACCTTTTCAAATTTAGGGACTTTGATTCTTGCTTTTCCCTCGGTGAATTCGCATAACTCCATTAATTTTAAATTAATATAGTTTCATTTATAAACTTTAATTAGTCTTTTTGATTATGAATTTTAATATATTGCCTGTAAAGATACGCGAAATATCATTTGATATGGAAGGGCAATCAGTATCCATTCAAGGAAAAATAACAGATATCTACAAGACAAGCGGCCCTCTTGTTTTTAGAATATTTGACGGTGATGAACTTAGATCCGTTGTCTTTAATCCGGTTGAAGATTATTATTCACTTAAAGTTGGAGATTACGTTAGATTTTATGGAACACTATCTGTAAGAAGGGAAAATGTAGAACTTCAAATTAGTAAATTTGAGAAACTAAATGCGGATGAATTAAAATTAATTAAAAATGAAATTGAGAATAGTTTTCTTGATAGAATAAAAAGAGACATCCCTGATTTTCTTTGTGATTCTGAGGTATACAAGAACATGGAAAAAATATTCTTAGAAGCTATGATTTGTATCAAGAAGGCAGTTTTACAGGAAAGAATGATAATAATTAGACATCACAACGATTGTGATGGTATAACGGCCGGAGTTTCTCTAGAAAAAGCAATTTCTTCATATGCTGATAAAGAGAAGAAGAAAGATTGCAAAATATTCAGAAAGCCATGTGCAGCCCCTTATTATGATATAGAAGATGCTTTGAAAGATATTGACCTATACTTTTCTTTTTCTAAGAAGAAGCCATTATTGATAATAGCCGATAATGGTAGCACTGATAGTGATTTAGATGGAATAATTAGAACAAAAATATATGATTTTGAGATAGGGGTGATAGATCATCACCCCCCTACACAAGACGTTAATGGGGAGTATATAATAGACAAATATGTTTCATTTCATATAAATCCACATATTTATTCGGGCGATTCAAATCTATGTACCGGAATGTTAGCATATGAACTCGCAAGAATGATTGATTCTAATATGGATAATTATGCAATACACATGCCTGCACTCGCTGGGATAGGAGATAAATCAAAGGGCAATGAAATGAATAGATATCTTGAAATTTCTCCTTTCAATAGTGAAGAACTCGAGAAAATAAAACTTGCATTGGATCATGAAGCTTATTATTTGAAAAGATTCAGCCTTAGTAGTTTCATAGAGGATATCATGATGATCGGTGACAATGATAAAGGGAGACTAATTATAGATTATGTGTTTGATGAAATAGAGAAAAAGAGAAACTCTCAATGGGCCCTTATTCAAAAATATATTCAGATTAAAAATATGGCGGATAAATTTGATCTTATTACTCTCGACATTGATAAATTGATCTCTAAAGGAGAATTTCCTTCCCCAGGAAGAACTCTTGGATTTGTTCATAACAAGTATATTTGGGAAAATAAGATTAATGAAGATGATCGGGCCATAATTACCCTAGGTTTTGCCGAAGATTACCTTGTTATTCGAGCTACAAATAAAGCAAAATCTATAGGATTTGATCTTAATAATATAATAAAACAATTGAAAGAGGTCTATTTAGAGGAAGTACAAGGTGGGGGGCATCCCGGAGCAGGCACTATAAGATTTGTCCCTATATTAAAAGATGAAGTAAAAAAAGTTAGTTTAGAGTACATTGAGAAGATTGTTAAAGATAGTAAATCACGAATACCTATATAACATGGCCCTTAATCCTGTATATTTATATAAAACAATCTCTGAATTAAATCAATGAAAATTAATGATGTTCTATCATGCAAAAATTTCCCTTGCAAAGATATTAATAATAATTCATATTTAATTCCAGATTTAGATCTTAATCCCGATAAAATAAAGATTGTAATGATCTCAGAAGTTCCTCCTATCGATTCAAAAGATTATTTCTATTCTAATGCAAAATCATTCTATATGGAAACAACAAAACAAGCTTTCAATGAATCTGGTTATCTAGTTAATTCTATTCAAGATATTCTAAATTTGGGAGTATACATCACAACAGCAGTCAAGTGTGGCAAGATTGGGAGCTCTATTTCAATAGATACAATAAAAGAATGTTCATTTATTTTAGAAGAAGAATTAAATCTTTTCTCAAATGCCAAGGCGTACATGTTAATGGGCGACGTTGCTATAAAATCTTTTAATTACATATCTAAAAGAAAAACAAATGAAGCAACAATACCAAAAGGTTCAACTTACAAATTAAGAAATCAAAGTTTTTATTATCAGAATATAAGGATATTTCCATCTTACATAATCACTGGAAAGAATTTCTTAATTGAGAAATCAAAAAGAAAAATGATTGCAGAGGACATAAAAAATGCATTTATAGAAATTGAAAAGTATACTTAATAATTATTTATTAAAGATGATCAAATGGAATTTGAATCAGATATTACAATTATTGGGGCGGGACCGGCAGGTTCAACTGCTGCATATTTACTTACTAAATCGGGATTTAGAGTAATAATAATAGATAAATCTGTCTTTCCTAGGGATAAACTATGCGGTGGACTGATAACAAAAAAAACAATAAATTTATTAGAAAGAGTTTATGGTGAAAAAGAAGAATTATTGAAAGAAAAAAGTATAATTAATTTTTATACTAACAAATTTTATTTTTTAAATAAGGAAAAAATATTAAAAAATGGTTCTAATAAAATTCCAACTTATTTTGTAGAGCGGACAGTATATGATAAATATTTACTAGAAAAAGCAGTTAGCTCTGGAGCAAAATTTATTTATGATGAAGAAGTAAAGAAAATCGAATTTAATTCAAATATTATTACTACTTCTAAAGGGAATAAAATTCAATCTAGGTATATAATTGGGGCTGATGGGGCAAATAGTTTCCTAAGAAAAGAATTTGAAAGATTGGGAATATTAGAGAATAAATATTGGTTAAATAATCTGGGCTTTGCCTTAGAAACTTTCCTTGATAAAGATAAACTGCCATTTGATAAAGATACAATGTATCTTTATTTTGGATATATCAAAACTGGGTATATTTGGATATTCCCAAAAAAAGAGAAGGCAGTAATCGGAATTGGTGGATTATTAAATAAATTAGATGCCAAAGATATGAAAAAAATCTTAACTAATTTTCTGATATCGCTAAGAATTGATGAAAAAACAGTAGGTACATGCATTAAAAACATAAAAGGACATCATATCCCTTTTGGTAATTATATTTTTAATCCAGTGTATAACAATACTATTCTGATTGGGGATGCAGCTGGACTTGTTAATCCACTTACCGGTGAAGGAATTTATTACGCACAAAGAAGTGCGGAATTGGTCGCTGATGCCATAAACAAGGATTATCTCAATAAGGGAAAATTAGAAGAAGAATACTTAAAAAATATTAATCTTTACGTTATGCCTGAGCTTTTGAAGATGCTAAAGATTAGAAGTCTATATTTTAATATATTTAATAATTATTTTTTAGGAAAATTATTAATGTTCTTAATGTTTAGAAAAATATCTTAGATTAATATAGAAATAAATATAAATTTGACCCTTATATTTATTTAATACTTGTGGTGGCTCTACATGGACACTCATAATAATATTAATGTACTTGTGGCTGAAAAGGCTCTAGAAATTCTTAAGAAGACAATAGAGAGCACACGATTTGAGGGTGTTTGGAAAAAGAAAGACGCTATTCAAATTACTGATTCAATGAAAGCTGACGTTATGGCCATTAAATTTTCCTATGCCGAAAATGATAGCATAAGTGAAATTACTTCCCCGCTTAAAGAAAAAATATCTAGATTACAATCGGCTCTTGGAGAAGGATGGAGTTCAAACTTTTTATCTAACTCGAGAAAAGAAAATAAAACTACAACAAAAATGGCAATAGGAAAAATTATCTTTTCCATGAATACACTCTATTTTCTTGACCGAAGACTAAAACAGGATAATAAATATGGAGTAGATACTTTTGTTGGTAAAATTTTGTCTGTTTCAAAAGCATCAGATTCTCTTTTGATATGTAATGTTGATATAAAAAGAGCTATTACAGTTTTGACAAATGACCTATCAATACGAGAGGGGGATATAGTCGCAGTTTCTATTCTACCTCCAAAAGAGTTCTATGGACATGTATCCGAAGGAATGTTTTGTGGAATTAATGGTGTTCTAAGAATTCAAGGTGAAGTAGGATCTAAGGCCAAAATACCAATAGAAGGTTATAAAGAAACAATGAATATGGTGCAAGATTTCTTAAAACATTGAAGATATTAAACACATGATTTCAAGATCAATATCCCCTGTGTTGATGTAAGAATGTAATTCATTTGGAGGGATAAATATGACATCTCCTTTTTTTACTTTAATGTCTTTGTTCTCTGTCTTTAATAGTCCTTCTCCATTTAAGATATAGTTTTCGTGCTCCCATTCATGCTTATGATAAGGAGAATATCCCTCTTTTTCAATTCTAAGTATTCTCATATAGAAATTCTTGGCACCTTGATCTTCCGCTATTAATGTACGTATGCTAACACCTTTTGAATTATCAGTTTCAACTTTATTTTCTTGGATATCCAAATAGTTTTTGTGGTAAATCATAGTATCACATGCCTTTTAGGTAATATTACCGTAAATGTACTTCCTTTTCCATATTCAGATTCTACTTTAATTAATCCATCATGTTTTGTTACTATCTCTAAAGATGTTGGAAGACCTAATCCTATACCTTGTCTTAATTCATCATCAACTTTTGCTCTATAGAATTTATCAAAGATATTTCCAATATCTTCTTTTCTAATTCCAATACCATTATCTTTTATATTTACTTTTATTTTTTCTTTACTCTCTTCTATTTCGATATTGATATTACTCATTTCATTTGAGAAATTGAGTGCATTCTCTATCAAATTAATAAATACTTTAGTGAGTTTTTCTTTATCTCCTTCTAAATAGAAGTCTTGGCCTATTGCTTTAGTTGATATTTTTATTTTTTTATTATCCCCTAATATTATGAAGTCCTGTGAAATTAAATTAATTAGTTCATTAATATCAAATCTTTCAATATTTAGTTTTTGACTTTCTAATCCACTTAGATTAAAATCTTCAATTTCTTTAACTAGCGATATAAGTCTTTTTACATTTCTATGGATGGATTTTATCATTTTTTTGTTTTCAGGTGTGATTGTTTCCCAATTAATGAATTCATCACTTAAACTAATTACTGCAAGAGGATTATATATTTCATGAGCTATTGCGTCGATAAAGTCTTTCTTTGCTTTGTCAGATTCTTTTAATTTATTATAGGCATCTTGAAGTTTTTCTGTTTTATTTTGGACTTCTATTTGTAAAGCTTTATTGAAATTTTCTCTTATTTGTGAAGTCTTTTTTAATTTCTCAGTCATCTCGTCCATTTGTCTTGAAAGAATAGCTATTTCATCTTCACCTTCAAAGCCTACTTTTTGATTAAAATTTCCTTTTCCGACTTCCACTGCGTGGCCTGATATTTTTTCTATAGGCGCTATAATTTTATTTTTGATATATCTGCCTAGAAAATAGTTTATAGATACAACTACTAAAGTTATTACTATCATAAGAATAATACTTGTTCTTATTATAGCATAATCAATATTATATCCGAAAAAATTCATAAGAAATACATATCCTGCTCCAACTAATAAGGCTAAAAAGGCTAGAACATATATTATCTTAATTCTAAGGGAATCTAAATGTTCCTTAACAGTAATATCTTCTTTTAGGAAATTATATTTTATAACGGAGTAACCAAAAAAACACATCATTATAATATTTGATAATGGAAATACTAGTATATTACCTCTTAAAACTTCGTCATATTTCTGTGAATATCTAAGAATAAAATTTGTTAAAATACTAGTAGTAATTGGTATTAAAGTTCCCGTAAATATATAGAGTGTTCTATTCTTATCTAATTTATTTATTGAACTCTTATATGAACGTATTAGTATTATAAGTCCATAAATAAAACAAAAAGAGTAGTATAAGAAAAAAACATCGAATAAAGGGCCGAAAATTTCAGAAAATTTTCCATCGATAAAAATCAAATCTTTAATAAATAAGTTTGTAGGAATTGAGAAAGAGAAAAAAATACTAATCAATACTATTATCCATTTTTTAATTATTAACTTCTTCGATGTAATCTCTGAAACCCATATAATGTAAAAAGTTGGCACCCATATCACAAAAAATAGATTAAATTTTTCCCAAAGTAAGTGGTATTCTCTTATAATTATTAAAATATTTGTTATCATGATAGCAGAACTAAAAAAAGCTAAAATTGAAAATAATATGTTCACTCTTGATTTGTAATTAATCTTTAAAGAGTATAATCCCATTAATATATTAAATAATGAAATTAAATAAATAAAAGTATACATAATTTCAGAAATTTATTCATTCATCCAAAAAGCTGGTTTTGCTTCCATCCAAAATTCTGGCGCTGTTAACGAAATGAATCCATTTCCTTCATTTTCTTTTAGATGTCCTTTAAGTATTTCATGTGTTTTCTTATCCATAAAATCACCTACCAATT
>JAMNZA010000103.1 GCA_023622545.1 Methanobacteriota archaeon | reverse complement strand
CTATGAACCAGTTTATTCTGATAAAGATGCATATTATATTAATGAGTTAAAATATGAAGCTGAAGAAATCCCACCAACAGTTGCAAAGCCATTTCTACCAAGTAATACAGCCCCGGCTTCAGAAGTTGATGTTGAGATTGATCAGGCATACCTTGGTTCATGCACAAACGGTAGGATTGAGGATCTTAGAATAGGCGCACAGATACTAAAAGGTAAAAAAATTAATCCAAATGTCAGGATGATAGTTGTCCCTGCTACAAAGGAAACGGTAGGATTGAGGATCTTAGAATAGGCGCACAGATACTGAAAGGTAAAAAAATTAACCCCAATGTTAGGATGATAGTTGTCCCTGCTACAAAGGATGTTTTTGATCAGGCACTAAAGGAAGGACTAATCGATATCTTCCAGAAGGCTAATTGCTTTGTCTGTGGCCCAACTTGTGGAGCATGCCTCGGAGGATACATGGGTATCCTAGCAGAAGGGGAAAGATGTGTTGCCACAACCAATAGGAATTTCATTGGAAGGATGGGACACAAGAACTCAGAAGTTTACCTAGCAAACCCAGCAGTTGTTACAGCATCTGCAATTGAAGGAAGAATTGTTGATCCGAGAGAGGTGCTTTAATGAAAGAAGTTCTTAAAGGCCGAGTTATAAAGTTCGGAGATAATGTTGACACTGATCAGATTATTCCTGCTGAATTCCTTGTAACTGGGGATCCAAAAGAGCTAGCAAAAAATGCATTCGTAAAAGTAAGGCCAGATTTCAAAAATATAGTCAAGGAAGGCGATATGATAGTTGCAGGAAGGAATTTTGGATGTGGATCTTCCAGAGAACATGCACCAAGAGCCCTAATGGGTGCTGGCATATCATGTGTAATCGCAAAAAGTTTTGCTAGAATATTTTTCAGAAATTCTATTAATTTAGGGTTAACATTAATTGAATGCGATGTTAATGCTAATGAAGGAGACGAGTTATTAGTTGAACTCAAAAAAGGAACTGTAAAGAACAATAGATCCGGTGAGGTCTTTGAGTTTAAACCGCTACCTGAATTCTTATTAAAGATAGTAGAGAAAGGCGGTCTTATGGAATATGTAAAGGAGGTTCTAAATGAAAAAAATAGCCGTAATGCCCGGTGACGGGATAGGACCTGAGATTATCGAAGAAGGGAAGAAAGTAATAGACACAGCATGTGATATAACAGGGCTTAACATTGAATGGGAATACTATCAAAATGGCTCTGAGCAGTATCTAAAGACTGGAGAATTAATCACAGAAGAAACTTTAAAGGAGCTAAAGAAAAAGGATGCTATATACTTTGGTTCTATTGGGGATCCAAGAGTTGCCCCAGGAATACTTGAGAAGGGTATCCTCCTTAAAATGAGATTTTACTTTGATCAATATGTAAATCTAAGGCCAATTGTATCATATCCAAACGTTCCATGTCCTCTAAAGGACAAAACCTACAAGGATATTAATTTCCATGTAATTAGGGAGAACACCGAAGATTTCTATATAGGAATCGGTGGAAGGTTTAAGGGAACTCACAATAAAGATCAACTTGAAGTAATAAGAGATCTATATGAAGTCAAGTTTAATATGGGTGTTGATATTGATAGGCCAGAAGAGATAGCATACCAGATAGGAATGATCTCAAGGGCAGGTGCTAGAAGGGTGATCAAATATGCCTTTGAGCTTGCTAAGATGAAGGGTAAGAAGAGAGTTACTTCTGTTGATAAAGCAAATGTCTTGACCAATATCTACAGTTTATGGAGAGACGTTTTTGAAGAAGTGTCTAAAGAATACCCAGGATATGAAACTGAGTTTGCATTTGTTGACGCTATTACAATGTGGTTTGTTAAACAGCCACAATGGTATCAAGTTGTCGTTGCTCCAAATATGTTTGGGGATATAATAACTGATCTAGGTGCAATGATCCAAGGTGGTCTTGGTCTTGCTGCTGGCGGAAATATTAATCCAGATGGTGTTTCTATGTTCGAACCAATACATGGTTCAGCTCCAAAGTACAAAGGAAAGAATGTTTCAAATCCACTTGCAACTATATTAAGCGGTGTAATGATGTTAGAAACAATTGGAGAGCCAAAGACTGCATCATTAATCGAAAAAGCAGTAATTAAAGTACTTGAAGAAGGAAAAGTTAGAACCCAAGATCTCGGTGGAAAATCAAAGACAACTGAGGTTGGGGATGAAATAGTAAAGAAGTTGAAAGAATAAGGAGAAAAAAATGATAAAGCTTTTTGATACAACCTTGAGAGATGGAACGCAGGGAGAGGGTATAGCCTTCTCTGCCAACGATAAGCTAAAGGTATGTGAAAAGCTTGATGAACTAGGAATACATTACATTGAAGGTGGATGGCCGGGTTCAAATCCAAAAGATGTGGAATTTTTCAAGAATGCTAAAGCTCTTTCATTGACAACTTCAAAGATATGTGCATTTGGGAGTACTAGAAGGGCTAAGTTGAGAGCAGAAGACGATCCTAATCTTAAGGCCATCATAGATGTCAATACAGAAGTTGCCTCTATTTTTGGTAAAAGTTGGGATTTTCATGTCACAGAAGCCTTGAAGATTCCGCTTGAGAAAAACTTAGAGATGATCTATGATTCTATTATTTTTCTTAAGGATCATGGAGTTGAGGTAATCTACGATGCAGAGCATTTCTTTGATGGTTACAAGAGAAACAAGGAATATGCGCTATCAACTATAAAAGAAGCTGATAGGGCTGGGGCAGATTGCATATCTTTATGTGATACTAATGGGGGAAGCCTTCCATTTGAAATAGGATCAATTATCCGAGAAATAAAATCTGAAATTAAGTCAAATATTGGTATACATACACATAATGATTCAGAATGCGCAGTTGCAAATTCGCTAGAAGCAGTAAGAAATGGTGCAGTGCATGTCCAGGGAACAATTAATGGCTATGGGGAAAGATGCGGTAATGCTAATTTATGTTCAATCATTCCTGGCCTTAAAATTAAGATGAAACTTGACTGTATCACCGATGAACAGCTAAGAAAATTAAAAAGTGTTTCTGCGTATATTGCAGAGCTAGGTAATATTACCCCTGACACACATCAGCCTTATGTAGGTTCAAGCGCATTTGCCCACAAAGGTGGAATTCATGTTAGTGCAATTCAAAGGCATCCAGACACTTACGAGCATATAAGACCAGAGCTTATAGGGAATAGAACAAGAGTTATTGTTTCAGAACTTTCTGGAAGAAGCAACATCATATTTAAGGCCAAAGAATATGGAGTTGATCTTGAATCGGCTGATTCAAAGCTTGATTTCATATTAGAAAAGATAAAGAAACTGGAAAACGAAGGATATCAATTTGAAGGCGCGGAAGCTTCATTTGAGCTTTTGATGAAAAAGGCCCTTGGAACTTATAAGAAATTCTTTGAACTTGAAGGATTTAGAGTAGTCATAGACAAAAGAGGGGATATGGAATCGCGCTCTGAGGCTACAGTTAAGTTAAGGGTAAATGACAGAGAGTTCCACACAGCTGCAGAGGGTAATGGTCCAGTAAATGCTCTAGACAAAGCTCTTAGAAAAGCATTGATTGGCGCCTATCCAGAGATAAAGAACTTCAATTTGACCGATTATAAGGTCAGAGTTCTTGAAGGTGAAGAAGGTACTGGATCAGTTGTAAGAGTTTTGATAAGAACACATGGCTTCAACAAAATGTGGGACACAGTAGGAGTTTCAGAGAATATAATAACTGCCAGTTGGTATGCACTTGTAGATAGTGTTGAATACGGCCTAGCAAAATTTGTGGATGTGATTAAGTGAGAAGTTCAATAATTAAAGATGACATTGATAAAGCAGGAGCTAGAGGATTGCTGAGAGCAGATGGCCTAAAAGA
>JAMNZA010000087.1 GCA_023622545.1 Methanobacteriota archaeon | reverse complement strand
GAAAACAGCCACAAGGTCTTTAGATTTTGTGGTTGTTTTTGTTAGGACAGGATGAGAATAATGCGGACTGAGCGAAGCGAAGGAGCGGGGGTAGCGTGCTTTAAGATGTTAATGAGCGGAGCGAATTTACAGATGAAAGACATGTTACCGAATCCCTGTCCCCCAGCCAAAACGGGCACCTCTAGTGACCCGTTTCCCTTAAATATCCTTTAGTGGTTTGATATAAGCTTTGTTTAGATGACTTACTGTTGAACTGAATTGTGCTTTTGGTGGCTTGACACTAACTGTACTAATGTAAAATACATTTATGGGCATGGATGAAGAAACATATACCTTGAAAATGATAGAAAAATATTTGGTAAAGTCTGGTATGGAAGATTTAAGAATACTCCCTGGGAACGACCCACCAGATTACGATGTCTATATTGATAAGAAAAGATATGCGCTTGAAATTACAAATGCAGAAACAATAAATTCTAATAATCAAAAACGAAGGGAGTTCTCGGAACCATTGCTAGATTTATGTGATGTAGCTAATAAATCGGAGAAACTGTCCAAAATAGTTGGGAAGAACAGAACACTACTTATACATGTTAATTGTAAAATCCAAGAATTTAGAAAATTTAAGAATCTGCTTATCAATCCAAAGCCAAATGACCTAAACGCCTATATAGCATCATTGTCAATTTTTCCTGAAGTTAATATAAAGGTAACTAGTAACTATGTTGACAAGAAGAGAGTAGAGTTCATTATTGGAGATAGGGGCGATGATCTTGATATTCAGAGGCAGATATCGAGAATTGTGCAAAATATTTTTATCAAAAAAAAGGAAAAAATGGACAAAGGTAATATCTCTGATGCAAGATGGCTCGGTATAAAAATAAACCATTTCTTTGATGGTAGAGTTAATTGGGAACAGGGGATTAACGATTTACAAAGTAATTATGGATTTTCCCGTGCGTTTTTTGTAAATCACGCTGGTGATATTTACGATTGTAAATTATAGATATTGTTATTGTAAGAAATGTAACTTGAAATATTACTAATTATTGGAGAAGGGATGAGTAAATATTCTTATTATGTATGTATAGTATCTCTCCAAGCGATCTTATTACATCTTGTTTATCTTCGAAATTTTCATCTTTTAAAACATGGGAAGCGTATTCTAAAAATGTTAAAGAACTGGGGGAAATTTTCTGTTTTTCATGAATACTATTTCTTATAGAAGCGAATTTTTGCATTTTAATCTTTAAACCTCTAGAGATTTGTATCGATGACTTTCTTGAATGTGTTAGTAAAACTAAAACCTTTATTTCCATATTTAACTTTTGTTGGAACCATAAGTTTTTCCAACAATATAAATCAATATCTATAGACTTATTCAGAGCTAAAAGAACATAATTTGAATTAAGTTCTTTTATTGATCTAGATATGACTTCAGTGTCACATAAGTCCTCTTTATTCCAAATAGCCCAACTAGAGTAACCGCCATATTTTTGTTTAAGGTTCATATATTCTTTATCCGAGTACATATTAATTTTCATCATTATATATAATTCTTTTAATCGGATAATCTTTATTATCCATATCATGTAATACATAAACTCTATTATGTTCTGGTATATTTTCATAAGCCTTTCTCAGTCTCTCCTTATTTTTATCAGAAGGTTTTTTATTGTATTCTTCAAAAATCTTACGACAGATATCCGAAGACGTTGGTTTACCCTGAAGTTCTCTAATTATATCTTTTACGTGTTTAATCAATTCTGTTTCTTTTACATGCAAATCAGTATTCCAAACTACAAAGTTACCTAAGGGAAATATTGAAACTGTAGAACCATCTGGTACGGTTGTTCTAACCCAACCACTCATTACTTTTTCTTTAAATTTTTCAAAGGACATAAGTTCCCAGCAATCAACTTTCCCATCCTCATATATCTTTAAATCAGTTAGATGAAACCTCATATTATCTATAAAAACATTAAGAGATTCTCCATAGATCTTTTACCGTTTTCTTCCCGATAAATTCCCTCCGGAAATGTTTTAAGCACCCTTGTCCTAAAAGATTTAATTTTTTTAGGATTAAGAATGAGATAATCACCATGCATTGATTCAAGAAGTGCTCCTAAAATTCCGTGTCTACCTAAGCCACCAATAATATTTTCAGCCCTGTTTTTATCGATATTTAGTTCATCCATGAGCATTTGTATACTTATGTTGTTATACTTTTGCACCAAACTCACTGCCTCAAAATATTTATCATCTACAATTCTCATTTTCTGATATTCTCTTGTACTTTCAATAACAGTAAGGGTCTTACCCTCTGGTGTAATAAAACTAGTTTGCTCCATTAGTTTAAATAGTTGTTCTGCTCTTTCCAAAGTTATAGATAACTTTTCCTGAAGTAGAGAAGCACTAGCATCAGCATACTCATTGCTCTAAAGTGCAACTACTAAAATCCATACAGGCATTATACCCTTAATTTAGCTCTAATTTGCTATCTACTTTTATTTAAAATATTAAATATTTGTGTCCATATAAAATAATAACTGCAAAACCCAAAACACTGTTTGAACTGAATTTATCCTGTAATTAATACGCCTTTAGTATGATAAAATCTATACCAAATGTGGAATAAAGAACAAAAAATTGCTATTTCATTAATTAAGGAAATTGAAGAAGTAGGTAAAGAGTGGGATATATTGTTTAATTTTTACAGAGATGTTCCTAGGAAAAAAATCTTAATGGAGATCTATTATATTCAATATTATGCAGTTGTTGATGCTGTAAATGCCTATTTTAAAGGTGGAAGTGAAAGATGTCGAAAAGTACTCGATGCGCTAACTAATTTTTTCTCCAAATTAATATTGACAACTGATTTGTATGCCAATTCTACAGAATATGTAAAAAATTTTGAAGAGAGAAGGTCTGAGAAAATAACTCTAGAAAAGGATTTGTATGACGATAAAATCGATGCCTCACAATATTACTTAAGAAAAATTAGCCTGCTTGAAAATAGACTGGGTTCAAAATATATTTTGCCAATTTGGGATAGGGTTTTATTGACTAAAACTATAAGTACAATTAACGTGTATATTAAAGGTGCAGTAGAAAAAGAGTTATCAACAAAATAATTAGTCCCTATTTAAGTTAGTAATCCACTTTTTATTTTTCCTTGTATACTTCGTTATAATTTACTTATTATGGATTACCTAAAGGAAAAACAATACTACATTGACAATTATGATTTTAAAACAATAGAAGAATGCCTTTATTACGCTCAAAGCCTACACAAAGAAATCCAAAAATTTCAGAAAATTAAAGATAAAGAAAAAATCTCAGATAAAAAGATGGGAGAAGATTTTTTAAGAATGATAAGTATGGTGGCTACCTCCATGAAAGCAACCAGGTTTGAACATAAAGAAAAAACTATTGAAAGTTGGATGGAAAAAGATAGAGAAAAACAAGATAAATTCGATAATACAGAGTCATTAGAAATTTATTGTGACGAATGCGAAATATTAATGGAACCTATGCATAAATCCCTGTGAGAAGAAAAAGAAGGTTTGAGAGTGTCTTTTATTTATAACTGTCCCAAATGCAATAAAAAAAGCTTACTATGACAATGGGGAAGAGTACA
>JAMNZA010000008.1 GCA_023622545.1 Methanobacteriota archaeon | reverse complement strand
TGCCATAACTGCAGCAGCTTCAGTCGAGCCGATTCCAGTTGAAAAAGCTCCCAAAGCACCGTAGCTACAAGTATGTGAATCTGCACCTACAATAAGTCTTCCTGGTGCAACAAATCCTTTCTCAATCATGAGTTGGTGGCATACACCGCCTCGTCCAACTTCAAAATAATTCTCAATTCCATACTTCTTTGAGAAATCTCGCATTCTTTTTGCCTGCTCAGCAGAGGCAACGTCCTTGTTAGGGACATAATGGTCTGGTATTAAAACTATCTTTTCCTTTAGAGGTTTTGTACCTTTAGGTAATTTTTCAAACTGCTCAAATGCGGGTAGTCCTGTCACATCATTTACCATGACGTAATCGACATTTGCTTCTACTATTTGACCAGCTTCTACATTAATACCTGACTTATTTCCTATTATTTTTTCTGATATTGTCTTTCCCATAAAAATCAACTAAAAAAATAAAATATTAAATTAAATTATTTTTTTTGTGGTTTTATGAACATTTTTCTTATATCCTTTCCTACTTCTTCAATGAGTTTTTCCTTACCTTCTTTTCTTAATCTTGTAAGGACTGGTTTTCCAGTGTAGTTTTCCATCATGAACTCTCTGGCAAACTCACCTGATTTAATGTAGTCAAGAACATCGTACATTCTTTCTCGCACTGAGTCGTCAATTATCATTGGGCCTCTTGTTCTTCCACCATACTCTGCAGTGTTAGAAACCCTATCCCACATGAGCTCTAGACCGCCCTCATAAAAGAGATCCACTATAAGTTTCATTTCGTTTAAACATTCAAAGTATGCTATCTCTGGCTGGTATCCTTCGCTGACTAATGTTTCAAAACCTGCTGTAATTAACTCTGTTATTCCTCCACAAAGGACGCACTGTTCACCAAATATATCGGTAATAGCTTCTTCTTCAAATGTTGTTTCAACTACTCCTGCTTTAGTTAGGTTCATGGCCTTTGCCATAGCAAGAACAGTTTCTTTAGCCTTTCCAGTATAATCCTGCTCAACGGCCATAAGAGCTGGGGCTCCAAAGTTCTCCTTGTAAAGTCTTCTTAATTCGCTACCTGGTGTTTTAGGGGCAATCATGATTACGTCAACAAACTCTGGTGGCTTAATCTGATTGAATGTTATGTTAAATCCATGTGAAAAGCTTAGGACATCGCCCTCTTTTAAATTGTCTTTTATGTATTTGGAATATACCTGTGGTTGAACCTCATCAGGTATTAATATATGGATGATGTCTCCTGCCTTTGCAGCATCTTCAACACTCATCGTCTTAATCCCTGCGTCCTTTGCACAGTTCCAAGACTTTCCTCCTTCATTTACACCGACGACAACATCAAGTCCGCTGTCGTGCATACATAAGGCCTGGGCCCTACCTTGATTTCCGTATCCTATTACGGCTATCTTTTTACCTTGTAAATATTTAAGGTCTGCATCACAATCATAATACATTGTTGCCATTATTTAACCTCCCGTTTTCTTTTCAATATCTCTAGAAATGGCAGTAACGCCTGTTCTAAACAGCTCCTTTATGCCAAAGTTCTTCATTGTTTCAACAAATCTGTCTACATCAAGCGGATCTGCCGTTATTTCTAGGGTTATTGTTCTTAAACTAATATCTACTATATTCGCTTTAAATGCATTGGCTATCTCTAAAACTTCTGCTCTGTTTTCTTTGTCTGCGTATATCTTCAATAGACAAAGATCCCGAATAACAGAAGTATCTTTTTCTAGGATATTTACCTTAACTACTTCGATAAGTTTGTTTAACTGTTTTTCTATTTTTTCTATTTCCCGCTCGTCCCCAGTAGTTACTATTGTCATCCTGCTCATACCTTCTTTTTCAGAAGGAGAGACTGTTAAGGAATGAATATTAATCCCTCTCCTTGAGAACATACCACTCATTCTCGTAAGAGAGCCAGCTTCATCTTCAACTAATACTGATATTATTTGTGTCGGCATCTTCCCACTCCTATCATTTCATCAACTCTTCCACCTGGTGGAATCATTGGGAGGATATTAGTCTCTGATTCTATTTTGAAATCTAGGATTGAAACAACACCTGAATCGAAGGCATTTTTCAATGCTTTTTCAACGTCTGATACCTTTTCAACTCTTTCCCCATAAGCTCCAAATGATTCGGCTAGTTTCACAAAATCTGGTATTGTCCCTAGTTTTGTACCTGCATATCTCTTTTCCCAAAATAGCTCCTGCCATTGTCTAACCATCCCAAGGAATGAATTATTTAATATTGCAACTACTACTGGTATATCTTCAGACATGGCTGTCGCTAACTCTTGGCAAACCATTAGGAAAGATCCATCTCCTGCAATATCTAGAACCTGTTTGTCAGGTCTTGCGACTTTAGCACCTATTGCAGCTGGGAATCCAAATCCCATTGTTCCAAGTCCCCCTGAAGAAATGAACTGCCTTGGTTTTTTAGTAATGTAGTAATGAGCAGCAAACATCTGGTTCTGTCCAACTTCCGTAGTTACTATTGCATTATCATCTAAGAAATTATTAATGGCTTTTATTATTACCTCTGGTGTAAGTTTATCTTCCTTTGGCTTGAAGGTTTCACATTCTTCACACATAGAATGAAGTTGCTTCACTCTTTTTTGCCAGATATTTGTGTCCTTCTTTACATCCTCATACTTCTTTAGGAATTTTATTAGATCTCGAATCACTAGCTTTGCATCACCTACTAGTGGAAAATCTACAGTAATGTTTTTGTTAAGCTCAGATGAGTCTATATCACAGTGAATTTTGATGGCATCAGGAGCAAATGATTCTAATCCCCACCCAGTTGTTCTGTCTGAAAATCTACATCCTATGGCTAATAAAACGTCACAGTTATTTATCATCTTATTAGCAGCCATTCTTCCATGCATTCCAACCATACCTAATGAAAGTGGATGATCTTCTGGGATAGTTCCTTTTCCCATCAAAGTTGTTGCTACTCCGGCCCCTAGGTACTCAGCTAGTGCCCTTAAATCTTCAGAAGCATTTGCAAGTATTACCCCTCCACCTGCTAAGATTAATGGTCTTTCTGCTTCCATTAGTTTTTGAGCTATTCTTTTGATCTGTAGTGGATTAGGGACAACGCTTGGATTGTAACCAGCAAATTTTACCTCTCCATGGTAATACTCCTTTGAAGTCTTTTGCTGAACATCATTTGGTAAATCAATGACTACTGCTCCTTTTCTTCCGGTATTTGCTATTTTAAATGCACCTTTTATTGTCCATGATAAATTATCAGTTGATTTAACTAGAAAATTGTGCTTTGTTATGGGCATTGTTATCCCAAAGGTATCTGCTTCTTGGAAAGCATCTGTACCTATGGCTTTTGTGGGTACCTGAGCTGTAAAGGCAACTACTGGAATAGAATCCATTGTAGCGTTCAATAAACCAGTAATAAGATTAGTTGCCCCTGGACCGGATGTCGCCATGCATACTCCGGGGTCTCCTGAAGCTCTAGCATATCCATCCGCTGCATGTGCTGCTCCTTGTTCATGCCTTACAAGTATGCTTCTAATTTCTGTTTCATCATATAGTCTATCATAAAGAGGTATCAGTTGACCTCCGGGGAAACCAAAGATATTCTTAACATTCTCTTCTTTTAGGCATTTGACAACGATTTCTGTTCCTTTTAAATCATCACTCATTTAGTTTTCCCCTCTTTCGTAATCTTTCTTAATTTGTTAATAGC
>JAMNZA010000083.1 GCA_023622545.1 Methanobacteriota archaeon | reverse complement strand
CATTGCCTTGACCTACGCACCCTAATAGTAATGTCGAAGCAATCAATATAGTAGCAATTAAAGCTAACTTTTTTTTCATATAATTCACCTGTACTATAATTCATTTTTTAATTTATAAATTTTCCTATTATAGTATAATATAAATACCCAAAAGTATAAATATAAGAATATTGATTATACGTTAGGGTGATAATACGGGATATAAAGAATCTGAAAAACTAAAAGAAATAATTTTTTTATCTAATGATAAATTCAAAGTCGAGTTAGAGGAGCTTTTAATAAAGAGTTTTGGAAGTATCAAAAATTTTTCAGATGTCTCGAGTATTCCACTACCTACTTTATATAAGATTTTATCTGGGGATAGAGACCCAAATCTAAAAACTATCAGAAAGATCTTTGAAGTATTGAAAGAAGGCGAGGATAAAAATAATAAGTTTATAGCCCTGATTGCATCAAGACCAGTTCTTAATATGATTGATGAAAATTACGTTTCAGAAAATGGGACTAAATTTTTGATTAAGGAATACTCAGCCACCAACATTGAGGAAGTTTTTGCTCAATCGATAAGGGCTGAAAGGGACGGCGCAAGTGCACTAGTTTGTGCTCCTATTGTAAGTTCAATAGTAGAGAAAGTAGTCACAATACCTGTTGTAACGATAATGCCTCAAAAAAGTATTCAAATTGCACTAAAAACAGCTGCCAAAAAAATTAAATCTTAGACAAAATAATCTATTTTTTTATAATAAGATTTAAATATTTCCTTTTCCAAATATTATAGGTGAAATTATGTTTAATAAAACTAAATTATTCTCTGCAATATTCATAGGAATACTCTTACTAGGTGTTTCACTTCCTGCTGTTTTTGGGTTTGCACTAATAGAAACTATAACGATTAGTCCAACATTTGATACTATAATTAGTGAAAGGAATCCTACATCGAATTATTGCACATACAGTGATATCTGGATTGGAAAATCTGCTTCTGATGGAAAAGAAGCAAGGGGAATGATCCGTTTTGATCTTAGCAGTATACCTTCAGGTGCAACTATAACTAAAGCTGATCTCACTCTTTACTTCCACAAAATGGAAGCTGGATCTGGGGTATCTACAGTTGGAGCATACTGGATTGTTAATGGGGCACCTGATTGTTCTACAACTACCTGGCTAAAAAGAAGCTCTACATCCAACTGGAGCAATGCTGGAGGGGATTATAGCTCTGCCGTTGGGCCAATGGATACGACATCTGTTTCATGGGACAGCCACGATGGGGATAAACACATACTTGATGTAAAGTATTTTGTTGAAAGATATGCGAATGGGACCTTTTCTGGTAATAATGGATTTATGTTAAAGGCAACAAGTTCTAACGACAAAGCACAGTTTTATTCTGTTGAATCTGCACCAGCTGGAAAGAAACCCGTTCTAGTTGTTACCTATCAAGTTACTGGGCCTTCTCCGATAGCTAAACCTGATTTGACTATAACAGATATCTCAAAGGATAGTAGCGATAGAATTATTCTCAAGATCGCAAATCAAGGATCGACAACTTTCAGCGGAAATTTAGGTGTACAAATTTGGTTTAATGGAGTTTCTAAATACAACGTTACAGGATCAGCAACTATACCCTCTGGATCGGTAGCTACTTTTACAGCAACGACCCTTACTCTGCCAGAAGGATCAACTGTAGTAAAAGCTAAAGTAGACCCGACTAATGCCATAGAAGAAGAAAATGAAACTAATAATGAAGCGACTGAAACTATCTCTATTGGATCCCCGCCATCTTCAAATAATCCTCCTCAAGCCAATGCAGGTGCCAATAAAACTTCAAAAGTTGGCCAATCAGTTAGTTTTAATGGCAGTGGCTCATCCGACTCCGATGGTTCTATCATAAGTTACGCATGGGACTTTGGTGATGGGGACAGTTCAATAGGTTCTGTAGTAAGCCATACATATTCTGCAGCTGGAGCATATACTGCATCTCTCACAGTAACCGATAATGACGGAGCAACAGATACAGATACGGTACTCGTAACAATATCTGAAAGCAGCACACCTCCACCATCCACAAACAAAACACCAAAGGCAGTTGCAGGCAGCGATATAAAAGTTAAAGTTGGGGAGCAGGTTCATTTTGATGGATCAGGATCTTCCGACTCCGATGGTTCTATCATAAGTTACGCATGGGACTTTGGCGATTCAAGAGATTCTAATGAGAAAGAACCACTTCACTCATATGCAACACCTGGTGTATACAAAGTCACTTTAGTTGTAACAGACAACAATGGCGGAACAGATAGTGATGTGATTTACGTTACAGTTGAACAAGAGTCAAGCTTGCCAATTAAAGGAGTTCCAGGATTTGAAGTGCCCGGTGTACTTGGTGCAGCAGCTTTATTATACTATTACTTAAGAAGAAGAAAAAATTAATTTCTTTATTTTTATATTCTTTTTTTCAGTTAATTATTTAAATAATTTCAAGGACCTTAGATACAATTAGAATAGTTCAATAGATGATACTATGGATGGCTATCTTACTTTCATTATACCGCTGCTTCTCAGTTTTTTAGTAACATTTTTTCTCATCCCTAGATTTATTAGAAAGCTAAAAGAAGAGGGGCATATAGTAAAAGATTACTACAAAATAAAAGAAACATTTGTCCCTACCATGGGTGGCCTTCCTATACTAATGGGTGTACTCTCTGCATTGATTATACTCCAATTAATATTTCCCGATGTAGAGCATCTTTTGATATTCTACTTTGTTATATTTATTTATGCGGTATTTGGTTTGGTCGACGATCTTGTCAATGTTGGGCGAAAGATAAAATTAGTAGCACCATTTTTCTTAGCTTTTCCAATTGCGTTATTGAACATTGATACAAGCTTATCTTTAATTTTCACTGAAGTAGAATTAGGGATATTGTTTTCTTACATTATCGCCCCACTATACGTTATGGTAGTATCCAATTTGATAAATATGCATTCAGGATTTAATGGAGTCTCTGGCGGGACTACAACTATCTTACTGGGATTTACAGCAATTGCTTCATTCATAAAATATGGATTTGTCGGACTAATCTATGTTGCACCAATACTCGGGGCTATGATTGCATTCATGTACTTTAATAGGTACCCATCAAGGATATTCTTGGGAAATATTGGAACATTGATGATCGGTGCTTCACTTGGTGGATTTATTATTTTCCAAAATCTCGAGATATTTGGAGTTATTATCTTAATACCCCATATAATTAATTTCCTAATGTTTGTATACTGGAAGATAAGAAAATACCCACACATCAAATTTGGGAAAGTAAGAAAGGATGGAACACTGGAAGTTCCAAACAATTTGACGATGAAATGGCTCCTTCCATACTATTTTCCAATGACTGAAAAAAAGGCAGTATTGGTAACATACTTATTTTCAATAGTATCTGGAATATGTGGTGTTTTGTATATCCTTTTAGTTTAAACTTCAGAAACTTTTAAATTATCCTTAATCATTTTAGTTCTATGCAAGATTATTTTGTTCATGAAACTGCAGAGATTTCTAAAGGGGCAGTTATTGGTAGGAACACAAAGATCTGGCACCAGTCACAGATAAGAGAAGGTGCAAAGATAGGTGAGAAAAAGATCTGGCACCAGTCACAGATAAGAGAAGGTGCAAAGATAGGTGAGAACTGCATTATCAGTAAGTGCGTCTACATTGATTTTGATGTTCCAATAGGCAATAATGTCAAGATCCAAAATGGGGTTTCTGTTTATCATGGTGTTGAAGTTGAGGATGATGTTTTTCTTGGGCCTCACATGACATTTACTAATGATTTATATCCCAGAGCATTCAACAGCAACTGGGAGCTAGTAAAAACATTGGTAAAAAGAGGTGCCTCAATCGGAGCTAACGCTACAATAGTTTGTGGGATTACAATAGGAGAATACGCAATGATTGGATCGGGGGCAGTTGTTACTAAGAGTGTCCCTGACTATGGGCTTGTATTTGGAAATCCTGCTAAACTCAAAGGATTCGTCTGCAAATGTGGGAGAAAAGCCGTTAAGATAGGTGAGAACAATAACAAGATCCTAATGGAATGCACAGTCTGCAAAACTACGTTTTTAATTAAAGAAGAAGATTATTTGCTTCTGGAGGAAGATTAGATGATACCTATAGCAAAGCCATTGATATCTGAGGACGAGATAGAGGCTGTCAAATCTGTGATGCTTTCAGGAAACATTGCACAATCAAAGAAGGTAGATGAGTTCGAAAGACAATTTGCGGATTACATAGGAACAGAATATGCAATTTCTACTTCAAACGGAACGACCGCTCTTCATGTGGCCCTCTTATCAAATGGCATCAGAAAAGGGCATGAAGTAATAACGACTTCGTTTACTTTTGTTGCAACTGCAAACTCTGTGCTCTTTACTGGCGCAAAACCTGTTTTTGTGGATATTGATAGCGATTCATTTACAATTGACTCTTCCAAGATAGAAGATAAAATCACAAGCAAAACAAAGGCTATCATGCCGGTTCATCTTTATGGGCAACCTGCAGAAATGAAAGTTATAAAAGATATCTGTGAGGATTATGACCTAAAACTAATAGAGGACGGAGCACAAGCACATGGTGCAAAATTTGATGGTAAAAAAGTTGGTTCATTTGGAACGGGATCCTTTTCCTTTTATCCTACAAAAAATATGACTACCTCTGAAGGTGGAATGATCACTACTAATGATAAATCTGTATACGAATTATCTAAGAAAATAAGAAATCATGGTCAAGAGAAAAGATACTATTATGATACTCTTGGATTTAATTTTAGAATGACAGATATTTGCGCTGCTATAGGTATATGTCAGTTAAACAAACTCGATGGATTTAATAAATCGAGAAGAATAAATGCAGAATTTCTCTCAAAAAGATTATCTAAACTGGATTACATTGAATGCCCTAAGACTTTCTCCAACAGGGAGCATGTATTCCACCAATATACTATTAGAATAAAAAATGGCAAACGAGAAGATTTGATTAAAGCGCTTGAAAAAGCTGGGATTGGCTATGGAATTTATTATCCGTTGCCACTTCATAAACAGCCCTTGTATATTGAGTTGGGCTATAACGACAGACTTCCTAAAACAGAAAAGGCTTCTGAAGAGGTCGTTTCCATTCCAGTTCATCCGTCATTAAAGAAGGAAGATCTTGAATATATAGTATCATTCTTTGAGGAATTCAAATGATTAAAATAGGAGTTATCGGGGCAGGTGTGATGGGCGGCCATCACATAAGAAATCTTTCATCAATGGATGTTGAGCTAGTAGGATTATCTGATATTGATAAAAACAGAGTCAAAGAACTCTCAACAACTTATAAGACGAAGGGATTCCTTGATTATAAGGAGTTAGTTAAAGAAGGAATTGACGCAGCTGTTGTGGCCGTTCCTACAAAACTCCATAAAACTGTTTGTGATTACTTAATTGATAATGGGGTAAACGTCCTAGTTGAAAAACCAATAGCAGATACCGTTGAAAATGCTAAGGATATGATAACTAAGGCCAAGAAAGAAGGCGTTAAATTTTCAGTAGGGCACATTGAAAGATTTAATCCTGCGGTGCAAAAATTAAAGCAGCTTATAAAAAATGACACCTTAGGTAAAGTTGTCACAATGTCTTCAAAAAGGGTAGGGCCATACAATCCAAGAATTAGGGACGTTGGGATCATAGTTGACTTAGGCGTTCATGATATAGATATAATGTCATATCTCTTAGAAGAAAAAGTCAAAACAGTTTATGCAACAGGTGGGAAAAGAATACATCCATTCGAGGATTTTGCCACTATTCTAATGACCTTTGGTAATTCCTCCACAGGGCTTATAGATACAAACTGGCACACCCCTCATAAAGTAAGGAGTCTCACTGTAGTTGCGGATAAAGGGATTGCCGAAGTCGATTACATTGATCAAAAACTAGTTCTTTACGATAAAGAATGGATGAAAGAAGCTAAGATTGAAAGAAAAGAACCGCTGTCCTTGGAACTTGAGTGTTTCATAGAATACCTAAAAAAGGATATTGAACCCCCTGTATCCGGTGAAGAGGGGCTACATGCACTTCAAGTTGCAATATCTGCAATTGATTCTTATGTTAATAATAAAATTATAAAAATTTAATATCCTTTTCCTATCCCTCTGTATACAAATCCTTTCTTGATTGTCTCTTCTTTATTGAAAATATTCCTTCCATCGACTATTATTGGGGTTTTCATTATTGATTTTATTCTACCAAGATCTAGTGATTTGTATTCGTTATGTGCCGTCACAAAGATTAAAGCATCTGATCCTCTAATTGTATCCTCAAAATCTTTTTGTATCTCAATATTTGGATAGCTCTTCACAAAAGGATCGTGGACTTTAACATCTGCGCCTTTTTCTTTTAGGGCTTCAATTACTCCTAAAGCCGGTGTATTTCTTGTATCATCTGAGTTCTCAAGATAAGCAAAACCACAAACAGTTACTTTCTTTGATTTAACATCCAAATTCTTTTCCTTGAAAGCGTCAAGCAAAAGATCTACTGTATGTTTTGGCATCTTATTGTTTAGATTTCTTGCAAGTATCATAAGTTCTGGTGTCATCACACCTTTGACTCCATATGATAATAGAAGGGAATCCTTTGGAAGACAATGTCCTCCGACACCTGCACCTGGCAAGTGCATATTCCTAAAAGGAGCCTTGTTAACTAACTCCCTTACTTCATATACGTTAATCCCTAGTTTTTCACAGATTAACGCGATTTCGTTTGCAAAGGCTATTTCAACATCCCTATATGCATTTTCAGTGGTCTTTACCACTTCTGCAGTTATACAATCACATGGATATAACTCACCCTTAACGATATGGGAGTATAGCTCAAGCATCTTGTTTTGAGTTTCTTTATTTATTCCTCCGCATACCCTTGAAAGATTTTCAATATTGTATAAGAGTTTACCAGGCATGACACGCTCTGGGCAATTTCCAAGTAAGAAATCCATGCCTGCTTTCATCTTAGAAGTATTCTCTAAGATAGGTTTAACTAAAGTGTCCATAGTAGTTGGGGCAATTGTTGATTCTACTATCACTAAAGTTCCCTTAGATAAATTCTCGGCGACGCTTTTAAGAGCAGATTTCAACGAATCGTATTTTGGCTCCCATTTATCAGAATCAAATGGAGTTTCTACACAGATTAAAATTGCATCTGCATTTTTGCATGCTGAATAATCTATAGTAGCCGTAAGTTTCTTCTCTTTTATCACCTTGGCTAATAATTCAGGGAGGTTCGGCTCATCACCCTCAATAGGGCATACTCCCTTATTTATCAGATCAACTTTTTCTTTTGTTCTGTTGATACCAACAACATTAAAACCTTTATTTGCAAACATAACTGCAACAGGAATCCCTACATAACCTGT
>JAMNZA010000033.1 GCA_023622545.1 Methanobacteriota archaeon | reverse complement strand
TATAAGATTCCATCGGGGCTCACACTGATGAAGGCTATGGAATATGCAGGATATAGGTACACAAGGGGGGCAGGATGCCGTGCAGGGTTTTGTGGTGCATGTGCAACTATCTATAGGTTGAAAAATGATTACAAATTAAAATCTGCTCTTGCGTGCCAGACCACAGTTGCTGATGGGATGTACCTTGTTCAGCTGCCGTTTACCCCTGCAAACAAACAGAAATACGATATGGAAAAACTGAATATCGCTCATAATGCCCTCTTGAAGGAGTACCCCGAGATAGCACGATGCATCAGCTGCAACAGCTGCACGAAGGTTTGCCCCCAAGAGCTTAAGGTCATGGACTATGTCCAGGCCTCCCTCAGAGGGGATATAGAAAAGGCTGCGACCCTCTCTTTTGATTGTGTCCAGTGCGGGCTTTGTGCGTTCAGATGCCCAGCTGAGATAACTCAGTATCATGTAGGCCAGCTTGCACGAAGGCTTTACGGTAAGTTTGTTGCGCCAAAGGCAGCCCATACCGAAGATGCTGTGAACAAAGTTAATTCTGGAGTTCCAAAAGCAGAGATCTCAAAGTTAAAGGCAATGGGCCCAGCTGATATAAAAGACCTTTACAAGAAGAGGCCGATTGAGTAGGTGATGCCATGAATCTAATTAAAGGTTACCCGGAATCGATGAGAGAGTCAATTGAAAAGGTTGAAAAAACAAGGGAGAAGAGGCTCAAAGAGAAGTACCAGCAGATGTCATTGGATGAGAGGGATGAGGTCTTAAACAAATACCACCCTGATTACAAACCTGAGGTAAAAAGAAAACTATCGATAGGCTCTTCAAAGGAGGAGATAGTCCCAATGGAAGTTGCTGATCTAATTGAATCATACCCACTTGTCTCTGAGAAGGATATTGACCTAACAAGCATCGACTATGATGTCGATCTCCTCATAATAGGGGGCGGCGGTGCAGGAACAATGGCAGGCATATGGGCAACTTATGAAGGAATTGACCCAGAGAACATACTGATGACGACTAAGCTAAGGCACGGCGACTCAAACTCAATTATGGCACAGGGGGGGATCCAGGCGGCAGATAAGGCCAACGACTCTCCTGAAATCCACTACCTTGACGTAATTGGTGGAGGGCATTTTGCAAATGAGCCTGAGCTTGTAGAGGCGTTGGTGTCTGATGGGCCTGCCATCATAAAATGGTTTGAGTCGAAGGGAGTAATGTTTGACAAACAGAAGGATGGAACGATGATCACTATCCACGGCGGAGGAACTTCAAGGAAGAGGATGCACTCTGCAAAGGATTACACAGGTATGGAGCTTCTGAGAGTCATAAGGGATGAGTTCATAAATCTGTCAATTCCTGTAATTGAGTTCTCACCTGCAATTGAGCTCTTGATGGATGATAAGGGCCAAATAGCCGGAGCAGTTCTTTTCAACATAGAAACTCACCAATACTATGTTGTTAGAGCAAAGGCCACTGTAATGGGGACTGGAGGATTTGGGAGGCTCCATATACAGGGATTCCCAACAACAAACCATTATGGGGCAACTGCAGATGGCTTAGTAATGGCTTATAGGTGTGGCGCAAGGCTTAGAGATATGGATTCTGTCCAGTACCACCCGACAGGCGCGGCATTTCCGGAGCAGATAGTGGGCCTTCTCATAACAGAGAAGGTAAGGGGGCTTGGCGCACAGCCGTTGAACAGGGATGGAAACATGTTTGTCCACCCATTAGAGCCGAGGGATGTTGAAAGTGCCGCATTCATAAAAGAATGCTATGGCGCTAGTGGAGGAGTTGAAACACCAACCGGTATGCAAGGCGTGTGGCTAGATTCGCCTATGATCAATATGCTAAAAGGGGAAGGTACAACAGAGAGAGAGCTTTCTGCAATGTACAGGATGTTCAAGAGATTTGACATTAACATGGTCGAGGACCCAATATTAGTTTTCCCAACATTACACTACCAAAACGGTGGCGTTGTAATAGATGCAAACGGTGCCACAGAGCTAAAAGGCCTATTTGCCGGAGGGGAGGTCACAGGCGGTGTCCACGGAAAGAACAGGTTGATGGGTAACTCCCTACTTGACTACTCTGTCTTTGGCAGGAGAGCTGGCATCTCAGCTGCAAAATATGCCAAAAAGGCATCTATAGGAGAACTGACACTTTCCCATGTGACTAGATATAGGAAAGAACTGGAAAAAGCGGGTGTCCCAGAAAACAGAAAATCCCCAATGATACTACCCGAGTATAGGGGAAGAAACGTACTGTCTAGGGCAATAGACATATTCTAAAATTAATTTTAAAAAATTTTTTTATTAAATTAAGGTCTTTATTTCCAGACGTTCTTTCTGTTATCTTTGATTCTCTTGGCCTTGTGTGTTTCTCTTGGAAGTGTACCATCTTCAAACACTGTAACTTTTGGTGTTATTCCTAAGACGGCCCTTAAATCACGTTGCACTTCTCTCTCTAGGATCTTTGCGTCGCCCTTGCAATCGCATCTTTCTATTTCAATTGTCAAGACATCAAGATGGTCTATCCTATCGATAACAAGCCTGTATTCTCCAGATAGTTTCTTATTACCCCTGACAACTGGCTCAACGCTTGATGGCAGTACATTGACACCTTTTATGATAAGCATGTCGTCAGTTCTTCCGCATACACCCATCAATCTCATATGGGTTCTTCCGCAGCCGCATTTTTCAAGTTCGTAAGATACTAGATCCCCTGTCCTAAACCTGATCATTGGTCTTGCTCGCTTCTTGATTGTGGTGAGCACCATCTCTCCTTCTTCATGCTCATCAACCTGCTCACCTGTCTTAAGGTCCAGTACCTCAACTATCATGTGGTCCTCAGAAAAGTGGAGCCCTGATTTCTCTTCGCATTCTCCTGCACATGCCCCAAATATATCGGATAGGCCATAATAATCATAAACATCAGCGTCCCAGAGCTGCTCGATCCTCTTTTTTGTTGCGTCTATTGACCCCCCTGGCTCCCCGGCAACAAAAATTTTATTTATAGCTGTATCGTGTGCAACATCAATTCCTTGCTTCTCAGCTGTTTCCCCTAGATACCAAGCATAGGATGGTGTTGTCCAGGTAACTGTAGGCTGGAACTGCAACATAATTCTGAGTAACCTCTCAGAGGGTATAGTTCCGGCATGTATGCACAAAGCTCCTAGCTTCTGAGCCCCTAGGACACATGGGCCCCCGACAAAAAGGGACATATTCAACGCATGACAGTACCTATCAGTTGCCCTCATTCCTGAAGAGTAGAATAACCTTGCTTCATAATCCATCCAGTCCTCAAAATCCTGCCCCGTGAAAGGAGATGCTGTTGGCATTCCAGTTGATCCGCTGGATACGGATATATATACTACATCCTTTTCTGGAACGGCCGTCATCTTTCCAAGCGGAGGCGATACCTCCTGGTCCTTCCTTATATCGTCCTTCTTAATCGTTGGAAGTTTTCTAATGTCATTTAAGCTGTTTACGTCACTTGGGGAAACGCCAGCCTCCCTAAAGCTATTACGGTAAAATTCACTGTTATTGTAAGCATGTTCCAATATGCTTTTCAGGTGTTTGAGCTGGAATTTTTCCAGTTCATCCCTTTTCATTGTTTCTATCTTTTCATCCCAGTATTGCAAGTTATCTACCCCAATTATTAGGAGGAGAGAGCCTTTAAAGGACAGATTCGAAAGGAATCTTTTGGACATAAAGGAGGGTAATCATGTCTTTTGGACATAAAGGAGGGTAATCATGATGATATATTTCTCTCCCCCTCAATGATTTTTTATACATTTCTTTATATATTTTTCGGTAATATTATAACTACTAGGAATATAATTACATCATGGATAAAATTCTTCCTGGCATCGCGGGCATTTTACCATTGTGCATGATGAAGTTGCCATCGGGCATGATTGACATGATACGACCCTCGAATACTGCTTTGAAAACATAAAGCTACACTTAGGACATCTTACTATGTCGCTTGAGGTGTTTTTCCAAGTAGCCATAGACTCACTCTAGGTGTTAGGCGCACCTTATTTTTAACCTTTTCTGTTGTTATTTCAGTATAAAACAGGATTT
>JAMNZA010000132.1 GCA_023622545.1 Methanobacteriota archaeon | reverse complement strand
GATGTAAGAGAATCTACTACAAGTAGTTTAATTTTTTCTGCTTCAATTAGTTCAACTGTTTTCTCGGTGAGTAACATTTGATGGTCAGAATTAAAAGCTCTAGCAACCCTAATCTTACTCATTACTTCAGTAGGATCAAGGCCAGCTCCTTTTGCCATCTGTATAATTCTTTCAGGCCTAAATGTACTTTCAGTATCAATGAAAATAGCTCCTGCGTCGAGCCCACCTTTTTCGATTGGTAACTGTACGTTAACACAAAGTTGATGTGCTATCTGACTTTTACCAGATCCAAATTCTCCAAAAGCTTCAATTATAGCCTGTGATTCGAATCCTCCAGCTATTAATTCATCGAGTCTTTTGCTTCCTGAAGTAATTCTACCAATAAATTTTCTCTTTTCAAGAAGTTCATTTGCAGTTAAAAATCCACCAACATCGGCCGCTTCTCTAGCGGCTTCAATAATCTTTGAAGCTGAGCTTTCACCTATTTCTGCAATTTCAAATAATTCTTTTGGTGAAGCAACAGCTATTGATTCAACTGTTCTAAATCCGGCCTCTCTTAACTTCTCCGCAGTCTTTGGCCCAATACCTGGAAGTTCTTCTAAATCTCTTATTTTTTCCATTAAATCACCGTAAAGATACTTTTAGCCTTAAAGGCAGGATCTATTTCATTAATTTCATACCCATAAAATTCTTTTAGATTATTTGATTCAAAAATCCTCGCTTTTATATCGTATTCCTTCAAGGGCTCTACTTCTTTTTTAATTTTTCCTCTTATATTGCCATAACCATCGTCACATATGATGATATAGTTATCTCCATCTTTTGAAACATGTTTGATTAAAGGAGAAATAATACAAAAATCATTATTTGATAATTCATTAATCAACTTTAAAGGAGGATTTATCAAAGAATCAAGATCTGGAAAATTATCATCTCCTTTATCAATAGAAATTGCGTTTACATGTAATACATCTGAATCATTCTCTAATGTCCCTATCACTTTGACCATATCCCCGACATTAAAGTTTTTGTTTTGTATATTTGCTAAGGAAACAGGGACAGTGCCTGATTCATCTATCACAATTAGGAAATCGCCCTCAATACCTTTTACTCTCCCCAAGATATTGATAGAATCTCCACGTTTATAATCAACTATTTTTTTGTCCTCTGCTTTTTCTTCAGTTTTTGTTATTTCCAATCTTGATCCAAATCCAACATGCGCTTCAAGCCCATTATTAAATTTGATGTTACAGGAGTCTATTTTGACATTAATGCCTGGGAATAATTTTTCCAACATCTCTGTTTTATCGTCCCATAGAACTACCTTAACTTCGTTGGATCCATCAGATAATAGAAATCGCCCAACTTTTCCTATTCTGTTATCTCTATTAAAAGTTCTGAGTTCATAAATCTCTTTTACAATTCCTTCGAGATTTATTCCCCTCATATTTTCTTCTAGGTCTCCGATAGATTTCTTTGAAGATTCTGCTTTAGGAATGTCCTCTCTTTCACCCTTCTCAATTGAAATATTTGATGAAAATCCAAGATTGATTTCAACTGAGTTTAATCCCATCTTAGAATACGCATTCTCAATCCTAATCAGATCGTTCTTAACAAGATTATTCAATAATTCGGCTTTTTTATCCCATAAAGTTACTCTAATTTCGCCAGTATCGTCCATTATTGTAAAGTTGCCAACTTTTCCCGTTGACCCATCTTTTTTTAAAAATTCTCTAACACCGAATACAGAAGAAACTCTTCCTGTAATATCGATATTATTCATTTTATCTTCAATATCTCTAATCTTTATTTTAACATACTCGATCGGAGGGTAATCAGGACTATCGTGACCACTAGTTATGACGCCCTCTTTGCCTAGACTTATTTCAAATTGATTATTGAGGCCTTTTCTAAGGTAACCATTTCTAATTGTGACAACGTCCCCTCTTTTGAACTGTTTTATTTTGTCTATTTGGTCGTCCCAAAAAACAATTCTAATACTTCCAGTTTTATCTGCAATTACAATATTCTGAACTCTTCCTTCTATACCAGTTTTTCTCTGAAAAGTATTGGCATCAAAGATTCTCATTATTCTACCACTAATGTCAATGTGCTGCATGCCCTCATTAATATCAGAGATAAAAAAATGTTTTTTTTCTTTATGTTCTTCTTCAATGCTTATACCAAGCTCGCCTGCAATTAAGAGTAGAGCTCCCTCTTCAGATAATAGTCCACCGACAGATTGAATTTTTTTATCAATTCTTTCTTTAAGTTCAGACTCAGGAATCAATTCTAATATACGTTCATAAAGAGCTAGCGCTGCCATAAGATACCAGTGAAATTAATTATTTGTTATTTATAAAATTTTGGGACGTATTTTTTAAAATTAATAATATAATTTTGATTATTGAAAATCAATAACTACTATTTTACATCTTTATAGGATAAACTTTTAAATAATGCTGGGTTACAATATTTATGAATATCAATAAGAAGTGGATATTCATAGCTATTGCTGCTATTGTCCTAATTGGAGTTCTTTATTTTGGACAGGATAGTATATTCAACTTCAAAAAAAATCCTAAGATAACTGGGGAAATCCAAGGTTTGACCTCTAGCGTATTCATAACAAATGAACAAACTGGGCTTTTAATGTTAAAAAACAGTGGAAAGAGTAATGCTATAGAAATTGAGGTAGAGCCTGTATCAAATTTCAAAGTTAGTTTTGATGAAAATCCACCAACATTACTAGAAAATGGAAAAACTTCTATAATAAAATTTAGAATAGTTGCAGAGAAGGAAATATTAAAACTTTCAGAGGTTAGAAAAGATATACCACTAAACTTCAAAATCAAATACAAAAACAGCCAAGGCACATTAATGGATACAGTTACTATAAAGAGAAATGTCGAGGTATATAGGCCTAAATTTGAAATTAAAAAAATAGATCTAGGTGGAATACTAAAAACTGAATTAAGCTTGAAGAATAATCAAAATGGACTTATTATGATAGATATTGAATCTGATAATGATTTTAATGCTGGAGATTACTGGATTGAGTTTAGCTCAGATTATCCAGTATTAGAAGTATCTTCAGTTGATCAATACCCTTCAGAACAGATAATAGGGGGATATAAATTTATTTTCCAAGATAGATTAATAGCGAATAAGAGGGTATCCAAATCCTTTTTACTGAAATCTAGCGTTTCATCAGGTAGTTACGAAACTAAATTCACAGTAAATATGAAGATATTCTGGAAAGGAATACTTCTAGATCAGCAAAATATTAGAGTTGTGGTAACTGAATTTTGATTTTTAATTATAAATTATATGTAAAATTGTAGAAATATTATATAAAGCTATATAGTTATAAACCAAAAACTATATAAATAGGCAATGAAACTTTTTCATGCTAGTTCTCTAGCGTTTTTCAATGAACAATGATTAGAGGGATATGATATGGATGTACTTGTAGGTAAGAAAAAGGCAATGGCGTATGTTCTTGCTATAGTCACCGGTTTTAATGCTGGTGAGAATGAGATAACCATAAAAGCTAGGGGAAGAAGTATATCTACTGCTGTAGACACTGCTGAGATCGTAAAAAGCAGATTTGTTACTGATGCTAAAATAACTGATATTAAAATAGGCACAGAGCAAGTTGAACAGAGAGCAGTTAGTACTATTGAAATAACAATGAAAAAATAAAGTTCCTTGAGGGTTGAGGGATATAATGGGCAAAAGGCCACGAAAATGGAAAAAGAAAGGCAGAATGCGCTGGAGACACGTTAAGAAGAAAATGAGAAGAATGAAAAGAAAAGCTAGAAAGCAATAAATTCATTCTTTTGCCCCAGTTTATTAGATACTTTTTTTAATATAGTTTATTTCTTTCTTTTATGAATAGAAAAAATATAGTCACTTCATTCTTATTTAAAGATGGAAAGGTCCTACTTCTTAAAAGAAGCAATAAAGTTGGATCTTTTAGGGGTAAGTGGGCCGGTATTTCAGGGTATATAGAAAATGAAACTAGCCTTGAAGCAGCTTTAAGAGAAATAAAAGAAGAAACTGGAGTACAAAGCAATCAATTAAAGTTATTGAAGAAAGGTACCCCTTTTGATATCAACGATCCTTTAAATGGGTGTATTTGGTCAATAAATTCTTTTTTATTCCTATTTGATGGGTCAGAAATACAGATTGACTGGGAGCACGATGAATACGAATGGATAAATCCATCTGAAATAGATAACTATGAAACTGTTACTAATCTAAAAAAAACTCTTTTTGATCTTATAGATAGTTCGCTGAGATAATATGATAACTTTAAATTCTAATTAGTCTAAGGATTATTATGAAAAAAGTTGAAGCTCTACCTTACAAAGTTGATGAAGCCATAACTAAAATTGTTAAAGGGCTTAATGATATGGGGATAGATTTCTATCAATCTGGTAGAGAGATTTATGTAAATGAGGACATAATCCTAAATCAAGAGCAAAAAGGTGATGATAAGCCTATTATTAAGAAAATTAAGGAGTATTTGAAAAATGAAGTCGAAAAAAATTATGCAGTTATATCATTTGATAGTGCTCCGAAGGGATCATATATTGTAATCGAATACATGAATTTTGAAACTTTTTCTCTATTAGCTAATATTCTTAAATTAAAACCTCAAGAAGAGATATTTGAAGAAAAATTTATTTTTGAAACTAAAGATAAAAAACTAGAAAGGGAATTAGACATAATCTCCAGAGAGGTATCCGGAGAAGATATTTATTTAGATGATGAAGAAACAGAGGAAGACTACGAATATATAGAGTTTGGAGAACGGCATTGCAAAGTATGTGGATCTATTATTAGAAGGATAACTGTTGAGGATAAAGACGGTAATATAAAAGACGGGTACAAGTGTATCAATACCAACTGCCTAAAGATTTATATTATCAGGTAATTTTATAAAAGATACCTTTGGATATTTTTCTAAGCGGGGGTTGCCGAGCATGGTCTAAGGCGCCGGACTTAAGATCCGGTGACGCAGGTCTTCGAGGGTTCGAATCCCTTCCCCCGCACTATTTCTGTTGGATTTTGGGGTTTTTGAGTTGAATTTGTAGTTATTTGGTGGTTTTGTGTTCTATCAATTATTTTAAATAGGAGTATCACTAAATAATAATTGTGATTTCATATGAAGGAAGAAACTGAATATATGATCCTAAAATTAATGACTGAGATCCTAAAAGAATTCAAAACATTAAACAAGAATTTAGAAATGATAAATGAAACTATTGAAGATGTTGGATTTATTGACTTTTATGATGAAGAAGATGAAGATATACCTGAAGACGACAATAATTTAGAAAATTAATAAATATAATTTCTTTTTAATTTAAACTAATAATAATTTTTTTGAATTAATGATGGTATAGTAATATTAGAATAATCTAAAAATTTTAGGAATACCGAAAAAGTTATAAAGGGATACACCTATCCATATGTGGTGTTAACATGAGTGGAGAAACAATAAATAAAATCTTAGTACCGGTAGACGGATCAAAAGCATCACAGAAAGCTATAGAATATTCATCTTGGGTTGCCAGTAAAACGGGCGCTAATATCGTAATGCTCCATGTTGTTGATGCAGACAAATTAAAAGTTTCTTACGAAGCTATGGATAGGTATACTCCTGAATGGGAAGATAAAATAAAAGGAACAGATGATATAAAGAGATACTCTCCATTTTTTGAAGAAAAGCTTAGCTGCATGCTTGAAGACCCAATGTGTAAAAGAGGAAACAATATTTTAAAAGAAATGGCAAAGTTTGCAGGAAAAAATGGGATTAAACCTAAGTCATTATTAAAACTAGGGAGAGTAGTAGACACGATTATACAGACTGCAGAAGACGAAAATTGTGATCATATAATAATGGGAACTACTGGATTAACAGGCCTAAAAAGACTATTAATGGGTCATGTAGCAAATGACGTAGTGAAATATTCACCTTATAGAGTCACTGTAGTCAGACAATAAATCCTTTTATTTTTTCTTTTTATAGTAATATATACGTTATATTTTGATTTTAGAGTCTATAGTGTGGTGCTCTTGAACATCTTCTATTTCTCTATCCAAGAAGTAACTGATGACTGTTCTAATAGTAACAATAGCACCTAAAATCGCTACTTCTTCAAAGCTAGGTTGTAAAATAGTTCTAATTATATCAGCTGCTATAAGAAACTCCAATCCAAGTAATAGATACGTCCCAAGAGTTAATCTGAGACTATCTACATCACTTAAGGACATTTTACCTTTGAATCTTTTATTTTCAATTTTTATAAATTTAAGAATAGAAATAATGCTACCATAAAAAATAACTAGTATCCCAATTACTCCTATGCACCATGATAAATATTCAACAATTCTTACAAACATGCTTTACCTGTTATTGGATATACATAGAATATATATTAGTTTAACTATAATAAGGTCAGATATATAAGTGATAAAATAGAATAAATGATGGTGAGAATTTGTTAGAGAACGATAAGAGGAAAAGGAAGGTAGCTCTTGTTTCTAACTGTCTTCTAAATCAAAATGCAAAGGTCAACGGATTTGCCTTTTTTCCAGATATGTTATGGGATTTAGTTGAATTATTACATAAGTATGAATATGGGATTCTTCAATTACCTTGTCCTGAAACAGTATATGCAGGGTTGAGAAGATGGTGGTATGTTAGGGAACAATACGACAATGCAAAATTTCGAGATGTATGCAAAAAGGCTATTGACCCTGTAATGGATCAAGTTGAAGC
>JAMNZA010000014.1 GCA_023622545.1 Methanobacteriota archaeon | reverse complement strand
GAAGAAGAGTAATTGCCTGATCGTAGTTAACTCTCCTAAAAGGAGTTGATGGGATATTTACTTCTATTCCTAAGAGTGAAAGTTCATTCTTTTTATTTTTATTAACACAATTTAGTATATGTGAAACTAAATTTTCAAGAATGTATATAACATCTTCTTCATTTTCAATGAAAGACATTTCTATATCAATAGCGTCTGATTCTGATAAATGTCTCCTTGTGTTAGATTCCTCTGCCCTGAAATAATGAGCCATCTCAAATACTCTGTCCATTCCTGTGGCCATCATAGTTTGTTTATATAATTGTGGAGATTGAGCTAAAAATGCCTCTCTTTCAAAATAAGAAATTGGGAAAAGTTCTGTGCCACCTTCTGTACCCGATGCAGTAATCTTTGGAGTTTGAATTTCTACAAAAGCTTGGCTTAACAGATACTCTCTTGCTGCTCTAAGTATCTCACTCCTTATCTTAAATATAGCAGTGACTTTTGGTTTTCTAATGTCCATAAACCTATTATCAAGTCTTGTATCGATATCTGCATCAACCTTTTCCGAGGGATCAAGTGGAAGACTTGGTTCTGCTGTGCTAATTATTTCTATTTCTTGTGGGATAACTTCTAATCCATTTGGAGCTTGTGGCGAGGACTTTACAGTCCCTTTAACAGAGATTACCCATTCTCTTCCTAATGAATCAATTAATTTAAAAATTTCTTCAGAAACCTTCTTTTTAGGCGCAGTAATTTGTGCAATTCCTTCTCTATCTCTTAACAAAATAAATTTAATTCCACCAAGGTCTCTTCTTTCATGGACCCACCCAGAAATTACTACTTCTTCGCCTTCCTTTAATTTGTCGGAATAACATGTTCTTTTTAGCATTATGACACCGCATATAATTTTTCTCTAATTAATTTTATAGTTTTTGAAGGTTCTGCTCTACCTTCAGTTTCATTTACAACTTTTCCAAATAAAAAGTGTAAAGCATTCTGATTTCCCGAATTGAAGTCTGAAACTGCTTTGGGATTATCTTGAATTACTTTTTCGATTATCTTGATTAGAGTATCTTCTGAATTAATTTGATAGAAGTTCTTTTCCTTCATGAGAAGAGTAATATCTTTTCCCGTATCAACGGCATCTTCTATTATCCATTTAGCATTTTTTACTGAAAGTTCTCCCCTTTCTATAAATCCAATCATATCAGATATATGTTTCGCATTAATTTTGGATGTTGAAACAGATAAATTTTTTTCATTTAACCTTCTCTTGAGTTCAGTTGCACACCACTTACCTGCTTCAAGCGGATTTGATTTATATGCAACTTCTTCAAATAAATCGGCTAAGTAAAGGTCAGATATCAACGCATCTGTAATTTCCTCGCCCAAAGAGTATTCTTCCATAAATCTCTTCTTTTTATTGTGAGGAGATTCAGGTAAAACTGACTCAATCTCGTTTAATCTATCTGAGCTTATAAAAATTGGAACTAAATCTGGGTCAGGTATATATCTATAATCGGCAACAGTTTCTTTTTTTCTTAGAGTTTTTGTAATCATGCTTGATTCGTCAAAGTGCCTTGTTTCCATTGAAATTGTTCCTCCTCTTTGTAAAACTGCTTTTTGTCTAACAATTTCATATTTCAAAGCCTTATATACTCCCCTTACAGAATTAACATTTTTTATTTCTATTCTATTTCCGCCCATGATAGATATGTTAACATCGGCTCTGATAGACCCAGACTCTCCTCGTATAACGCCTAGATATTCAAGAGACAGTAATAAATCTCTCAAGAATTCTCTTGCATATTCGGGGGATTTAATCTCTGGTGCTGTTACTATTTCTGCTAGAGGAACTCCACATCTATTAAGGTCAACTTTACCTTCTCTAAGTTCATATCTCCCTGGATCTTCCTCTATATGGATTTCCCATATTCCAACTCCCATGAAACTTCCGTTACCTAGAATAGGTTGAGAAGTTCTTTGATAGTTAGAAGGTAAATCAGGATAAAAATAATGCTTTCTTTGTACATAAAAGGGTTTTTCATATGCCTTACACCCTAAGAATAACCCTATTTTCAAAAGATTCTCTAAGGCCCTTTCATTCACACCCATTGGTTTTGATCCAGGTTGTGAGGTACAAATAGGGCATATATTATTATTTGGAGCGGAATTAATGTAATCAGATGAGCATTCACAAAATATCTTTTGATCTGTCTTTAACTGGACATGTATCTCAAGACCTATCTTTAAGTTCAAGTCTTTGTATTTATCCTCGTGAAGTTGCAATTACATTCCCCCACATGCAATTTCTACTGCCCTCATTCCTTTTAACAATTTACTCTCGCATAGACTATCTGCATGAAGTTGAAGGCCGACTGGAAGTTGTTTTATATTGCCAATCGGTTGACTTGAAGCACATATACCCGCAAGATTAGCACTAACAGTAAGAATATCTGCAGAATACATTGAAAGTGGATCAGAAATTCTCTCGCCAATCTTCCAAGGTAGTGTAGGCATAGTTGGTCCAATTAATAAATCATAAGAATTGAAAATTCTTTTAAAATCTTCCTTTATGACACTTCTTGCTTTTAGAGCCTTTGTGTACCATTTACCTCTAAATTCTTCCATAGTGACAAAAGTTCCAAGCAAAACTCTTCTCTTAACTTCAGTTCCCATTGCAGCTTCTCTAGTACTCGAAACTGCTTCTACTATGTCTTGACCGCCGACATAATGCCCATACTTAAACCCATCAAATTTTGACATAGCTGATGAAAATTCACTGAATACCACTAAATAGTATATAGGTATAGCATATTTCAAATTTGGCATAGACACTTCTTCAATCTTTGCACCTAAAGATTCAAGATTTCCTATTTTATCGAGAATGATTTTTTTTATTCCCTCGTCTACACCCTCAAAGAATTCTTTAGCAAAAGCTATTTTCATTTTTTTGATGTCAGAGTCGTTAAAATTTTCAACGGCTTCGGTATATGATAATTTTTCTCTTTCAACTGTAACAGTATCTCTAGAATCTTTTCCAGCAATTACATCAAGTAAAAGAGCAATTCCATAAGTATCTTTTGCAAAAGGCCCGGGCCCTTCTAAACTCATAGCCATATCGGATAGTCCATATCTAGATACTAGTCCGTAACTTGGTTTAAATCCATATACTCCACAAAAACTTGCAGGACATCTTATTGAACCACCTGTATCACTGCCAAGAGAAAGATCACAAAAATCAGATGCCACTGATGCTGCACTTCCTGAAGAACTTCCACCAGGAACATATTCCGTATCCCTTGGATTTTTAGTTGGACCAAAGTAAGATGATGTCCCATCAGATCCACATGCAAATTCATCCATATTGCATTTTCCAATAATTATTCCATCTTGTTTCTTAATCAGATTTGTAACTGTAGCATCATATGGTGCAACATAGTTCTCTAAAACTTTTGACCCACATGTCATTCTTAGATTAGAGACGGCAATATTATCTTTAATGGAAATAACGAGCCCAGATAGTTTTCCTTGCTTATTATCTTTAATTTTATTTTCTATTTCTTTTGAGGTTTTTTCAGCTTCTTCAATTCCTAAAGTTATAAAAGAGTTAATTTCTTTATCTCTTTTCTTAATCTCCTCAACCTTCTTATGGAGATTTTCTTCGATTGATGTAGATAATAAATTATCTATTAAATCCTTGGTGAACATGATATCACAAATATTAAAGATTCCTTGGAACGACTATATAATCGTCCTCTTTTTTGTTAAAGTTATTCTTAATGTCATTTATTTTATTGAAGGGTTTAGGTGAAGAATCCTCTCTTAGAACATTTACATTTTCTACAACATAGTAAAGTTCTTTATCTCCAACTTTTATTTCATCTATAACAGAAAAT
>JAMNZA010000020.1 GCA_023622545.1 Methanobacteriota archaeon | reverse complement strand
CAGTGCATTTACTGTTATGAAAAATCTATGAATGATTTTGGAGACATGGATAATAGAGAAATAAATATAGATATATCTGCCCCAGAATCAAGCGAAGTGGATATAGGTAGTTTAAAGAAGTTCATTGAAAAGGATCAAGACCCCGTAATTATTTTCTATGGTGGAGAACCCTTACTTGAAATAGAAAAAATTATCAAAATAATGGATAATATTGATGTTCCATACAGAATGCAGACCAATGGAAAATTATTGAACAGGTTACCAATAAAGTATCTGAATAAAATTGATAAAATATTAGTTTCTATCGATGGGACAAAAGAGAGGACAGATTATAATAGAGGTGTTGGGACATACGATCTAGTAATGAAAAATCTCGCATTAATAAAAGAAAAAGGTTACAAAGGGGAGGTTATAGCGAGGATGACTTTGGGGATTAAATCACCTGATATCTTTGAACAAGTTTTATATTTATTAGAAAATGGTTTTTCTTCAGTCCACTGGCAGATCGATGCAGGTTTTTATTCATGCGATTATAAAAAAGAGGAATTTGATTCTTTTGTAGAAGAGTATAACAAATCAATTACAAAACTTATACGATACTGGGTAGAACAGATTCAAAATAAAAATGTAATTAAACTTTATCCATTTATTGCAATAGTAGACAGTCTATTAAAAAATGAAAAGACTAGTTTAAGATGTGGTGCGGGCCATAGTGGTTATGCAATACGAACTGACGGAAAAATCATAGCTTGCCCAATCATGTCATGGATTAGTGATTTTATAGCAGGAGATCTAAATTCCAATCCAAATGAGTTAAAGAAATTCCAAATTAGTGGTAAATGTATATCTTGCGAAATTAAGGATATATGTGGGGGCAGGTGTCTATACTGGAATTACCTTGATTTATGGCCTGAAGATGGGAATGAAGCTGTATGTAAAACAATCAAAAATCTCATATCAGAGATAGAAAAAAAAATGCCCCAAATAAGGAATTGTATTAACAAAAACATAATCAATTACAAAGACTTTGAGTATGAAAAATACTTTGGCCCCGAAATAATCCCTTAACCTCTATAAAAATAGATGGATTCTTTTCCGAAAACTACTTAAACCATACAATCAAAGTATATTTCGGAGATTTTTATGTCTATAGCTATTTTGGCAATACTCGGAATTGTAGTTGTCGTAGCACTTGTTCTTATTGGAATATTTGTTGGCATCTACAATAGATTTTTCACATTAAAGAACTCAGCTGATGCAACTCTTGGACAGATAAGAGTCGCTCTTAAAAAGCGTCTTGATATGATCGACCAGTTACTTGGAGCTGTAAAGAGTTATGCTAAGTTTGAGAAAGAAACTTTAGAAAGTATAACGAGGTATCGTGCAAGTATTGGAAGCGCTTCTCCTCAGGCAATAAGTGAGATTGACCGTCAGAGTGCAGGGATCTTAGGCAGACTTATTGCAGTAGCTGAAAATTATCCTGATCTAAAAACATCAACTACTGTTACAAATCTGATGGAATCAGTTAAGAGTGTCGAAGAGGAAATAGCAAGACAGAGATACACATACAATAATATAGCACAGCAGTTCAACACTATGCTTGATACAATACCCTCAAACATTGTGGGAAGAATAATAGGGCTCATAAAATTAGAATATCTTAAATTCGAAGAGGCCATAGAAACAAGACCAAAAATTGAATTTTAAAAGAGGAAAATATGGGCGAAACAAAGCTGATTTCAGTTTTAGTAATCGTTACTCTACTGCTAGGTGGAGTAACTCTTTTATTATTACCAAAGGGGCCTATCAGCCTTGGGGGCGACCTAGTAATAGAAAATTATGAGGTAAATTTACTTTCCGACGGTACTTTAACTGAAAATTATACATTTAATGTAGCAAATTCAGGCCAATATCGAATGCTTTTTAGATATTGGGACGATTTACTTTCATTTGGCCCTCTTGACAGGCCTTATATAGAATTTGTAAACCTTGATTACCCTAGTGGGACAACTGGTTATGCAAAGAATTATTGGGGCGATGTTAGAGTATTTGGGGAACAGTCCCATCTCTACACTATTGATTCCCTAGCATACAACAGCGAAGTCGGTGCATATACCCCTGCATATTATAACAAAGGGAAGTATACATTGAAGATGAATTACATTATGCATCCACCAATCCAATACGATGAAGAAGTCAGCCATTTCAATTTGAAGTTACTTAGAGAGCACGTACCAATAACAAAATTCACTATAACTTTACCCAAAGAGTATATAGTTAAAGTATACCCGCATCCACCTAATCTAAAGATTTCGGAAACTCAAAATAATTTCATAATAACAGGATCATCTGCTGAAAATGAACTATTAGAGGTTGAATTGCTATTAAAACCTGAATATGTTAATATTATTGATGGTTTTCCACAAAAAATGAGCGGGGTTAGAAGACAAACTGAAACAGCTAATTTGCTTTACAGTGTACCCTACTACGCTTCTAGGGCCCTTAACAGATTAACAAGCTTGCTCTTAATAATTGTTCCATTTATATTTTTATACATCTACTATAGATACGGAAAGGAGAAAAGTTTTACCGTCCCAGAGTTCTTGAGCTTTGTACCAAACTCTAATCTAAAACCCTGGGTGGTCAATCTTTTGTTTGAAGGTGAGGCAGATACTTTTAACATGAATGCTTTCTACTCGACTCTTTTAGATCTACACAGAAGAAACAAGATTGAAATAAAGGAGAAGGCCAATCCAAAATATATTACAATTAAACTAAAGGACACAAAAGACCTTGACAATTTTGAAACGAAGGTAATTAATTTTATTCAGAGAGTAGGAGGGGATAACGGAGTAGTTGACACAGAATCAATAGATTCGCTTGCAAAGAGTGCAAGAACTAATGTTTTTAATCAAAGCACTATGTCAAACTACCAATCTTCCCTAAACAGTATCAGTAATGTAAAGGAAACAGATAGGGCCATTATAAAAAATTATATAGTTGCAGGTAGGACAAGGCCTGTTCCAGTATTAATTTTAGGGGTAATCTTAGCAATAATCAGCGTTATAATGATGTTTATACCTTTTACAACAAATGCATTAAGCTCTTTAATTGCCTCCATTGTTATTGTCGTGCAATCAATAATTGCTTTAGCTTTTCCAACTACCCTATTCGGCATATGGAAAAATGATACATATAAAGAAAAACTCGAATGGGATGCATTCAGGAAATTCTTATCCGATTTAGCCTTAATGAAGCAGTACTCCCCAAATGATATTTTAATGTGGGGCGAATGGCTAGTTTATGGGACAGCTCTTGGAGTTGGAGATAAAGTCGAAGCCGCAATGAAAGCATTAAACATCAATCTAGAAGACGTTAATGTAGTTCCTTACCACTCAATAAATAGATCCTTCCTCCCAATTTCTTCTTATACTACACCAAGTAGTGGTGGCGGTGGTAGTGGAGGATTTGGAGGAGGGGGCGGATTCGGTGGTGGCGGTGGATTCGGTGGTGGTGGCGCTGGCGGTCGCTAATTCTTTTAAAAAATATTTAAATTTTTAATATTCTTACAATTAGAAAATTAATATAAATATAAAAATAAAGAATACAGAGTATTAGCTAAATAGATCATCTATTCCATATTTAGACCAATCAATATTTCTACCGAAGCCTTCTCCGCCGCCTTGTTTCTTTTTTCTAGCGTCCCTTTCAAATGGTTGTAGTTCTATATCACCATCTGCAGCTCTTCCAGATATGTAAGGTGACTTAACTCCTGTCATAATGAGCATTACTCTGATGGAGTCTTTTAGGCCTTCGTCTACTCTTGCTCCCCAAATAATCTTTGCTTCAGGATCCATTATTGAGTTTACTATTTCACCAACCCTGTTAGCTTCGTTTAAGGTCATATTACTGCCACCTGAAACATGAACAAGAGCATTCTTTGCATTCTTGTAGTCAACATCTAATAGCTTGCATGTCATTGCTTCATGAACTGCTTCTTCGACTCTGTTCTTTGTGTTTGATTCACCGACTCCTATAACTGCAACTCCACCATCTTGCATAATTGTCCTTACATCAGCATAATCTAAGTTAACAAGACTTGGTTGCGTAATAGTTTCAGTGATACCTTTTACCATCTCTGCAAGAACTTCATCTGAAACACTGAATGCATAGTCTATTGGCATGTTTGGAACAAGTTGAAGTAGTTTATTATTATCCAGTGTGATAACTGTATCTGCATATCTTCTAAAAGCTTCGAGACCTTGTATAGCCTTTTCAAATCTGTGGGATCCTTCCATTCTAAATGGTAAGGTAACTACCCCTACAACTAAAGCTCCACATTCTCTAGCAACTTCAGCAACTACGGGTGCGCTTCCCGTTCCTGTTCCTCCACCCATACCTGCAGCGACGAAAACTAAATTTGCGTCTTTAAAAAGTTCCTTTAATTTATGTCTATCTTCTTGAGCAGCTTCCCAGCCAACGCTAGGATCTCCTCCAGCTCCAAGACCTTTTGTTAGTTCCTTTCCGATGACAAACTTCTTATCTGCTTGGATATTTTCTAGATGCTGTCTATCGGTATTTAATGCGATTGTTTCCGCACCCATTACACCTCCAAGCATTGAAAGTCTGTTTATTGTATTGTTACCTGCACCGCCACATCCAGCACATATAATCCTGGCGTGACCAATGCCCTCTAATTCTGCCGCAGTTTCTTCAAAGTTATTAGTTTGAGTAAATCTTGAAGCATTTTCCAAGATGCCTTTCATATAAAACCCCCAATCATATTAAATTATCTTATTTTTTCAGATATGCCCTCATTTCTAAGTGATCTAAACCCGCCTAGCTCGTTCTTTAGCATGTCCCTGACCGCTGATCTTATGGCTTCACTTTTGTTAGGGAAGTATCCATAACTAACCAACTCGTCTAAGCCGTTCAAATATGCTTCCGGTAGTTGTACTGATATGAGTTTCATTGATGCCCCTCTAGTATCTGTATAATACTTAGGAGATATATGTATATAAGAGTTTCGGTTATCCAGATATTGTTCTGAACCTATTGTCATATTTTCATGATATTTCTCTTGTATCATATAGATACTCTCCTTTATATTATCCAAATATTATATGGACACTTCTTATCTATCATCTGGATATTTCAATAGTGGTATTGTAATATCGCTCACGAGTTATCATTATGGGTAATCATTTCCTGTCATGTGGGTTATCCAGTAAATACTAATTTTGTTAACTAATATATATAGTTTTCGGTTAATAATGATAAACAATAGTTCTTTTAGATTCCCATAACAGTTTACCAATTATAAACTTTATTAATAATGAAAAACGATAATTTTTTAAGAAAATAAACAATGGTATAATCATGTTACTAGTATTTGAATCCCATGTTGATAACTCCGAGAAATTAATTAATACTCTTAAAGAGAGGGGAGCTCGGGCTATTTTTGATGAAACTAAAGCATATGGGACAAATCATGTGCTGATGGCCTTATACCATACAGATCTAGCTTTTAAAAATAAATCAAATTTTGCAGATGATTTCTCTTTAGAGTATTTAATAAGGCTATCTGGAGAAAAACAAATATCTAAGGCCTTAAAATTTGGAATAAAAAACGGTTTTAACAGAATAGGAATCATAGTGGATGAAGAAAAAAAAGAGGATATAATCTCTATCTTAGGCACCCCTATTAAGCCAGGGAAGTATGATAAAGATTTCATAATAGAGTATTTTGAAATAACGGATATTAATAATCAGAAGGAAACTGAAAAAGGTATTTACGAAAAGATAGCATTGCTTAATACAAAATTATAGATTAATGATTTATAATATTGAATATTTTATATAACATTACTCTAATATAATGATTATCAACATCAAAAATAGAGAAAAATGAATGTAACATAAAATATTTAAAACTAAAAAAATATTAATATTTGTGGATCTAGGGAGTATTTCTGAAATTTTATTGAATTTAATTAATGAAATGACAGTTATGGTAACGGTTATTGCAATTCTTGTAAGTTCTCTTAATAACTTTAAAGAACTAGTTGTAGAGAGAAAATTTACTTATAAGAATCAAATAATAATGATGGTTATATTTGGTGCTTTTTCTATATTTGGTAGTTACTCAGGAACAAAACTAGATTCTGGTGCAATAGCGAATTTAAGAGACACCGGACCCTTAATAGCAGGCCTTATTGGAGGGCCTATTATTGGATTAGGTGCTGGATTAATAGGCGGAATAGCTAGGTATCTTGGAGGAGGTTTCACTGCGCTTCCATGTTCTATAGCCACTATCTCGGCAGGAATTATTGGAGGATTAGTTTATAACTATAATAATAGAGAGTTTCTGGGCCCACAAAAATCAATCATAATCGCAGTTTTGGTAGAAATATACCATATGGGTTTAACACTAATTCTAGCAAAACCTTATTCTGAAGCTTTAGAAGTTGTCAAAATAGTAGCTCTTCCCATGATCATATCTAATGCAATGGCTGTGGCGATATTCTCTGTTATAATAAGTAGTTTAATCCAAGATAAAATGAAAATAAAAGAACTTGAAGATAACTTGGCAATTATTTCATCAAATGAAGAAGAAAAAATTTAATATACTTTTTTGAAAATGCGGGCCTGATGGGATTTGAACCCACGATCTCAGGGTCCGAAGCCCCGCGCCATGTCCACTAGACCACAGGCCCCTGAAAAAATAATAGATTGGACAATTTATAAATATATTTCGAAATCCTTAAATATAACGGAAACAAAGCGAATTTAGACTCTTTTAGGAGAGAAAAGTAATGGCTAAAAGACGCAAAGTATCAAAACCCTTCAAGTATAAACCAGTAAGCGTTAAGGATCTATTGGTCGAGATGAAAGATATTTCCGAATTAATGGTTGATTTAGCCTATTCTTCAATTCTTTTTAAGAATAAGGAGATAGCAGAAGATGTAACTGACCTTGAAACAAGGATGGATGAACTTAATTATAGAATAAGAATAACTGCAATGCTTGCTGCAAGAACCGTTGATGATGCTGAACGTATTTCTGCCGTCTTACAATTTGCTTCAGCTTCCGAAAAGATATCAAACGCTGCAGGCGATCTTTCTAATATTATCCTAAGGGATATGAAGGTACACCCAATCGTTTATGAAGCTTTAGAAGACGCTGAAGAAAGAATAGAGAAATATGAAATATCTACAAAATCAAAGTTGTCCCATATGACCCTAAAGAAAGCTGAATTAGGTTCCAAAATAGGTACTTATATTATTGCGGTCAAAAGAGGAGATACAATAAAATACAATCCTTCAAAAGGATTCGTCATGAAAAATGGAGATATACTCATTGCAAGAGGAAGCACTACTGGGTTAGAGATCCTAAAGAGTATTTGCACTGGCATTAAAACAAAGTGGTGAGATAATGGAAACCGGTATGTCTGATATATTAACACAAATGAAAAATAAGTCCGAGTTAATGGTTGCATTATCCTACACTGCTTTATTATATAATAATAAGTACATTGCTGAAGAAGTAATAGAACTTGAAGAATCGATGGACAAATTAAACTATGAGATGGGTAAGAAAATACTTCAAAAAGCCTCCGAAGTCAGCAATCCAGAAGATCTATTAAGCTTAATTTATATTACAGAAGCCACAGAGTCTATTGCAGATGCTGCAAGCGAGATATCTGATATGGTAACAAGGGGTATCGATGCACATCCGATATTTAAAGAGGCTATGAAAGAAACAGATCAGATCATAGCCAGAGTAAAAATATGCCCAGATTCTATTATTATCGATAAAACTCTTCAAGAAATTAAACTACAAACAAAGACAGGAATATACATTTTCTTGATAAAAAGGGGCAAGGAGTATATTTATTCTCCTAAAAAGACATTTGTTCTAAATGAGGGAGATATTATTTATGGTATTGGTGTTGAAAGTGGCAAAGAAAATTTACAGGAACTTGCTAACTGCAAGCTTCATTAGTAGTAGATTTTAATCTTAATTTCCCAGTAAGCCTCATGAATAAAACTGTAATTCCTCCACCTATCACTAAGTAGATCATCAATATTTCTAGAGATATAGACCCCAAAATATAATTGGCCGCTTGGTAAAGCACTAAAGAGAAAATTGCAGTAAAGAATGTTAATGCAAGTGTACTTAACACCTCTTTTTTATTATTCGAATAGGCTTCTAAGAATCTTCCAAATGTTGCTATTACGAAAGCAATGTAGATTAATTGGATTCTAGATAAAATTGTTGCTACTATCAAAGGTATACTTTGCCATGTTGGAAATTGTAGGAAGTAGTAATAACTTTGCCAAACACCAATTATTCCCAACAAAATTGCAATTACATAGAATACAAATCCTACCCTCTTCGGAGAAAACTCTCTTCTTATGAAATTATCAATTCCAAATCCCTTTAAGAATAAATAAATACCTAAAACAAATAAAAATCCGAACCACCCAAGCTGGGGCCGACCTAACAAAAATGCTATACCGAATAGTAAAAATACTAGACCCGGAGCACCTAGGACAAGGCCAGCGAGCTTTCTATCTTCCATTACTTCTCTAATATATTTGTGAAGAATGAAGTAAGTATCCTCAATTGATTCACTTTGCTGAACAACAATTCTATCTATAGAAACTATAGGTATTTTAGATTGAATAACTGGTAAAGTATTCTCATCTTCTCTACCATCTGTTACAAGTATTACGCCCTTCGATTTTACTTTTTTGATAACGGTATCAAGTTGTTCCGATATTACTAAGTCTGACTTAACACCTACCTCAATATCACCGGTAATAGCTACTACTTCACAGGGCGTTCCTTCATTTTTTAATTTTCTGGAAACTTGAATTGCTCTGAAAAGAACATTAGTATCTGATTCGGTAGGGTCGGCTATGCCTAATTCCATAGCTGCGTTAAGGATATCCTTTTCCCCGATTAAAGGACCTTTTATCCCGGTCTTTACTCCAAGGTCATTGTCCCTATCTACCGAAAGAACTATTATTTTTTTCTCAAACATCAGCCTCAACCATCTTCTTCTTGACTGAGTTTATCTTGTCTTCCATTGAAGATTTCTTATCTATTCTATAATCTATCTTTATGTTAGTTATAATTCTTTCTATTCCCATTTGAAAGATTAACTTGTGAGATTCATCAATTAAAGCAGAGATATCTTCCCAATCACCTTCAATAATTGTACCCATAGGTGTAAGTTGATATTTTAATCCACTTTTTTCTATATTTTTTATAACTTCTGAGATGTATTTACTAAGAGAGGTTCCACTTCCAATCGGCACAAAGGAGACTTCTACTATCAAATATTTCCTCCGGCTTGAAGAATTTTTAGATCTTCTGAGGTAAGTTTTTCTCCATTCTTGAACTTCTCTAGTATGTCCTCACTTTTCTTTGATAATATCTTTTTACTTTCTTTTATCTTTTGATCTTTTTCCTGTTTTGCACTCTTTCTAGAGGTAAGCTCTAATCCTTTAACTTTTGATCTTAACTCCCTTATCTTATCATAGTGCTCGTCGACATATTTTTTCTTTTCAAGATAATTTTTGTGTAAATTGTCAGCTTCTTTTTTTAATTCTTCAGAAGTATTAAAATAATAGATCATTCTTTCATGGTATTTGGTCGACTCGTCTGAGAGTTCCAATACCTTTTTGTGGTATTCTTCAGAATTCTTTTTCAATTCGTCTAAATCTTTTCTAGAAAAGCGAGCTTCTTTTGATAGATCCTCATAAGTTTTTGATTCTTTAAGATCTTTCTTTAGATCTTTTATCATATCGACAAGTTTTTTTTCTTTGTCTAGAGAAAGGACCTCTGTTTCAAGCTTCCATTCTATATTATCTATCTTTTTTTCGATCTCAGATGAAGAAGTAATATCTTTATTTTTTGTAGCTTCTTTAATCTTGTTCAAAGAATCGTAAATTTTCTTCAATTTCAAGCTATTTTCTTCACGTAATGCCTTGTATTTCTTAGTGTCCTCGTTTGCTTTATCTCTAAGTTCTTTATTTTCCTTACCTTTTTTAATCAAATCGGCAAATTGTGCGTTTTTTTCATCTCTTTTCTGCTTAAGGGATAAGAGTTCCTTTTTGAGTGATTCTGCTTCTGATTCCAAAGCCTTTAATTCATTTGAAATTTTAATAATTTCATCGTCTACTGAAACTTCCAAAGACATACCTCAAACAGGTAATAATACTATCATTTATAATTATTTTGGTCCAATCAGTTAATGATATATATTTCTCTATATAAATGGATACATGCCTTTAATTTTTGGGGCCGGTAAGATAGGATACGCCGTAGCACTAGTACTTAAGAAGCGGGGTAAAGAAGTAGTAGTTATTGATAAAAGTATTGAAGCCCTAAGTAGAGTAGAAAGTATTGGGTGTAAAGGTTATCTATTTGATTTCACTAAATCCTTTAATTTAATTGGCTTGAATATACCAAAATTTAAAGAGATAATTATTACAACTTCAGATCATAAAGTGAATATTGAGGCTCTGAAAAAATTAAGAGAACTTAACAAAGAAGCATTGATCATAGTTAATGCCCCTAGCTCAGAACACGTTATAGGATTGAAAAAACTTGGAGCAGATTTTGTTGTTACACCTGACAGATCGATGTCGCAAATAATAGTAAATCAGCTTGAACTTTCAACCTATTGGAGAAAAAAAGATCATTTAAAAAAAATACTTGAAAAGTCTAGAAGTTTAGCAATAATAATGCATGACAATCCTGATCCTGATGCAATGTCTAGTGCATATGCGCTTAAGACTATAGCAGAAAGTTTTGATGTTGAAACAAGTATATATTATGGTGGAGAAATCGGCCATGAAGGAAACAAACTCATGGTAGAACTTCTAAAATGGAATTTTGAAAAGATAACGGAACACAAAAAATACATAATAAGAAAGTATGACAAAATTGCTTTAATCGATATGCCCAATATTTCTAATACAACAATATATCCTTCTGAAATTAAACCTGATATAATAATAGACCATCATTATACCGAAGAAGAGAAAGTAAACGCTGAATTTATCGATATAAGGCCTAAAATAGGCGCTACAGCTACAATAATGACATCTTACCTAAGAGACTTTGGTATTGAGATTGAAGAAAATTTAGCTACTGGACTAATGTATGGAATTCTTGTTGATACTAACAACTTCAAGAGGGAATTTGAAAAAGAGGATACTGAAGCAGTATACTATCTAAAATCAAAAGTTAATAAAGAAATTCTTAATATAATTGAGAATCCAAATATGTCTCCAGCTACTCTTGATGTCCTTTCAAGAGCTATTAAAAATAAAAAAATTGATGGCAAATATGTAATTTCTAACGTAGGATTTGTAGAAAAAAGGGAATCTCTCTCCCAAGCTGCAGATCTTTTATTAAAATTAGATGGAATTACAGTATCTCTTGTAATCGGTATAATTGAAGAACACGCTTATGTATCTGCTAGGTCAAGAGACCAAACGCTAGACATTGGAAGAGTTGTGACAAAAACATTTTCAAAAATGGGATCTGCAGGAGGGCATGCAAATTTTGCAGCTGCTAAGATTTCTCTTGGGTTATTTAGTTATGTCGAAGATAAAGACATACTTGTAAGAATTGTTGGGGACAAGATTTCTAGCCTTTTCTTTAGAACTTTAAAACTAAACAACAAGGGTTCAATATAGATTGAACCATATCGAAATATATAAATATAAATCCATTGTATTTTGTCTTGGTGAAGAAATGAGAAAATCTTATGTTATTATCGGCGTACTAGGAATAATTGCTTTACTAACGGCAGGCTTTATTATCGGGACATTATTTATTGGCTCATCGCAATATTCAAGAAATATATTTTATGACGATGAACTAAAGTATTCTAGTGGCTACACCCCGGCTCAAGATGGTGCAGGTATTTCAAAGGTACCTACTCAAAGTTATTCCGAATCGCAAGAATTGAATTCGCAGGATAGAAAGATAGTCAAAAATGGAAATGCAAGAATAGAAGTTGAAAACTTTGATACTGCCATTTCTAAAATAAAAGAATTAGCATCAAACAATAATGGCTATGTAACTAACTCCAATATGTGGATATCTGATTCTAATAGAAAAAATGGGAACATAACAGTTAAGATACCTGAAGAGAAATTTGAACAGTTTAGTGAATCTTTAATTCAAATAGGGAAAATTGAATCAAAAGAAATTTCTTCCTTTGATGTGACAGAAGAGTATATTGATTTACAGGCTAGATTAAAGAATCTTAAAATTCAAGAGAAGCGATATACAGAACTCTTGGCAATGGCTAAAGACGTCAACGATGTACTAGCAATTGAAGCTCAATTAGGCAGAATACGTGGCGAAATAGAAAGCTATGAAGGGAGAATAAAATATCTTGAAAATACAACTTCTTATGGTACTTTTAACATAAATATCTATGAACCGGAGGAAGTTGTTCACGAATTCGGACTCAAAAAGGCTTTTGATAGAGCAATTGATGCTTTTATTGTTTCAGTTGCAGGCATAATTATAATAGCAGGATTTCTAATACCCATAATATTGGTCCTTGGAGTACTTTACTTTGCAATAAAGTATATTAAGAAAAGATTTTATAAAAAATAATTTATTTTTTTATCTTTTTGGAATTGATTCAGGAACATATTGGGTTTTTCTTTCGTTGCCTTTTAATGGTGGTTTGTTTAAATTATCTTTTTTTCTACTGAGTGCTTCTATTAAAGAAAACAGAGCTATCAATCCAATTACAATAGCTATGAACATATAAAATTCCATGTAATCACCTTGTCATTGGTTTAAAAAAAGAATATATAAAATTATTGGTCAGAGTGTTATTTTCCACAGCCACAGCCAGAAGAAGATCCCCCACTTGAACCACTTCCACCTGCAGAGTTTGATGCGAGAAGTCCCATTGCTTCACTATCCAATACAAATAACTTAGATTTTGGTGTGCTTACAGGCCCATGGCCATCATTTGTTCTAAACCAGTATTCTATGTCCCATTCTTTTGCTTTAGGTGCAAGTTTATAGAGATCTTCTTGAGTTAAGCGTAAGGTGTATATTATTCCATCTTTAGAATTCTTATCAGATGGATCTTCCTTCTCCAATAATCTTCTAGAGCCATTAACAAATACAAATACATAGTTTGGCATATCACCGTCTGCATCTGTGTACTTTACTTGAAATTTATATGAAAAAACATTGCTTTCAAACGTATAAAAAAGAGCCCCACCTTCTAAAACAGGCTGATTATTTTCAGCTGCTGCTATTGGGGATACAAGAATACACATAGCAGATACAATTGCCAACAAAATTATAGTTATTTTTCTCATTTTTTGCCTCCCGTATAAGATAGAGTAGAATTTTATTGATATTTATATAAGCTTTTTGTTAAATTCTAAAGAAGTTTCAAATTCCCGACGACTCTATCTATTTCTTCTTCTGGAGCGGGTCCAATCCCCAGAACTGTAATTGTTCCTGGAGGAATTTCAGTTAACCCTGCATCCTTGATAAGCTCTGTAATCAAGCCGACACTCTTAGCTTCGTTAAATATTTTAAGAAGGGATTCCAGATCATTAACTTTCAGGACAACTTTTTTCTGTCCTTCAGAAAACCAATCAGAAAAATATTTATTTTTATTTTTTTCTGCCTTTATTGCACAACTTACGGCTGCATGGGCAACTTGGGCAGAAAGTTTTCCTTTTGATAACTTTAAATCTTCCCTTACAACTACTACCTGCTTATATTTGAAATTATTGAATAAACCAAACAATTTAGACTCCTCTAAAAACATCATTTAATATTAAAGTTTCATCTCTTTTTGGGCCAAATGAAATCATACATATTGGAGTTTTTGTTTGCTTTTCAATATAGTCAACATAGGAGTATATTTGCTTGGGTAAGGATTTAGTATCTTTTACTTTCATCCAGTCAAATTCTTCCCAGCCATCAAATTCTTTGTACAATGGCTTACATTTTGATAATATTTTCATATTTGACGGAAAGTGGTGCAGAATTTTTCCCTCGTATTCATAAGCGTAACAAATTTTAATTTTTTTCATCCCTGTTAAAACATCGATTTTAGTCATAGCAAGTGCAGAAAAATTATTAATGAGACAAGCATAGTTAACTAAAACTAAATCAAGCCACCCACATCTTCTGGGTCTTCCTGTAGTTGTACCAAATTCTCTACCTTTTTCTCTAAGATACTCGCCTTCTTTGTCATTTAGCTCTGCTGGGAATGGTCCTTCGCCAACTCTTGATGTATAAGCTTTCATTACTCCAACAATTCCATTGATTTTATTTGGAGAAATTCCACTGCCAGTGCAAATTCCACCAGCGTTTGTATTGGAAGAAGTAGTAAATGGATAAATACCATGATCAATGTCAAGATGTGCCCCTTGGGCACCTTCCATAAGTATATTACTACCTTTATCATATGAGTTGTTTAGAAAAACAGAAGTATCTTTTATGTAATTCTTTAAGTATTCTCTATAGGACATATACTCATTATAAATTGATTCAATATCGAGTTTTACATCCTCTCCAAAGGCATCGAATAATTTTTGTTTTATTGGAACAATCAAATTTAGTTTTTCTTTGAAAACTTCTGTATCAAGTAGATCGGAGAATCTAATACCAAATCTAGAGATTTTATCCGAATAACATGGGCCTATACCCTTTCTTGTAGTTCCTGCTGCAAAAGATCCTTTCATCTTCTCTTCTATGCCGTCTAAAATTCTATGGTATGGCATGATAATATTAGCTCTATCGCTAATAGAAATATCGGGATTAAATCCATCTTTTTTTAATCGTTCAATTTCTTCAATCAACACTTTTGGATCGATAACTACTCCATTTCCAAGAACAAGTGATTTTTTGTGAACTGCCCCTGAGGGCATTAGATGAAATTTATAGGTTTTATCACCTACCACTATTGTATGGCCAGCGTTATTTCCACCTTGAAATCTAACTACAATATCTGACTTCTCAGCATAGAAATCAGTTACTTTTCCCTTACCTTCGTCGCCCCATTGACTCCCAATAATTGCTAATAACATTTATCTCGCCTCATTTTCAATCTTAAATTCTTTCTTTATTATGATTGCCTTTTTCCAATTAATGTCCTCTTTTGGATAATCACTTCTATAGTGAGCTCCTCTTGACTCTTTTCTTTCAAGTGCCGCTATTGAAATAGCTTCAGCAACAAAAATAATATTTCTTAGTTTAAAGTATTCTAATAAATCCTTAGTAGACCTTATATTTTCAAACTTATTTTTTATCTTGGAAATTTCTTTGATTGCAGTTTTTATGCCTTTTTCATCCCGAATTATCCCTAAGTAAATCCATAAGATTTCTTTTATTTCTTTAATCAATTCTTTTTCAGAAGAATCATCTGTAATTTTTGGTAGTGATTCAAAAAATCTCTTTGTATCTACATAATCAAAATCATTAGACGATGCAAACTCAGCTGCGTTTTTTCCCGCAATTTCTCCAAAAACTACGGTTTCAGCCAAAGCGTTACCTGCAAGTCTATTTGCACCATGAGTTCCTCCAGCAACTTCTCCGCATGCATATAATCCTTTGACATTAGTTTCACATTTATCATTAATTTTTAATCCACCCATAAAGAAATGGCAAGAAGGTTTAACTACAAGATTTTCCTTAGTTACGTCAATACCCCTAGATAAGAAAAATTTTAATTCCTTTGAATATTTTGTTTTTAGTGTATCTTCAGGCACGTTCTTATACGAAATATGAGCCCCGCCGTCAATTCCTCTTCCTTCAAGAGCCTCTGTGAAGATTGCTCGTGACATTATGTCCCTAGTAGTTTTTTCTAGGAGGTTTGAATCATATTTTTGGATGAACCTTTCACCATTTTTATCTAAAAGAAGAGCACCATCAGCAAATACAAATGGTAAGATCAGATATGATTTTAATGCAACAGTAGGGAAGAACTGAACGTATTCCATATCAATTATTGAAGCCCCTACATCAAAACCTAAGAAATATCCGTCGCCTTCGACATCAGAAGGATTTGTAGAGTTTTTGTAAATATTTCCAGCTCCACCAGTTGCAATAACAATTGATTTAAAAGAAATCTCTAGAAAATCTTTTCCGTCATAAGCTATACCTGAAACGACTCTGCCATTTTTTTGAAATAGCTTTACTAAAACTTTTCCTTCAATGAAATTAATATTTTTGTTTTTTGCTTCTTCCATTAATTTTACTGGTATTATCTTCCCACACCCAGGACTCGGTGGATCTACCCTCACCGTTCTAGGTACAGAGTTACCTCCAGAAAGATTAAGGATTAATTCTCCATTTTCTCGTTTAAACTGAACGCCATAGTTCTCGAGAGAAAGGACTGCAACTTTTGCATTTTCAGAAAGGATTTTAGCAAGTTTTGGGTCAGATACATATGCAGAGCCCTTAATTATGTCTTCATAATATAATTCAGATGAATCGTTTTTTCCTATTGGTGCATTAATGATACCTTCAGATATAGAGCTACACCCACCTCTTCCAGCATAACCTTTAGTAAGAACTAAAACATCCTTTACATACTTTTTAGCTTCGATAGCTGCTTTTAATCCTGCAAGTCCCCCACCAATAACAAGGACATCACATTTTAGTTTATCCAATTAAACACCTATCTAAAACTTGCTCTTACAGAAATCCTTCTTGGAAGTGGTAATGGTCTTGTTGGTTTTCCTTTGACAAGTTCTAGGAATGTATTCTTGAATTCTTCGATTGAAATGTTCTTTTGAGATGAATCTTCTCTGGATCTAATATTTAATGTAGAATTCTTAATTTCGTCTTCTCCAACGACTATGATGAAAGGAACCCAGTCTTTTTCTGCATCCCTTATTTTCTTACCTAGTCTTAAATCTCTATCATCTATATCGACCCTTATGTCGGCACTCTCAATATCATCTAAGATTTTTAAGGAATAGTCGAGTTGTTCTTGACCCACTGGTAAGATTCTTACTTGTGTTGGGGATAGCCAGAGAGGAAGCATTGGTTTCTTACCTTTTTTTGATTCTAAAAATGCTGTTTCAAGAAGTGCATATAGATTTCTTTCAATGGCACCAGATATTGAAGCGTGTAACATGAGTGGGAATTTTTCTTTTCCATCTTCATCGAAATACTTAATTTCAAATCGCTCAGTATTCTCAATATCAATCTGGACTGTAGAAAGTGCAGATGCTTTGTTAAGAGAATCTACAAAGTTAAACTCAAATTTCATAACGAAATAAAATGGCCTTTCATCCCACATCTCAACTAGGACCGGTCTCTTAATTAAGGACATTAGTTCATTGACAAATTCTTTATTTTCATCATAGAATGATTTAACAAATCGGATGGCAACTTCATATTTAATATCAAGTTCTTCCATCCACTTCATAGATAATTTAAATTGTTCTATAAACTCTTTCTTTGCATGATCCATTGTTGGGGCCAGTGTATGCATATCTGGCATAGTAAATGCCCTTAGTCTTCTAAGCCCAACGAGTTCCCCCCTCTGTTCTCTTCTAAAACTGTAACGTGTAAGTTCATAGAGCCTAAGAGGGAGATCTTTGTAAGATATAATCATGTCATGTTTCATAAGATATTGACCAAAACAAGCTGCAAATCTCAGGAAATAATCATCATTTCCAGATTTAACTATGTATTGCCTAGCAGGAAACCTATTTAGATATTTAGAAAGCATTGGATGTGTAATACTGTACATTATAGGTGTTTCAACCTCCATTCCACCGTATTTAAGAATGCTATCGGTAACACTGCTTTCTAATAGTCTTTTAATCAATACTCCTTTAGGATACCATCTAAGATTTCCAGGGTCTGATCCTTTTTCATAATCAACTAATTCTAGATTTTTCATATATTCGACATGTGGTGGTACCATATCGACTTTTCTAGAATGAGTAACTTCATATTCAGTTAATTTTTTCAATCCCTCATAATTCTTAAAATCAAATTTATCTTGAGGAATTAGATTCACAGCGGCATCAAGAATATACCAGCTAGATTTAATTCTTTCTTCAGCTTTCAAAGCTTCGGATACAACCTCTCCTTTGCCCTGTGGTTTTATACTTCTTGAAAGTTCAGATAAAGGATGCCCCTTGCATGAAACTTTAAAGGCTTTGTAATATCCAAATGGTGCTCTTTTTACTTCAAAATTTGATCTCAATTTATTTTCAAGATCTTTAAGCAATCTCACGGCGATGTCCGGAGCTGCCAATTCATTACTTAGATGAGCATATGGATAAAGGAAAATCTTTTGAGATTTAACAGACTTTGATACCTCTGTTATTTCGTTATACGTATTTTCAATGACTGAATCGTCATCACCTTCTTCAACAGCAACGAAAACGGAGAGACAATCCTCCATCCTGCCCTGTTTTAAAGAATCTTCAATTTCTTCTGCTACTTTTGTCTTAGAGGTAATTTCATACTCTAAATAGTCACTATGTATTAAAAGAATCCGCATAAATCCACCGCTAAAAGGATTATTATAGAAGCAATCTTTTAATATAACTTATATAACTTTCGGAATATTTTATGGCTTTTGAAAGGTAAATCTTTAATAGTTACAATTCAAAATTAGTTTATGGAAGGAATTCTTGCAATAACTGGTGCTAGCGGAGTTATATACGGCATCAGATTACTAGAAAATCTAAATGGTAAGGTAAACTTAGTTATTAGTGAAGGTGCAAAAAATATAATTAACGAGGAAACAGAATATAAACTTGATAACCTATATAAGTATGCTCACAAAGTCTATAAGAATGTAGAGATTGGTGCACCAATTGCTTCTGGGAGCTATCCCTTTGATTATATGGTAATCTGTCCTGCTTCGATTTCAACTGTTTCAAAAATAGCTGTGGGGATCCAAGATAATTTAATCACTAGGGCTGCTGCAGTTAC
>JAMNZA010000122.1 GCA_023622545.1 Methanobacteriota archaeon | reverse complement strand
GACGAATTAAATATCCGTTTACCTCCTGATTCATTTGAAAAAATAATGTACTATTTGAGAAGAAATTATATCGGTCTTGGTTCTATAGAGCCATTATTCAATGATCCTGCAATTGAAGATATAAGTTGTGATGGAACTGGAATTCCAGTTTATATTTATCATGCAAAATACGGGTCTATGCCTTCAAACATCTTGTTTAATACAGATGATGATGCAAATAGTGTCATCATAAAAATGGCCCAGAGATGTAATAGACATATCTCTGTAGCAGAACCACTTTTAGATGGTAGGCTACCAAATAATTCTAGAGTTCAAGCGACATTCGGTAGGGAAGTTACCCAACATGGGCCTACATTTACCTTAAGAAGGTTCAAAACTGAGCCAATGACACCTATCCAGTTAATAAACTATAAATCTTGTCCACCGAGGATATTTGCTTTTATGTGGCTTGCTCTTGAGCACTCTTATACTGCTTCTACTTTAATATCTGGAGGGACAGCAACAGGTAAAACTTCAATGCTAAATGCCCTTGCTATTTTCTTACCTCCTGAAGCAAAAATTGTTACTATTGAAGATACCCAAGAATTAAACCTTCCCCAAGAGCACTGGTTACCCTCAGTAACTAGATCTGGATTTGGCTCAACAACTATTGACGGAAAGAAACAAGGCGAAGTCGACATGTTTGATTTATTGAGGGCATCTTTGAGGCAGAGGCCTGATTACCTTATAGTGGGTGAAATTAGGGGTGCAGAGGCAAACGTAATGTTCACTGGTATGGCTACAGGGCATCCTGGAATAGGAACAATACACGCTGATTCAATGGAATCTTTAATCAATAGACTTGTAACAAGGCCCATTAGTTTGTCACCAGCCCTTTTACAATCATTAAACATATGTTTCCTTTTAACACATGCAAAGATTGAAGGAAAAGCGATTAGAAGAGTTAAAGAAGTAATTGAGATCACAGGAATGGACTTACAGAAAGGAGAACCAATCTATCAGACTGTTTTCAGATGGGACCCCGGAACAGATGAGTTCAGTTTTGATGTCAAGGAAAGTAATATTGTAAAAAGAATTGCAATCGCCAGAGGAATGACACAAGAGGATGTTTGGGAGGAAATCAACAGAAGATCTCTTGTCCTAAGCTGGATGGCTGAAAACAATATTGTTCATTACAAAGATGTTGGTGCGATTATTAAAGATTATATGAGGGATCCCGATACAATCATTAAAAAAATAAAAGGCTAGAATCATGTTTGGAACAAAAAATAAAAAAAGCCTTGAAGTAGAAAAAATAGAAAGATACGAAAAAAAAGGCTTTTTTGTTACATATGGAAAAATGGCCCATAAACGATTTGGATTCCTAGTTAATAATAGGCTAAAACTTTTTGAGGAACTCCATGTTCCGCTTAGGAAAGCCGATATACCTCTTAATTTAGGCGCATACGTAAGTGCAATGATAATGTCAACATTTCTAGTTGGATTTATAGCATTTGTATTATCTGTTCTACTTGTTCCTCTAATTTTTGTACCTATTGTTAATTCGATAATATCCCCAAATACTGAACCAGACTTAGTCTTTAATGTTACTCTTATTTTGATTATCACAATTTTATCAGCTGTTTTGACCTTCATAATCTTCTGGGTTTACCCTGCATTTAAATCAGGAGAGAGATCAAGAAAAATTAATCTTGCACTTACAAATGCTGTCAATACTATGGCCACTATTGCAGGAACAGGTGTTCCCCCGGCCGTTATATTCTGGTCCCTAGTAGAATTCAGGAGATATGGTGAGGTATCTAGGGAATCAGAGAAAATACTAAATGATATTGAAAATTATGGGCTTGATCTAGTCCAAGCTCTCCAAAGGGCAGCTAATAGGTCTCCTTCCCCTCTCTTCAGTGAATTATTATGGAAGATGATTGCTACAATCAGAACTGGTGGAAATCTTAAGGAGTATCTATATATTGAAGGTAATAGGCTTATGGAAATAGAAAGGATGAAAACTGAAGCTGCCATAGAAACAATTGGTATAATTGCTGAAGCATATGTAACAGCTTTAGTTGTCGGACCTGTCTTTGTAATAATAATGACAACTATTATGGGTATTATGGGAACTCCCATGAGCCAAGTAAATCTAATAAATAACCTTGTTGTATATTTTGGATTACCAATAGGGTATGCTTTATTTATAATCGCTGTTGATCAGGTAGCTCCAAAGAGGTAATGTAGGTGAAATATTGAAAAAAAGAAACTATAATGTGTATATAATAATAGGGAGTATAGCCACAGGAGTAATAATCACTCTTATCAGTTTCTTTATACTTAACATCAATGAAGGTGTTATCGGTGGAATAGCTATAGCTGTCTTTCCATATCTTATAATAAAAATGAGACAACAAGCATGGGTCACTGAGATTGAAGATCAATTTCCTGAATTTCTAAGGGCATTGGCAGACTCTCAAGCAGCAGGAATGACATTACCCCAAGCCATAAAGATGGCCCAAGAAGACGATTATGGAAGACTATCGGATGAAATTAAAGTTATGGCATCAAAGATATCTTGGGGTGTACCTTTTGATGAAGTCCTGACTTCATTTGCAGATAAAGTTAAGAGTGAGAACATTCAAGGAACTGTTTCTTTAATTGTTATAGCTCATCATGCAGGTGGAAATATTATAAAAATACTAGAATCTGCAGCAGAGAGTGCTAGAATGATGAGGGGGCTTGCAAAAGAACAGGCATCAAAACTTGGGCAGTATACCGGTATCATCTACATCTCTTACTTGGTATTCCTCTCAGTAATTTTCTTGCTACAAACACAGTTCGTCGCAGTATTCTCTGAGATTACATTGCCAACAGCAAAGGAAACTATCAGTAAAGAAGCTTTTAGTGTGACATTTCAAAATATGCTGATTATACACGGTGCTTTATCTGGACTTATGATAGGAAAGATGACTACAAATTCTCTGTTTTCAGGAATTAAACACAGCATTATACTTACTGCAATTGGGTACTTGTCATTCAGATTTTTGATATCATCTAATCTTCTATCTGGGATTCTTGGGTAGAATTATTTTTATCTATTCCCCATCTTGTCCTTACAGCCATCCCTCTTTCAAAAGCTTTTATCTCTCTTGGGGAAAGCATCAAAGTCCCTGTTCCCAATAAATCATCTTTTGAATTAACTATAAGTACCTCTTCATAGGCCCTAAGGGTGTTATCCATATCTAAAACAAATTTTGAGAATACATTTGCACCTTCTTTAATAAAAGGAGCCGCTTCATCATCGACTACTATCCTGTTCTTTGGAAAAGGAATTATCTCTTTCAATCTTTTTGAACCCTCGATATTTGGGGTAAATAATCCGTCTCTCGCCCTTAAAGTTGCAATCATTGTTCCATTTTGATCGTACACGTACCTTATCATTTTAGTTTTAGATCTTTTAATAACTGCATCGTGGAATAATTTCTCCCCCACACCAATACCAAATTGGTAATCCGCAATAACCATAATTGTATTTTCATCTGTTAAATCTGGATCGCCTTTCTCTTTTCTCTCTTCTTCCATTTCACATTGCCCAAAGGGATAGGTAAATTCTAGTTCTTTTGGATATTTTCCAAAAAATAGGTGATCCTCATATATTTTAGAAGTTAAATCTTTGGTTCTTTCTTTTGTTCTCCTTACTATGGGTCTGAAATTTGATTCTTCACCTGTGTAAAAAAGAGCTGACCTTTTTGTAATAGGGTCGTATTCTTCTAATAAAGAGTAATAATCTTTTATTTTTCTATACGCAAGAAGTAACCTTGGATGGCTTCTTATCCGTGTTTCTACAAGTTCAAAGAGAGTTCCTTCGTGGATTGCTTCTTTGATAATCTTAAGTTCTTCAAAAGTTGCATATAAATTATGAGATGAAAGGAGTTCTAACCTTTTTGTTTCACTTTCGTTGATAAGTTCCTGGGGAGTATATTTTCTGCATACTGGGCAATTGCACGGCAGATACTTCATTTCATTTAGTTTTTTTGTTCCGTAAGATGTTAAATACCTAGAATCTTGTGCGTATAAAACATAAGCTGCAGAATCAAAAAGATCGCATCCTAAGAGAACAGATAAGGAAAGTAGCATCGGATGCCCTGCTCCGAATAGATGGACTGGTCTCGCAGGGGAAAGAGTTCCTTTGACGGTAAGTATAACATCAACTAAATCACTGAATCTATACTCCATCATTAATGGAACAACTCCACCTATGGGATTAACAGTAAAAGGGAGGTTACTCATCTCCGCCGCTGACTTTTTTCTTAGATCTAGGTGTGTTCCACCTTGGACGGTACCATTAAGATTTAAGTCAAATTCAACTGCCTCTCTAGCACGTTCAAGAGTAATTTCAAGATCTGATAGAGTTTTTTGGTAAGACGAATCAGGGTGAGTGGGTATATCTAGAAATGTTCCGATATCAACGCCTATGTCCTTTTGAAATTGAAGAATCTCTTTATTCTCTATTTCTATGTCCCCATAAGCTGCCATCTGGAAAGACCCTGAATCAGTTTCTATTACTCCATTAAAATCAAGCATCTTGTGAATGCCCTTTTCAAGAGCGGTTTCTTTGAGTTTATTTGTTCTATAAATTATGTATGAGTTTGTTATTATTATCTCTGCTCCGTAGTCCGCCATGTCTTTAGGGGCAATAACTATCTTGTTAGGATTAATAACTGGCATTAAAGTTGGAGTTTCTATTGACTTCTTGTTTATTTTTAGTTTTCCTATCCTGCCTAAACCATCTTTAGCTTTTATTTCGAACATCTATCCGCCCCCTACTGGAGAAAAAAGAGCAATCTCATATCCCTTAGAAAGCAAAGTTTCATCTCCGCCTGTAAAGGAATAATCTCTTCCATTTACAATAATTCTTATCTCATCCTTTAAAAATGATTCCTTAATTTTGGGATATCTCTCTGAAAGAAGATTCTTTAGATCACCAATCTTCAACGATTCAATATCTAATATTTCCTCTCGTTTCAAAGTTACATCTATTAGATCTCCATAATATAGAATCTTCATAAAAATAACAATAACAAATGATTTTATAATTTTAACTCAAATATTTTCCTTTCAATTATTATTTTTCTGTTAAATGGATCAACTATTTCTATTCCGCCTTTCTTTGCAACTACAGTAATCCCTGATAAATCTTCCGTAGAGCACAATAGATGCTGATCTGGATGTGTGCCTGCTTCTATACATGAATCCAAGATTATCCTATTCCCAAAACCAAATACCAGTTTAAGTCTCTTTGAAGCAGGATGCCCCTTATTTAGAATTATAAGTGGAAAGGAGAGCTCTCTCAACGAATAAAGCGTTGAAATCATAACGGGCTTTAATTTTTCATTATTCACAAGGGATGAAGCGCAAATTATATCTTCGTTCCCAGTTCCAAGAATAATTTCTTCCTTTTCAGTTTCCAATAGGAATGATTTGCCTAAAGATTTTACTACCCCCAAGAAGTACTCATTATGGGAAAGGAATAGTATTTCTTTTTCGCCTAAAGAAATAAATAAATTCTCAGCCAATTTTTACTACCTTATCTGAAGAGCATTTAGGACATTTTGGATCTTTTCCTATACCTTTAAATTGTGTTCCACATTCAGTGCATACATAACCTTCTGGACCTTCAGCCATATCTACATCAAAACTTCCACCAACACTGCAAATAATAATCACCCATATATCAGAATAATTTTGTTTTTAAATATATTTTGATTAAAAATATCATTCGAGTTCACAGATAATATTAATAATTTAGTTTATAATAAATATATATTTATATAATATATAATATTTAATCAAATTTGCCTATTTATTATTCATAATTATCAAATGTATATTATCCTTATAGATTTAGCATAATATTGTCTACTACCCCTTTATTTCCACTGGAAGATTGTCCATTTTTGAAAAGAAAATCGTAAACTTATAATACTAATAACTAAAATATTTTGGAATTAATTACACTGTCTTTTGTTGGATCTATTAACATAGAAATCTTTATCGAGATAATCCAAATAGATATCTTTATCTCTTCCTGTAAGCTCATCTTCAGTTCTATATAACTCTCTGTTCTTTCGGATATCTACTCTAACAAATCTTAGTCTGTTCTTCTTGTAGAATCTCTTCTTTCCGATTTCATCGAATAATTTTTCATTTATTTCCATAGAGGTGCTTTCTTTGTGAAATGTCATGTTCTGATAACTGTTTATTGTGTAAATTACTAAGAAAATTATTGGAGGGAACAACATAAGAAGTGCCAAATTAATAAAGTTAGAAGTGGGCATTGATAATGTCAACAGTATTATAACTGATGCGAGGGATGCCAGAAGTAGCCATCTTAAAAATCCGAATTTATCCCTGCCCAATGAGTTTAGCTTCCTAGTGAAATCATTTATTTCATTTATTTTATCATAGAGTATCCTATAATTTGTCAGATCCTTATCACTTATTATTTCTATATCATCCAAAAGACAGTATAGATTTCTATAGTATGGCTCTTCAATGTAACCTTCACTCCAACTGCATAACTCGTCTATTATGGCTATGTCACTTAATTTTTCAAATAGTTTTTCAGTTAGCCTTACGTTGTCTGAGAATGAGTGGACTATATCAATTAGTGCTAAACACCTTGAATGACGAGAGATATGGTAATCTCTTATCATGATATATCTCTCATAACGTGAATTAAAGTAATGCCCAACTAAGAATGAAAAAAGAAGTGTAGTCACAGTTAGCACATATCCTTGGGAACTTCCCTCAAGATAATTTGTTGGTATGTTTGACTTGATTAAAATAAAAGCTATCCAGCTCACTACAAAGAGTATTGTTATTATTATTGAAGTTAAGTATGGTCTAATATGTAGAAATCTCATCGAAAATCAGTCTCTTGAAATTACAAATTACTATTATAAATTATAGTTTATTTTTTGCTGCATTCTTCCTTTAATATGAGTTTTTGCCATTCTTGATCAATATAGGCTTGAACATCATTAATGAAATCTTCCGATAAATGTCTGAATCTTCCTTGGAGCTTATAGTATTCAAGAACGTTCTTTGTCTTTTTCTTATAGGTAATATTATATTTGCCATTTTCAACTTCATACAGAGGAAATGCTCCAGTTTCTGTAGCAAGCCTTCCCATCTCTAGACCGAGCTCGGGTTGATATCTCCAACCTGTAGGACAGACTGAGTAAGCATGAATATAAGAAAATCCTTTTGTTGCCTTTGCCTTTTCTACTTTCTTAACAAAGTCTATAGGATAAGACGGATTAACTGTAGCGGCATATTTTATATTGTGTGCAACTAATATGTCCATCATATTTTTCTTTGGTGTAATCTTCCATCCAGCTTCTTTTCCAATTGGATTTGTTGTAGTTGTAGCACCCATTGGGGTAAGGCTTGAAGACTGTATCCCTGTATTCATGTAAGCTTCATTATCATAACAAACATAAATTATATTATGTCCATCCTCTAAGGCGCCAGAAATTGCTTGAAGCCCAATATCTGCAGTACCACCATCACCAGCAAAAGCAACAACATGAGTGTTATCTTTCTTTCCCTTTATCTTCAAAGCAGCTTCAATACCTGAAGCAGAGGCTGCTGTAGTTTCAAAAGCGTTGTATAACAATGGCACCTCCATACAGGTATCAGGGAACATACCTGCAATAGCAGTAAAACAGCAGGCTGGGCTAGTCACTATAGTATTTTTCCCAAGGACTTTCAGTACATATCTTAGTACTAATAAGGCCCCACAGCCAGGGCAAGCTGAATGACCTGAACAAACATATTCTTCAATTGGGATACCTGCTCTATTCATAGTTACACCTTAATATTGGTCCATTCTATTTCTTGATCTATTTTTTTATTTTTAAGACATTTTTGACAGTTCTCATATATCTTTTTTACAGTATCCGTAGTTATATCTCTGCCACCAATTCCGACTATAAAGTCTTTAATTAGAGGATCACGATTAGTTTGATAAAGAGAAGCTTTTAGCTCTGAGAAGATTTGTCCTTCATTGCCAAAAGAAAAAGAACGATCCAATACACCCACGAAAGAAGCGTTCTTTAAAGCTTTTATTAATTCTTCACTCGGGAATGGTCTAAAAAGTCTGAGTCTAATAACACCAACTTTTAATCCTTTAGATCTTAAATAATCAACAGTATCTTTCACAGTTCCAGCAACAGTTCCAACTGCTACTAAGATAATCTCTGCATCTTCAACTTGATATAAGTCCAATGACCCAGTATAATTCCTACCAAATTCTTTATTAAATTCTTTCTCAATTTTATTCAATTTTGGAATTACTTTCTCCATTGATTTGTAGATTTTATATCGGAATTCAGAGTACCACTGATGAGGCATAGCTAGTGAACCAACACTTAAAGGATGTTCTACGTCAAGAGGATAGAATGCTTTGTAAGGCGGTAAGAATTTATCAGCAATATCTTGATCTGGGATATCAACGATCTCTGATGTATGTGACAAATAAAATGCATCGAGACCAACCATAGCAGGGAGCTGTATAGCTCTGTCTTCGCATAATTTGTAACAATTTATTATTGTGTCCAATACTTCCTGATTACTTTCTGCATAAAACTGAATCCACCCTGTATCTCTTTGAGACATCATGTCAGTATGGTCAGCCCATATATTCCAAGGAGGCGCTAAGGCTCTGTTTACATTAGCCATGACAATAGGGGTTCTCGCACCACTAGCCCAATGAAGCATCTCATGCATTAATGCAAGACCTTGAGAAGATGTAGCAGTGAAAGTTCTTGCTCCGGTCTGGGACGTGGCTATACATGCAGCCATAGCAGAATGTTCTGATTCAACCCTAAGGTATTCGGCATTTAGTTCACCATCACTAATAAACTTTGCAAGCTTTTCAACAATAATAGTTTGGGGAGTTATTGGATAAGCTGCTATCACCTCTGCCCTAGAGATCTTTGCACCCCATGCAGCAGCAAGGTTTCCAGTCATTATCTTTTTTACCATTATTTCCCCTCTCTTTTCATTTTAATGGCTTCATTAGGGCATTCATGAGAGCATATCCCACAGCCTTTGCAGTAATCATAATTTATTTTAGGATATCCTTCTTCATCTATACCAATAGAAATGTCAGGACAGCATCTCCAGCAGATAAAACATTTTATGCATTTCTCTTTATCTATCTCTGGCCTATAGACTCTCCAACTTCCCGTCTTTATGTATACTGTGGAAACACTAGCCACAGATGCTTCAGGAAGGTCTTCAACAGATGAATACTTTTGATTATTTTTCATAAAATCATTACATAACTGTTTTTTGATAGGCCATTTCAGCAGCTTTTATATTGTCTTCTTTTTTAGAAATGTCACTTTCCTTTATGGCCAGTATTATTGATTCAAGAGATACTATTCCAGAAACTTTGGCAAAAGCCCCTAGGATTGATGTATTTACTATAGGCGCCATCTTTGATCCCAACTTATTATCTAATGCTATTGAGGTGGCATCTATAGTTGCAACTTTAAATGAAAGATTAAAATCACTTGGCTTCTTGTCAGTATTTATTATTATGATCCCATTTTTTTTAAGGCCGCTAGTAACATCTGTAATGTCAATTAGAGTTGAATCAAGAACTATAACATAATCAGGAGTGTATACTTGGCTTCTTATCTTGATAGGGGTATCGTTAATTCTAGTGAAGGAGCTAACAGGTGCTCCTCTTCTTTCAACACCAAAGAATGGAAAAGCCTGAACATGCTTTCCTTCTCTAAAAGCAGCATCAGCTAGCATATTTGATGCAACAACAGCTCCCTGTCCACCTCTGCCATGAAATCTAATCTCTATCAAAAAATCTCCTTAAGATACAATAATTATACATTTTTAAAAAGCTTTTGACTACTATAAAAATATTAATCAGATTTCAATTAGACTTTTTTCATAATCTTTGACTATGAATTTATTGCCTTTTTGTATTACTTGATGCCCTTCTTTTTCAAGAAGTTGTTTTTGGTAATTAACTCCGCCAGGATATTTTTCATTTACTACCCCACCTGTTTTCAATGTTCTCCAGTACGGTGTTACTTTAGTTTCTCCTTCTAAAGCAGCCTCATTTGCAGCATGAGCACTTATCCAAGCAAAAATACCTGTAGTCAAGGGACAGCCTATAGTAGCTTTATGCTTCAGAGCAAGTTTTTTTCTAATTTGATCAATTGTTATAAGTTTGCCTAGAGGAACATTATTCATTATTTCATCAACTTCAATAGGGGCAGGTATTACAACAGTGCCTTCACCCCATCTTCTAGACATATTACCTGTTATTGGCTCAACTTTAGGCAGATCTTTGGAATTGTGTAATTTTTCGTTCCAAGATTTTCTTTTCGTTGTCATTTCAATCCTTGTATTATAATAGCTTTAAATTTATATTATTTTTGTTTTTAGTCTTAATTCTTAATTCATAATAAAGAGGGGAAAATAGCTGCTCAATAATATAATAAATTACAGGGAAGAAAACAACTTCAGGGCTAAAGAAAGACACAATTATTATTGCAATACTAATATTCTTAAAAAAAGAGGGAATGAAAATGGCTTCTTTCTCATCTTCCCTTAATTTTAATTTCCTTGAAGTAAAAATTAGAAACAGCAGAGTTAGAAGAATTAATATGAGGGACAAAATTATTGAGATAATTAGATAGCCTTTGACAATATCAAGTCTTTCGACACTTTTGGATACAGCAATATAAATTATTCCACCCATTATAATAAACGATAGGTAAGGATTCAAATTTCTTGATAATTTTTTCTTTACTGAAAATGATATCGCCACTGGAATGAATATAATCAATCCCATTTGTATAAACATCGATAAGGCATCAAAATTGACTTCATTTTTTAAGATTAGAAAGATATACAATGGTGCTATAAAAGGTGATACTAAAATTGTAGTTATCACTAAAAGTAAAGCTATTTCGATTTTTCCCCCTAGTTCTTTTGCCCATACCAAAGAGGACCCTGCAGCTTGTGGCACAACACTTGTTATTATAATTCCAACGAACAAAGGCAGATTAATTATATCCAATTGGAGGAGTAAATAACCTATTAAGAAAAACAATATTGGGATAAATATATACCCCGTGATAAGGCCCAATGAGAGTGGTTTGATAAATAGTTTACACTTCTTATATTCTTTGAAATCGACCTTTATTACTGAAAGAAATATCAAGGCCCCTTGCAAAAATGGTACTATTGGTGAGAGGTCTTTTCCATAAGAAGGAAAATAAATACCAATCAGTATTGAAAAAATAATTATTATTAAAGGTACTCCAATCATTGAATAATTTATTTATTATAAATATTAAAACCTTATGTTATTTTATAAATAAATTAGTACCTAAATTTTTTATTGATAAGGTCTCTCGCATGTAAAATTCTCTCATCCATTCTTTTCATCATATGATCTCTTAAGAATGGTCTAAGTCTTTCTTTCACTTTTACATATTCTCCTTCTAAATCTTGGAAAGTACTTATTATCTTGGGATCTTTAACAGAAGCGGATGTTTCAAGGTATTTAATAAAATTTTCAACTCTATCTTCATAAGCATCCCAAATCATTTTCATTCCATAAAGTTCATCATCTACTATTACTTCACCTTCGGAGTAATATGGAGCGGATTTAGGTGTCGACTTTTGTGTTGGCCTTTTTGCCGGCTCTTTGGGTATGCCTTTTTGACCTAAAGGGAAAAAGAAGTAGATTACTAAGAGAACAGCTATTAAAATAACAATTCCAATAAGAATCTGGTAAATCATGTAAGTAATTTATTTTACTTATATTTAAATATATTCAATCTAATTCTTTTAATTCTACTTTTACTTGATTATTAACTAATTCAACTATCCCAAAATAACCATCTTTTAAAGCACCTGGATTCAATAATTTAGTAACTCCTATAACATCTATGGATCTAGATTCATGGACATGACCAGAAAGAGCAACAAGCGGCTGTTTTCTTTCAATAATATCTCTAACTGATGTGCTACCTATATGTTTGCCATTCCCAATTCTATCTAATTTAGTTCCATATGGGGGGGCATGAGTAACTAGAATCATATTTTTGTAAGACAATTTTGAAAGTCCCGCAATTAACTGTTCTTCTGAGTATTCAGAAGGAGTACCAAAAGGAGAAATATTAGCCCCTCCAAAACCACCCAACGTATAATTTTGAATTTTAACCTCTCTTTCATGAATCGAAATATTATTCGAGCCGATATAATCTTTCACTTCCGATGTGTCACAATTTCCAAATAAGGTGTAGAATTGAATATGCGGAATTAAATCCAATACTTCTTTAGCTTCTCGCTTTCCTCCAAAAGAAGTGATGTCCCCACAGCAAAGTAAAAGATTGAACTCTTTAATATTGATATAATCAAATAATTTTTTTAGAGAACTTTTATGTCCATGAATATCAGTAATAACACAAATTTTCATGAATAAGCAAGCTTTAATTTATATTTAAAGATTTTGAAGAAATGATTTAAGGAGAAGATATAAATAAAAAGCATACTGGCGATATGGCTGTAATTTTATACCTTCCCCTTGAATTATGCCATATTTTTCTATTTTTAAATTTATCGGAAATATTTATTTCTAATCAATATTCAGCAATTACTAACATTTGGTAATCTTCATTTGTTAATTTGTCATCTCTACTAAATGCGCCTAATTTACAACCATATATGTCTACTTTTTTAAATCCTAGAGATTTTAATAACCATGTAATTTCTGAGGGAACATAGTACCTTTCATCACACTTAATTTTTTTAATATTTCCATCGTCATCAGTAACCTCTATTATTGATTTTTCTCTAAATGTCATTAAGTCGAATGTATTTTCTTGACTTTTTCCGTCAACTGAGTTAGAATTAATAAAATCTTTAACAGAATGGAATAAAGGGAAAAGTCCATTTAACGTATTAAGTATCAATTTTCCTTCTTGTTTTAGAGATCTACTAGCACTTTGTAGAACCATATAGTTCATTTCATCTGTTTCCATTAAGCAGAATCCACCTTCACATATTATAAGAGCAAGATCAAATTCTTTTTCAAATTTTAAATATCTCGCATCTGCCTTAATGAACTCAACTTTAACTTTAGCTTCTTTGGCTTTTTGTTTTGCCATTTCTAGCATGCACTCTGATAGATCAATACCAGTTACATTATATCCTCTTTTGGCAAGTTCTATCGAATGCCTGCCCGTTCCACATCCAATATCTAAAATTTTTTTTGATTTATCGTGTTTTATTTCCTTTTCAATAAAATCTATCTCGCCTATTGTACCTTTAGTATATACTTCAGTTTCATAAGTTTCTGCATAATTTTCAAACAATTCCTCATACCATTTCTTCATGAAAATCATCTTTTATTTTTCTTTATATTCTTATTCTTAAATAAGAAACACAAAATAAATAAATTATCCTTAATAGTTAAAATTTGATATACAAAAAAGAAAAAGAGATTATTTTTCCATACTATACTCCCACGTTAGGTCAGATGTCATCCCTAATATAACAGCTATTGGGCAGACTTTAGTCATAACTTCTCTTATGACTACTTCAACTGTTTCTTTTTCAAGATTGCCCTTTATTTTTATTTTTGCATGTATCTTATCAAATATTTTTGGGAGTTCCACTTTTCTAGTTCCCTCAATCTTTACATCAAAATATGTGTAATCTTTCCCCTGTTGCCTCAGTAGAATTTGGCTATTTACGGCTATACATGCGCCTAGTGTAGAGAGTAATCCTTCTAGCGGGATGGGATAATCACCGCTTCCTCCAAATGCTTTCGAAGCTCCGAAAACAATTTCATGACCAACACTGTCTTTGGCCAAATATTCCATGTCCTTTTGCCAACTTACCGATGCTTTAAGTACTTCTTTTTGCATAATAGTCCCACAACGATTATTGATTTCCACATATATAAGAATATTGAAATACTATACTTAGATATTTTTCAAGAAAAGTAAATATAAAATATTTTTATCTATAATATAATATTAGTAAAATTGTTCAGCTTAACTTAATAAATTATGAATTGGCTATACTTGAAAAATAATTTATTCTAGGAATTAATCATTAGAATACTTCTCATTTGGCATCTTTATTCTTTCTGTAGGAGTACATCTTATCATAGTGATCAACGCCATACTTCTTCACAAGCCTGTTTGTAATTTTTCTAAAGTTTTTGGAATACTCCTTATCACAGTAGTCAGTTTGGTAGAGTGCTTCGTATTTTGGGATTAAGGATGGATAATTTGATTCCAAGAATTTAGTCATGCGCTGTCTAGTTTCTCCTTTATAGTTTAGGACATCAACTATCACATAGTCAACTCCCAATTCAGAGAATGTTTTTATCATCCCTTCTAGAGTTTCTTCATCGTCTGAGATATATGGCAGCACTGGAATGGCTGTCACACCTACTGTAATGCCTGCGCCCTTTAATTTTCTAATTGCCTCTAATCTCTTCTCTACTGTGGGAACCCTTGGCTCAATCTTACTGCTTAGCTCTTGATCTAGTGTTGTTACCGTCATACAGACATTTAGAAACCCTGTTTTAGCTATTTCTTGCAAGACATCAATATCTTTTAAAACGAGGTCTGATTTTGTCGTGACTAAGAGTGCGTTGTGGTGCTTCAGAAATACTTCCAATACTTTCCTTGTATTGCCAAACTCTTTTTCTGCAGGCTGGTATGGGTCAGATACAGTTGAGACGTTTACAGTAAGGTTCTTGTTCCACTTTTCCTTGGAGAACTCTTTGTCCAAAGCTATGGCCGCATTGTCCTTCACCATGATCTTGTGGGAGAATTCCCCCTCCTGCATTCCTAGATATTCGTGGGTATACCTGGCATTGCAGTAGATGCAGTCATGCTCGCATCCCCGGTATATATTGGAACCCCATCTGAAAGGCAAAAACCAGACATCTAGCCGGTGGAGCATCTTCTCAACTTCAACGTGTTCGTATACTACCTTTTCCAAACAATCACTGATAATTCTTATTTTTATATATTTATAAAAATATGGAAAGAATTAGGGAAAGAAGTTTATCCAATATAACGCTTGTAATATAAGGCAAGTGTACTCGTTCTGGATTATATTACAACGCTCCATAACATTAGTAAAATCATTAAGTTTTACTTAATAAACTATGATGTATGTTCACGGACAAAAGCATTAATCGAGTTAGGCATAAGTTTAAATATTTCTCAAGAGCTATTTTGGCTAACTATATCGGTGATCTAAAATGAAAAAAGGAAGTGTTACTTTAGTTTCTGTATTTTTGATTATTTCAATTTTTACATTAGCTAATTTTTCTATAGTTCTTGGAACAAAGGCTTTATCTGAAGAGAGGATAACAACAGACGCATCAGCCCAACATTATCCAGCCATATACGGCGACATCGTCGTCTGGTATGACGAGAGAAACGGCAACTACGACATCTACGGCTACAACCTTAATACCAAGCAGGAGTTCCCTATAACAACAAACACATCAGGCCAATATTATCCGGCAATATACTGCGACCGAGTAGTCTGGGAGGAACGGAGAAACGCCAACTGGGACATCTATCTTGCATACCTTGATGTTTATTGTAAAACTACAAAGACACTCCCAATTGACAAGATACTAAAGATAGTCAAAGAAAATCAGCAAGAATAAATTTATTTTATTTTTATATTACAACTTTTTTCTTAGATAAAATTATTCGTTGATTTCTTGATATATTACAACGCCATATAACATTAGTAAATATATTAAGTTGATTTATTAAAGTTATATAAAATATAAAATAAAATTATTTTGCTTTTCTAAAACACATAAACCAGTCAAGGCAGTATTTACCCTCTTCCTTCTTTTCAATTCTTTCTTTTGCAGTTCCACAAGAGCCTGGTGGAGGTATTATAACATCATCGCCGGGTTGCCAATTTGCTGGGGTAGCGATCTGCTCTTTGTCAGATTTCTGCATTGCAGTAAGAAGTCTCTTGATTTCGTCCATGTTTCTACCATTTGACAAAGGATAGTAAAGAATTGCCCTAATTTTTGCTTTTGGGTCAATTATGAAAACTGCTCTTACTGCCTGAGTGGTGGAAGCATTTGGTTGGACCATCCCAAACTTCTTTGCAACATCCATACGTAAGTCTTCTATGAGGGGGAAGTTCACTTCTACATTCTTCATGCCCTTATATTCAATTTTTTCTTTGATCGTCCTCAGCCAAGCTATATGGGCATAAATACTATCGATAGATAATCCTATCAACTCACAATTCATTTTCTGGAAATCTTTCTGCATAGATGCAAATGTCATAAATTCAGTTGTGCATACAGGTGTAAAATCAGCGGGATGGCTGAACAATATTACCCATTTATCCTTATAGTCTTCTGGGAAATTTATTTCTCCCATAGTTGTCCTTGCCTTGAATCTAGGTGCATCATCACCTATCAATGGCATGTGTATCTGTTCCTTGTGTTCTTCTTCCATAATATCCACCTTTTCAACATCATTAAATGTTGCTGCCATTATTTAGTAATAAAAGTATATAATGTTATATGTTTTAGAATATAATAAATAAAAAAATAATTGTAATGGATATATATCCTTTTTAATGATTTACTATTAAATAAAATTAATAAATTAAATAAGAATATCAGAAACATTTAATAATATCTCTTATAGGATTGGCATAGTTTAGAAAATCTATTTTAAAGAAAGATTTTTTAATGCATATAATGAGGTAGAATCATGTGTCTTGCAGTTCCAGGTAAGGTAATCGAAATAGAAGGTAGCATTGGAATCGTTGATTTTAATGGCGTCAAAAGGGAGGTAAGGCTTGACCTCGTTGACGCTAAAATAGGAGATTATGTAATTGTCCACACAGGATTTGCTATTGAAAAAATGGACGAAAAGGACGCTTTAGAGTCATTGGATATATGGAAGCAGCTCCTTAAATCAGAGGAGGATTACTAGTGGATTTATATAAAGATCGAATTGCTTCTGATATACTAATAAAAAAAATAGAAGCAATGGCTAAAGACCTTGATGAGATAAAGCTCTGCCATGTCTGTGGAACGCATGAGCACGTGATTACACATTACGGTATCCGGGCTCTATTGCCAAAAAATATCCAAGTTGTTTCTGGGCCTGGGTGCCCAGTTTGTGTCACAACACAAGGAGAAATAGAAGCGGCTGTTAAGGTAGCTGAAAAAGGCGCGGTTATAACTACTTTTGGGGATATGGTAAGGGTTCCATCAAAGCGTTCACTATCCGATGCAAAGGCTTCTGGGCTCGATATAAGGATTGTTTATAGTATCAACGACGCAATTAATTTAGCAATTTCTAATCCTAGAATGAAGGTAGTTCATTTTGCAATAGGGTTTGAAACTACTTGCCCAACAACTGCAGTTGCAGTTCTTAATTCTCCTGATAATTTTTATGTACTATCTGCCCATAGAGTAGTTCCACCAGCAATGGATTTATTACTTAGCAGTGGTAAAATAAATCTCTCTGGGTTTATAGATCCTGGGCACGTTTCAACAATAATTGGGACAAAACCATACGAGCACATATCCAATAAATTCAATGTCCCCCAAGTTATTTGTGGATTTGAACCAAATGATATACTAATGGGGATATATATGGTATTAAAACAAATTAAGGAAAAAAGGGCAGAAGTAGAAAATGAATATGTGCGTGGCGTACGATTGGAAGGTAATATTAAAGCTCAACAACTTATGGAAAAGGTATTTGAACCATGCGATATCAGGTGGAGAGGATTCCCAATCATACCTGGGTCTGGATTATCCTTGAAAAAGGAGTTTGCCAATAAGGATGCATACAAAGTATTTAATATTGAGATAGAAGATATCCCTGAAGAGAAGGGATGCAGTTGTCCTGAAGTATTAAGGGCAGAAAAAAATCCTAATGAATGTCCATTATTTGGAAATAATTGTACTCCCCAGAGTCCCAAGGGACCGTGCATGGTTTCGAAGGAAGGTGCTTGTTACATATCTTTTAAATATAATAAAACTTTTAGGTGAATATATGGTACTAAAAGAAAATCCTTCTTGCTCCTTTAATAAGGAGTGTACATTTCCCGATGTAGGGAAAGAAAGCTTTTGTGACGAAATGGCCTCAATTATTGGTGATGTCAGAATAGGAAAAGGAGTATATGTTGCTCCTTTTGTTTCTTTGAGGGCCGATGAAGGAACTCCAATAATTATAGGTGATGAAACTAATTTGCAGGACGGCGTGATTGTCCATGCACTTGAGCACACATCAGTAGAAATTGGAAAAAAATCTTCAATAGCGCACGGCGCTGTAATTCATGGCCCAATAAAGATTGGGGATAACTCATTTATTGGCTTTAGGGCGGTTGTTCATAGTTCTGAGATTGGAAATGAGTGTTTCATTGGGCACGGGGCCATTGTAGTTGGAGTTAAAATTAAGAATAAAAAATATGTGCCTCATGGTGCAGTAATTACAGATCAAAAAAAAGCTGACACTTTAGAAACAGCTAATGACGACCTCTTTAAATTCAACGAGGGTGTATTGGGTGTAAACGGTGAATTTGCAAGGGGGTACAAAAAATAATGGATCTTAACCAAATCCTAGGGGAGAAGGGGCTAGAAAAGGCTTTGGAGTACTACTCTGAAGAAGAATTGAAGAGTATACTTGATAAGTTAGAGCTTGAAAAACTGTTAAAGATCCCTGGATTTGGTAAAAAGAAGGTATTGCAGATACAAAAGGAGACCTTTGAGCATAATACGGGCAAGAAATATGAAGAAGTCCTTTTTGGCGACGCTTGGGAAATATATGAAGACATGATATCTATCCTAGTATCATACCCCAAAACAGAGCGCTCAAAAAACAGATTCAATCTTTACATGCCATTAAGAGACAAGGAATTAATCTCAAAAAGACTAAACTATTGTGACAAATCAAAAAAATTTGTTGAAGGCCTTACCCAAGAAGAATTAACTAAGATTACAGAATATCTAGGTGGCATATCTGACCTTAAAATACCATCACTAAAGAAATTTAGGGACAGAGTTTTGATTACAGACGATGAGGAAATATCCCTTAAAACAAAATCTGAATATTATGATTCTATATACATCTCTTCCCCTAATGAGATTAGGGGTATTAGAGATGATTATCCTTTGATATTTTACGTCTATGGAAAAGATTCTTCCCTCTATGATACTATTTCTGAGATTTCTGATTTTTCGTTAAATGTTGAGGATTTCTCAATTAGAAATATTGTTCCAGAACTTTATATTGAGCGATTTATAGATAATGCTCTGAAAATCAAGACTATTTTGAATCTATACAAAGTTTTACTTGAAATTAAAAGTAGCAGAGGCATATCTATTGATGACGGCACTAGATTGTCTGAGTATGTTGAAAAGCTTCAAAAAATTTCTGATAGGATAGAGTCGTTTTCTCAAGGTAATTTTCCAGACGAAAGGCTAAACAAACTGAAAGAAGCCCTTAACCTAGAGGAAATGGTCAAAACTATTGAAAAAGATATCAACGAAAGATTCTCAAAAATAATAGAAAGTCAGGATATAGGTATAGCCGGCAAGGACATACTCTCAATGCTTTCAGATATAAAACATTCAGATCCGCTTAAAGCTTTCCAAACTTATATCCCAAAACAGCTTGAGGAAGCTTATAGAAAAATTCTAAAGGAATCTGTTGAATTATTAAAACAAAAAACAGGTTTGGATGTTTCAGAAATATTTCCTGAAGAAGTATCATTCCCTATAGAAGCAAATAGGAATGAAATTTTTGAAATTAAAGAAAACATCAAAAAGGAAATATCAAAAAGGGAATTTGAAATAAAAAAAGAAATGATGGATATAGCTGAATTATGGGATTTCTTAAATCAGAGGATTGAAGAATCCTATGACATCGACTTTTTTGTTGCTATGGGTAAATTTGCAGTTGAAAAGAACCTTCTAATGCCAAAAATATCGGAAAGGGGATTGAGCTTTAGAAAAGGCAAAAATGTATTGATTCAAAATCCTATCCCAATCAGTTACAAAATAGGTACAACAAATGATCAGATGAGTGGTAATGAAGATGTTGTTATTCTTACTGGAGCAAATTCTGGTGGTAAAACTACATTATTAAAATTGATATTAAATATCCAGATATTATTCCAGATGGGTTTTTTAGTGCCCGCAGAGGATTCTTATACCTCTATATTTGACGAGATAGGTTTCTTATCTAAGCACAGGGGTGAGTCTAGGGGCGCATTTGAAACAAGCCTTAAAAGATTAGTTCCTCTTGCAATTGAAGAAAAAAAGAGACTACTTTTAGTCGATGAATTGGAGGCAATTACAGAACCAGGATCGGCAGCAAAGATAATTGGAACGTTCCTTAATTTTTTGAGAAACTCAAATACACTATGTGTTATAGTTACCCATCTTGGTGAGGATATTATTTCATCGATTAAATCAATTGAAGGTAAATTGCCTGAAGATATGAGGGTAGACGGAATCGAAGCAAAGGGTTTAGATGAGTCACTGGATTTAATAGTTGATAGGCAACCGGTTTTCTATAAAGCAGGTAAGAGCACTCCAGAATTAATTGTTGAAAGACTATCCAAAACTACGAACGGAAAAGAGAAGGAAATCTACCAGAAAATGGTAGATGTTTTGAGGCAGAAACCATAAACCTTTTTAATTAAACTTATTCAGGGTTCTCATGGGCGTATACCAGCCAATTGACTATGTGATATACATAGGCATCCTTTTCATCTTGATGTTTGTCGCATTGAGATTTCTTTTCAATAAAATCAAGATCGACAAATATTTTGTTATCACAATTTCTCCTTATATGATCACTGCTATAGCTATTAGGGTATTAACTGATGTAGAGTTTTTCCCAAGATCAAAACTTTGGAGTATAACTCCTGGGGTCTATATAGTTTCATTCGTTCTGGCATTTTTCTTTATCTTAATTGGATATGAACTAGAAAAAAAAGATATCATTGCATACTGGAAACTTCCTTTAATAGTTGGATGTATACCTCTGATATATTTGTTATACAATCTATCCAATTACATTAATTTTCCATCTAGGCTAATCATACCCCCTTTAATGGCATTATCCATAACAGCTGCAGTTTACCTGTTTTCTCCAATAATATACAGGCCAATCAGGGAGTTTGAGAATATAGCTATGATATTCGGCCATCTTTTGGATGGATGTGCTACCTTCTATGCAATTAATTATTTTGGTTTCGGCGAGGAACATCTATTGCCTCTTTTTTTAATAGACCTTTCTGGCAACGCTATAATAATGGTCCCATTAAAATTGGCATTGATACTTGTAGTTGTTTATCTTCTTGATAATCTATACAAAGAAGAAAAAGTAACTTTTAAAGAAAAAGAGATTTCTATCTTAGGGCTTAAATTTAGGATTAGCACATTAATGATGGAGAACTTCTATTTATCTCTAAAAGTAATTGTATTTATTCTAGGATTTGGGCCCGGGGTAAGAGACACTCTTTTACCTGCCCTTCTATAATTCAAAAGATTTATTAAGACTATTTAACACTAGTTTTTATGGATAATCCTATTCATATTATTAATTTATCAAGAATGGTTGTAATGGGTTCAGACCTATGGGGCTCAGTTAAACCTACAATTGAAAAATTAGGATATAAAAATCCAATAGTTCTCGATGATAAAGTAACTAGGGGCATTGTTGGGAAAAAAGTTACGGACGATCTAAATTGTGATCATTTTGAAATCACAAGTCCAACTATGGACCAAGTTAACTCAGTTGGAGACATCATCAAAAAAGAAAAATATGATATTGTTGTTTCTATTGGTGGGGGATCCGTAATAGACGTTGGAAAATTAGCGGCTTTTAATGTTTCTGTTCCATTTATTAGTTATCCAACAGTTGCATCCCACGATGGTATTGCATCTTCAAGAGCTTCCATCCGTGATGGGGAAAAAAAATTATCCGTAGAAGCACATCCGCCAATAGCTATAATTGCTGATACTAAAATAGTTTCTCAAGCCCCTTATAGATTCATAGCCTCAGGTTGTGCAGATCTTATATCTAACTACACTGCCGTACTCGATTGGCAATTAGCTCATAAATTGAAAGGTGAATATTATAGTGAACATGCGGCTTCATTATCCTCAATGAGTGCAAAAGTTACTATCGATAACGCAGACGTAATAAAAGAAGGTTTAGAGGAATCTGCTAGGAAGGTCCTTAAAGGCCTTATATCTTCTGGTGTCGCGATGAGCATTGCAGGATCTTCTAGGCCTGCTTCAGGCGCAGAACACGCATTTTCTCATGCTCTTGACATGATTGCCGAAAAACCAGCAATGCATGGCGAACAGTGCGGTGTTGGGTCTATAATGACTATGTATTTACATAGAGAAGACAAATATAAGACCATAAAAGAAGCACTTGAAAAGATTAAAGCCCCAACAACAGCAGAAGAACTGGGAGTTTCTGACAAAGAAATAATAAATGCACTCACAATCGCACATAAGATCAGGGATAGATACACTATACTTGGTGAAAGTGGCCTAACAGAAATGGCTGCAACTAAGCTTGCAAAAGTTACAGGGGTAATAGATTGATTCTTACTCTTCTCCCAAAAAATCTTGCTAAATCAGGATTTACTTTTGTAGCAGGTAAAGGAGATAAAGAATGCAAAGAATGCAGATTCTATAAAACCTGTGTTGAAAATCTTAAAGTTGGTAGGATATATACAGTATCTTCTGTAAGAAGTATCGAACATCAATGCCCTATTCACGATTCAGGTGTTAAAATAGTTGAAGTGACAGAATCATCTATAGACGCAGCAATTCCAAAAAAATATGCGATAGAAGGATCAACTGGAATATTTTCATTTTCTTGTAATGAATCCTGTCCACATCATGATTTTTGTATTCCAGATGGGATTAAAATAGGGGATAAATATAATATTTTATCGATTAAAGAGAAAATAGATTGCCCAATAGGAAATCATATGGTAAGGGTAATTATAAAAATTAAAGATTAGAAAACTACTTTTGATGATTTTGACTTTTGTCCATTAAATAATATATCCAATACCACCAGAGGAATCATCAATGCTATTGACACGATTGATTTTGATTTTTTCTTCATTTTTACCACTATTAGTTAATATTGTAAATCAATAATATATAAATCTTTCTACTTATTGCATTATAATAATTTAATTATTATTAGAAATAATGAATTTTAATATTTAATTCAATATGGTTGAACTTCAATGTCTATTATTATGTTTAACATCAAGATATATTTATTAACTATTATACTATTTCTTGAAACTCTTTCATAATAAATGAAGTCTACAAATAAAAATAATCTTGTCATTACTATAAGAAATGAAATTCAATGAGAAAGTATTTTTTTATTATTGATTTAAATAAAAAGGGATTTTTTGAATAGTGATAGTAGTAACATTTATATATATTAACGTTAGAGATAATGATGGTGAGCATCAATGGAAGAAAATGCCGAAGAGGCCATTATAGAATATCTTAAGGGTGTGAAAATAGGTGCTACTCCTTCAGAGATTGCAGATAATCTAAATATGTCTAGGGCCACCGCTGTTAAATATCTTGAAATAATGAGGGCTATTGGTTTGGTGGATTACAGAAGAATTGGTATGGCAAAGGTATACTTTGTTGCAACAAAACTCTCATATGCACAGCATGTTCTTCTTCGTAAAACTAGAGACTTAATTGAATCAATAAAAACTGCTGATGAGCACATACAAGTATTAGAAAAAGTTCTAGCTATACATATTAGTATAATGCAAACCTACAATGCAGAGGATAGGGAAAAGTTCATTAAACTATTCAACAATATCATTGAAAAGATAAAAAAAGGCGAAAGTACTATAGGGGAATAAACTTTTCTTTTAGAAAAATCTGCTCCAATTTTATTTATAACAATAAAATTTATAATCCCTTTATCATCATGCATGAATGGTGGAGTCGTTGAATTACACAAAATACGAAAAAGTAAGAATTATTGGGGCAAGAGCCCTTCAAATCTCTCTTGGGGCACCTATATTAATTGAGACATCTAATATAGATCCTATCAGAATAGCTCAAGAAGAAATGAAAAATGGCGTCATACCAATAACAGTTATAAGGGATTAGCCTTATGGGTGTGAACTTAGGTGAAATAGTTCCTAAGCAAAGAATTGAAATTTCTGATCTTAAAGGTAAAAGAGTAGCTATAGATGCTTATAATGCTCTATACCAATTTTTGTCAATAATAAGACAGAGAGATGGAACCCCACTAAAAAACTCTAGAGGCGAGGTCTCTTCTCATTTATCTGGTCTTTTTTACAGAACTGTAAATTTAATTGAACAAGGTATTAGGCCAATATATGTATTTGATGGTAAACCTCCTGAATTAAAATTCCAAACAATCGAAAAAAGAAAAGAAATCAAAGAAGAAGCAAGAGAAAAGTATATCGATGCTAAGGCTAGAGGCGATTTTGTAGAGGCCAAAAAATACTCTCAAATGACTTCTTCCTTGAAATTGGGCATGATAGATAGTTCTAAGGATCTTTTGAATTCAATGGGTATACCTTTTATAGAAGCCCCTTCTGAAGGAGAGGCCCAAGCAGCATACATTGCTTTAAGAGGTGACGCTGATCTATCTGCATCGCAAGACTACGATTCAATTTTATTTGGCGCACCAACTTTAGTAAGAAATCTTACAATAACAGGTAAAAGAAAAATACCAGGAAAGGATTTATTCGTTGATGTTGTGCCAGAGATAATACAATCTAAAGATGTTCTGAATAATCTTCAATTATCAAGAGAAGAAATAATTCAAGTTGCAATACTAATTGGAACTGACTATAATCCTGGGGGAATAAAAGGAATTGGTCCAAAAAAAGCCATAGATATTGTGAAATCAGGTAAATTTAAAGAATATGGAGAGTTTCAAGAAATTTCAGAACTTTTTTTGAATCCAGAAATAACAGATAAATACAAAATTTCTTTCCAGAAACCAATTAAAGATAAAATAATTAAATTATTGTGCGATAAATATGATTTTTCTGAACTAAGGGTTGAGAAAGGAATTGAGAGAATGGAGTTTGCATTAGAAAACACTTTAAAACAGAATACTCTGGACAAGTACTTCTAAATCTTAAAATTCTCTAATATGTTTTTTATCTCGAGCGGTTCACTCACTGTATAATTAACAATATTTTTTAATTCATTTTTTCTTTCTGCTTCGATTTCTAGTATTAAGAAACTTAAGTCTGCTTCTTCGAAAGCACCTTTGTCGTTTATGTCATCCCCTACCATGATTACCTGTTCATAGATTTTTTTTAAATTAGAAATTATCTTTCTTTTACCCTCGGGGTCTACTTGTGGGAAAACAAAATTTTCATGTAGGCCTAATCTTTTTGCTAGTGGATAAACTGAACATGGATTATCTCCAGTTGCTAAGTAGATATCCATTCCTTCAGAATCTAGAAAATCAAATAATTCAAATACGCCAGCCTTTATTTTACCTGAAGAAGAAACAAGATGTGTTATTTTTTCTTTTTCCGAATCTCCTACAAAACCGCATCCAACAAGAGTACATACATCAAATTGTTTTTTTAATTTCTTTAAGGTGTCATTAACTTCTTTAATAGTAACTTTTTCGGCCCAATTTAGAATATTCTTTTTATCAATTATAGCTTTTGGACCTTTAAATACTACTTCATATCCAATCTTCAAATCTTTAATTGATTGGGCTAAACTTTTGTTTGGATCTTCTAACAAAAAAGTATATCGGGGATCTGTAGATATTGTAACTAAAAAAAGATGTGGATTAGTTTCAATTATCTCTATACATGATTTGTAAAAATGAAATTCATTTTTTTCTAAATCTTTTGATACTCTATTGGTATCAATAAGAGTTCCAGATTTATCGAATACTATTGCTATCATGTTGTATGTTCTTTTTTACTTTAGAAATAATTTCATCAAGTTTTTCTTGAGGGCAGCTTTGACCCCTTATTATGCCACTTATAATATCTACTACTCTACCTTTTGTAGTCCCATTTTCATTTTTTATTGTCTTTACGCCTATTTTTTCTAAATCTTCAAAAGTTATTGGAGCTTGGCATGCTATTATAGCGTCTAATGGCGCAAGATCTAGAATAAACTTGGCCTTGTAAATAATATGGGTTCTTATATTACCTAAATGTATTATGCCTAATTTAAAATCGTTTATTATCTCAATTTCTTTTTCTTCAAGTCCAAATAAAACACTAACTCCTGAGGATGGCGCTTCCGGTGGCACACCATTTCCAGCATTTAAAACCATAACACTTGTCTTTATACCTGCTTCTCTCATAGCATATGTAATCTCACATATCGGTTTTGTAATATGTCTTCTCCCTGGGCTCATGGCTATTGCTATTATATCTCTACCTGCATCTGCAAAGGTTCCTCTTTGAGCTAATCCACCCCCGAGTCCCATACCTCCGCCCATTCTGCATTGAACCATGTGAGTATTTCTTCCTATCATAAAATCAACTATATATCCAATCTAATGGTTTTTTTTAAACTTTCCTGTGCATGACTATTTAATATAATAATTTAGAAAAGATTTATAAACATTTATTCATCCCTTATGCAGATTAGAAGGTGATTTTAGGTGAACGAAGAATGCAAAGAACAGGAAAAGAAAATAGATTCCGTAATGAGTGTTATGAACGCATGGGTATATGGGATAGAAAAAACAGCAAATAGTTTTTTTGGAAAACCTGAAGCATTCTATAGACAATGGATTATTATTTCAATTAGGCCTTTTATAGCAAAATGGAAAGAATTGGGGGCTGAGTTTAAATATGATCTTGAAGGATTTGATGCCGCAAAAATGTATGTAGAGGAAGTTTCAAAGACTGGGTTCATGGATATTAAAGATCACAAAATTGAAGGGGATTCTGAGAATTTTGTTTACACCGTATTTAAGTGTCCTTATAATGAACACTGTAACATGTTAGTTAAAGAAGATAAAGTAGAAAAATTAGCATGTCTTAGGGCAATGTCAGTACTGGGTGCAATGGAAATGTCAAAATCCGGCGAATCAAAAAAATGGGAATACAAACCCCAATTTAAAGAAGGCGGGCCATGCATTATTGAATTTAAGAAAACTAAGAAGTGAATATATGCTTTCAAGGCAAGAAAAAGTTATTCTAAAATCATTGGGAGAACTAGATGGAGAATCTACACCTAGTGAAATTGCAAAAATATCTGAATTACCTGAAGTTGCGGTAATGAGGACTTTACTTTACCTATCAAGCAAAAATTTAGTCAAAGTTGAGGAGAAAGATGTTTATCATTTGATTTTAACAAATGAAGGTAAAAATAGTTTAGATAATGGCTTGATAGAGAAAATTTTTATTAGGGGCATACATAATAGAATTCCTTTAAATCAAATTGGTATCTCGGAAGAAGAAAAAAATATTGCAATTGGAATGTCCAAAAAGAATGGTTGGATTAATATAGAAAAATTAAATAATTCACTTTCATTTTCTTTGACTGATAAGGGTAAAAGAGCATTAAATGAGAATACGCCTGAAGAAATTGCATTGGAAAATATTTCTGAAGGTAAGGAAATCTCAAATGATATCGTTAATACCCTCATTAAGAGAAAACTTGTTGAAAAAAAATTAGATATTTTAAGAAAAGTATACCTTACAGATCTTGGTAAAGATGAGATTTCTAAAGGTATAGAAATTATTGACGAGATATCTGAGTTAACTCCTGATATACTAAAAAGTGAAAACTGGAAAAATATTAATTTCAAAAAATTTGATATTTATGCTGATGTCAATGTATTATATCCTTCAAGAAAACATTTTGTGAACCAGGCAATTGAATATATAAGAAAAATATGGCTAGAAATGGGATTTAAAGAAATGTCAGGACCGATTATTGATACATCTTTCTGGGTTTTTGATGCACTCTTTCAACCTCAAGATCATCCAGCTAGAGATATGCAGGATACTTTTTTTATAGACTCTCCAAGATTTGGAGGAATTGATCCTGAACTCTCCAAAAAAATCTCTGCAATGCATGAACATGGAGGAGATATCAATTCAAATGGTTGGGGGTATAATTGGGATAAAAAAATAAGCGAAGAATACGTTTTGAGAACCCATACAACTTCTCTTTCTGTGAGAACTTTGAGTACGCTAAAACCAGATGATTTACCTGCAAAATTTTTCTCAGTTGGTAAAGTATTTCGTAATGAAAAGCTTGATTGGAAACACTTATTTGAGTTCTATCAAACTGATGGGATTGTAGTTGATGAAGACGCTAATTTCAAACATCTTCTTGGGTACCTTAAACGTTTCCTTAATAAGATGGGCCATTCTAAAATAAGATTTAGGCCTGCGTATTTCCCATATACTGAACCGAGTATTGAAGTAGATATTTATAATAAAAACAAAGGAGAATGGGTAGAACTATTAGGTGCTGGAATATTCAGACCTGAAGTTGTTGTACCTCTCTTAGGAAAAGACGTCCCTGTTCTTGCCTGGGGCCCAGGATTCGGTAGACTTATCATGGAATATTATGGACTGACAGATATTAGACAAAAATATACAAATGATATTGACATGATGAAAAAATTACCTATTTGGATAAAAGGATGATTAGATGCCAACTGTTAATTTCGATAAAAATGAATTCTTAACTTTACTTGGAAAAACTGTCGATGATAAAATATTAAGTGACAGAATTTCTATGATTGGTACAGATCTTGAAACTGTAAATCCAGAAATAATTGTAGAAGTGTTCCCGGATAGGCCGGATATGCTTTCAATAGAAGGATTTACTAATGCATTAAAAGGATTCATGGGAATATCAAAAGGGCCTATAGACTTTAAAGTTATTAAATCCAATTATGAAGGGAAAGTAGATTCAAAAGTAAAATCAGTTAGGCCATATGCAATTGGCGCAATTGTTAAAGGAATTAAATTTGATGATAATACAATAAAATCATTAATGCAAATTCAAGAAAAACTTCATATAACACATGGAAGAAATAGAAAAAAAGTAGCAATAGGGGTACATGATCTGGATAAAATTAAATTTCCTATTAAGTATACAACTATGTCACGAGATTTTTCTTTTATTCCTTTGGAATTTGATAAAAAAATTAGTATTGACGAGATACTAAAAATTCACCCAAAAGGAGTTGCATATGCACATCTCTTATCCGGTTTTGAAGAATGCCCTATATGGCTAGACAGTAATAATGAAGTTCTTTCCATGCCGCCCATAATAAACGGAAATAATACAAAAGTAACAGAAACAACAAAAAATCTTTTCATTGACATCACTGGCACTCACAAAAAAAGCATTGAATATGGATTAAATATAATTTTGATGGGGCTTTTCATTAGGGGCGGTGAAATACACTCTTTTAAATTAAATGATGAAGGTAAAGATTGGATTTACCCAAATCTTGATAGAGAGACTATGGCTTTGGATATTAATTACTCAAATAAAGTTTTGGGACTGCAGATAAATGAAAATGAAACTGCTGATTTACTTATGAAGATGGGGTACGGAATAAAATCAAAATCCAAAAATAAACTTATAGTTGAAATACCTGCTTACAGGGCAGATATACTACATCCAATCGATTTAGTTGAAGATATATCAATATCTTACGGTTTTGAAAATTTCACACCTGAAATCCCTGAAATTGCAACTATCGGTCAAGAAAATCCTATTGAAGTATTCATTAGAAAAGTTGAAGAACTACTTGTTGGATTTAATTTCATTGAAGTTAAAAATTATGTTTTATCTAATGAAGATGTTTTAATTAAAAAAATGCTTGATAATAAAAAGAATCTTGTCAAAACTAGGAATGCTGTTAATACTGAATTTGATACAGTAAGATGTTCGATCCTTCCTTTATTATTAAAAACACTTGTTAATAATGCACAGTATGAATATCCACAAAACATATTCGAAGTAGGGATAATAGTGCCTGATCAAAGTTTAATTGAACGCCAGAGTCTTGCTTGTACAATTTGCCATCCAAAAGCAAGTTTCACCGAAATAAAAGCAGTATTTAGTGGATTTCTCTCTTCATTTGGACTAAAATTTGATGTTAAAGACGAAGATTATCCTTCCTTCATCAATGGGAGATCGTGCTCAATAGAAATTGATGGGATAAACATAGGCAAAATGGGAGAAATTTCTCCGGAGGTTTTGTATAACTTTAAATTAGAAATGCCAGTTGCTGCATTCGAGATTGATCTCTCAACAATTTATGAATTTCTTAAAGTAAGGATACAAGGGTGAGAACGGCCCCAGATAGAATTGGAATTGATAGATTATCATTTATCCTAATCAGAAAGCCTTCTGCAAATGTCGCCGCAATTGCTCCTATCATCGCAATCAAAGGGTTAAAAATTAGAAGTCCAACTATGAAGCAAGATATAAAACAAGCAGCACTGCCTTCAAAAGATTTTTTTCCACCCATATATTTTATTTTACCATATCTTTTTCCAACAATAGCAGAAAAAAAATCTCCAATCGAATTATAAGTTATTGCGGCCATAGCTATATATTTATCAAATAGAAGAACAGTAAAAAAAGAAGAAATAATAAAATAAGTTGCAGCAGATAAATCAATTGCCTCATAATCCCTAAGTGTTTTACCTAAAACTCTTGGAATGAAATCTCCACCAAAATTGTATCTTAATCTTATAAATTCTATAAATACGGAGATAAGGACTACAATAGACATACCAAATACCCCGTCTTTTTTGTCAACAAATATGTAGGATATTGGTATTAACAATCCTATTTCATGAAATAATTTTCTTTTAAACTCATGGTCCATATTAATCCTCATTAAACTTATAAATATTCTAAGTGGGGATATTTTAATGTTTGGGGTAAGAAAATGAAACTAATAATAAATTCAGAACTCGATAAAGCTGGGGAGAATATACGGGAAAATTTGCTCCAAAACTATCCTTTTGAAAAACTCGAAGGCGATACATTCTATGATAAAAATAAAGATGCTTTGCTTGTAAGAATAAAAAATGAAACAATTTATACTGATTTTCCTGAAAATATCATGCTTGAAGAAATAAGAGATTACAATTTAGGAACGTTTGATTCAATTATTTTTGCCACCAGACATAAATCAATAGCGAAAATACCAACTTTAACATGTCACACACCAGGTAATTTTGGTAAGGCCGATTATGGGGGAAAAGATGGAAGTGTTTCTCCTTCTAATCCTATATTTCAAAAATTAGCATTAATTGAAATTATGAATTTATCAAAAGAATTAGAAATCTCTTTTCAAGTATCGCTTGAAGCAACTCATCATGGGCCATTAACAGGTTTACCAACAACATTTATTGAAATTGGGAGTGATGAAAATTATTGGGGTATAAAAGAAGCAGGAGAATTAATTGCTTCAGCTCTTTATAAATCACTTTCATACAAAGAACATGAAAAAACATTTAGAGTTGCCGCAGGAATTGGTGGAGGACACTATTGCCCAAAATTCACTGAGATTATGTTAAATACTGACATTGCGATAGGGCACGTAATAGCAAAGTACAATACACCTGTTTCAGATTCGATGTTATCAGAACTAATTCAAAAAAGTAAACCATTTGAACTTATTATTCTAGATTGGAAAGGTATTAAAGAACGGTCAGATTTAAAAGATAAACTCGCTAATACACATATGTCATTTGCAAGAACAAGTGATATTGTAAAAGAATAAGGATTACCACTAAAGAGAAGCATTATGACAAGCAATATTAAGCAAAAGCTTTATATACTATTAATCTATATAGATTACAAATAGGAGTTTTATGTTACCAATAATAAGTAGCTACATTTATTATAAGGAGGGGTTATATTGAAATCTGTTATTGAAGAGGCCATTGAAAGGGCTGTAACAGAAAAAGACATAGTTAAAGATTACCACTATACTTCGGTAGATGAAGAACTTGAAAGAGTTCTTAGAGAATCAAGGGCAAAGATAAAAGTAATAGGTTCTGGCGGAGCTGGATGCAACGCAATTGATAGATTAATGGAAATCGGAGTAATTGGAGTTGAAGCAGTAGCTGTGAATACTGACGCTCAAGATTTATTAGATACTAGAGCAGACAAAAAAATCTTAATTGGAAGAGAAGTAACAAGGGGATTAGGAGCTGGAAATGATCCTAAAGTCGGTGAAGAATCAGCTCGGGAAGACGAGAGAACGATTAAAGATGTACTCGAAGGCAGTGATATGATTTTTGTCACATGTGGACTAGGGGGGGGAACTGGAACAGGCTCCGCTCCCGTAATAGCAGAAATTTCTAAAAAACTCGGTGCCCTTACAGTTGCAGTCGTTACTTTGCCTTTTACAGTTGAAGGATTAAGAAGACAAAGGAATGCAGAGAAAGGTCTTGAAAAATTAAGAAAAGTTAGTGATACTGTCATTGTTATACCAAATGATAAGTTATTAGATATAGCACCAGGTTTACCCATAAATGCGGCCTTTAAAGTTTCTGATGATATTTTGATTAGAGCCGTTGGAGGAATAGCTGAATTAATTACAAAACCTGGCTTGGTAAATGTTGACTTTGCTGATGTTAGATCTGTCATGAGAGAAGGAGACGTAGCAATGATTGGAATGGGCGAATCCGATACAGAGAACAGAGCAAAAGAAGCAATAACTGAAGCTCTAAGCAGCCCATTAATAGATGTTGATGTTACTGGAGCAAAAGGAGCATTAATTAACATCACAGGAAGCTCAAACATGAAATTAGAAGAAGCAGAGAAGATAGTAGAACATGTTACAAATGAGCTTGAACCAGATGCCCAAATCATTTGGGGTGCAATGATTAACGAAGAAATAAAGAATGGACTAAGAGTGATGGTAGTCTTATCAGGTGTAAAATCTCCTTACATATTTGGAAGAAAAGAAACTGAGATGTTAATAGAGAGCGAAGCACCTGTTAGAGGGATTGATCTAGGAATAGAATACATTTAAAAAGGATTCTCAATAAATACAGTCATGACAGAGGCCAATCTAAAGAGAAAAGAGAGCGCAAGAAGTTGGATTTCTGAGTACACGAGAGTACTCAAGCTTGCTAAAAAACCTAGCAGGAAAGAGTATTCACTTACCTCTAAAGTAACTGGAATTGGAATAATTTTAATTGGAGTTATTGGATACTTATTAAAATTTGTTTCAGTTGTAATCCAAAATTACGGATCCTAATTACTTCTTCAAAGCTAAACTTTTTAAATCTTTAAGTACCTTTGATTTTGTTGTTATTGCGGGAGAGAATTTAATGGACGACGACGAGAATCCAATCTTTGCATTAAAGGTAGCTGTTAATCAGGAACAGAATGTAGCAAAGATGATAGAGGGAAAAGTAAAGACTAATAACCTTAAAATTTACTCAGTTCTAGCACCAGAAACCTTAAAAGGGTATGTTTTCATTGAGGCGAGTGATAAAGGGGCTGTCGAAGAAGCCATTCAAGGTCTTCGAAATGTAAGAGGGATTCTTGAAGGTAAGATCAGCTTTGATGAAATTAGTCACTTTCTAGAGGCTAAGCCATCTGTCACTGGCCTTACAAAGGGCGATATAGTTGAACTTATAGCAGGTCCCTTCAAAGGCGAAAAGGCCAAAATTATTAGAGTTGATAAAGGTAAAGAGGAGCTTACAGTTGAGCTTCTTGAAGCAATGGTTCCAATACCTGTTACTGTGAAAGGAGATTATGTTAGAATTATAGAGAAAAAGAGCTAATGGTGATATAATGGCAAAAGAAAGATCTGTTGACTCACTTGTTGATGGAGGGAAGGCCACAGCTGGTCCACCTTTAGGGCCTGCTTTAGGACCTCTTGGTATTAATGTAGGAAAAGTTGTCGCTGAAATTAATGAAAAAACAAAAGCCTTTCTAGGAATGAAAGTTCCAGTTAAAATAATTGTTGACGAAAAAAAGAATTTCAGAGTCGAAGTTGGGGTTCCCCCCGCATCCGCATTAGTCCTAAAAGAACTTAACTTAGAAAAAGGTTCATCAACTCCATCTTCAAGTAAAGTTGGAGATATTAGTTTAGAAAATATTGTAAAAATAGCTAAAATGAAAGAACCTTCCTCTTTATCTCCAAACGTTATTGGCGTAGTAAAAGAAGTATTAGGTACTTGCGTTTCTATGGGTGTTACTTGTGAAGGTAAGGATCCTAAAATAATTCAAAAAGAGATAAATGAAGGAAAATACGATAATATAATCAAATAAGGAGGAGTATAATTGAAAGACGCCGTATTGCGAGCGGTGAAGAAGGCGAAGGAAAGTTCAAAGCCGAGAAACTTCACACAGTCAATGGAGATGTGTATTAATCTTCAGGGACTTGACATGAAAAAAACAGAAAACAGAGTAAAGGAAGACTTTGTTTTACCAAATGGGAGAGGTAAGGATGTTAAAATAGGTATCTTTGCTTCAGGTGATATGGCCTTAAGAGCAAAAAAGGAAAATCTCTCCGTCTTTGATGAGGAAGACATTGGTAAACTTGCAAAGGATAAAAAGCTTGCAAAAAAAGTTGCAAATAGCCACGATTTTTTCATAGCGCAAACAGACTACATGGCTTTAGTTGGTAAATCCTTAGGTCCTATTTTTGCACCAAGAGGTAAAACACCAGCACCATTACCGCCTACTGCTTCGCTCGATCCTATATTAAATAAATTGAAGAAAACTGTCAAAATTAAGAGCTACAACCAACCAGTTATCCATACTTTAGTTGGCTCTGAAAAAATGGACGATGAAAAACTTGCAGAGAACATATCAGAAATAATTAAATTTTTTGAGAAGAAGTTTGAAAAAGGATTTGATAATATTAAATCCGTTTACATTAAGACCTCAATGGGACCTGCAGTAAAACTGGAGGATTTTAAATGAAGGGAAGACTAGCAGTCAAAGGGGACTTAGCTGAATGGAAAACTGAAGAAGTAGATTCTCTTAGGGACATGATTAACAATTCATCTGTAGTAGGAATTGTAGACCTTGGAAGTATACCTGCTAAGCAACTACAAAGCATAAGAGAAGAACTTAGAGGCAAAGTCACTTTTAGGATGTCTAAAAATAAATTGATGAAGATAGCTCTTGAGAAGACAGAAAAGGAACAATTGAAAGATCATATAAACGCTGGAGCAGCCTTCATTTTTTCTAATGAAAATCCTTTTAGAATTTACAAACTTTTGCAGAAATCTAAATCCCCAGCACTAGCTAAACCCGGGGATGTTGCAAAAGACGATATAATAATAACACAAGGTAGCACAGGATTACCACCAGGACCATTGGTGAGTGAGCTTCAAGGTCTTGGAATCCCAGCCAAAATTGATAAAGGTTCTATTTCCATTGAAAGAGATGCAGTCATTGTAAAAAAAGGAGAAGTAATCTCAAGTAAGATTAGCGGTATATTGTCTCAACTTAAAATTGAACCAATGGAAGTTGGCGCAAATTTGGCAGCTGCTTATGAAGATGGACTAATATTCAATAGCGATGTTTTAGGAATAGATGAAGAACATACAAGAAACAACATAATAAAGGCATTTTCTAATGTCTTAGCATTGTCGTTCGAAAGAAGAATATTCACAAAGCACAGTGTAAAATTGTTAATACAACAAGCCGCTCTTAAATCTAAATCTTTAGCAATTGGTGCAAATATAGTTTCTCCGGAAACAATAGCTCCAATAATGTCAAAGAGCGTTGTTCAAGCACTTAGTCTGTCTAGATTGTTGGATAGTTCTGCATTAGATGATGATCTTAGAAGTAGGCTCTCAGTATCTTCTTCAGCAGCAGCGCCTGCTGAAACTAAAGTAGCCGAAAATAAAGCTCAAGAAAAGAAAGAAAATAAAGATGAAGATGGGGCCGCCGGATTGGAAGGTCTTGGAGCCCTATTTGGTTAATTTAACGGAGGTGTGATTATGGAATATGTATATGCTGCGATGATCCTTCACGAAGCGAAGAAGGAAATAAATGAAGCGAATTTAAAGAATGTTTTAAAAGCGGCCGGAGTAGAATTTGATGAAGCCAGAATTAAAGCTCTTGTATCTTCACTCGAAGGTGTTGATATCGAGGAAGCAATAAGCTCTGCTTCAATGCCAGTTGCACAAGCACCTGTAGCTGCACCAGCAGCCGCATCAGAACAGAAACATTCTGAGTCAAAGAAAGAAGAAAAGAAAGAAGAACCAGACGAATCAGCACTTGAAGGCCTAGGCGCTCTCTTCGGATAATTCTGTATCTTCTATTTTTAATTTTCTCTTTTTATATCCTTTACATATGATATATGTTTCGCGGCTTGAGGACCTAGAAGACTCAGGCTTTGATATTTTTACATAATAGAATTCATTTTTTATATCGTCAACTAGTTTTTTTATGTCTTCACCCTGAAAAACTTTTATCAAGAGATTTCCTTTATATTCTAAAAATTTTGAGGATAACTCTAAGGCTCTGTAACATAGGTCTATTGACCTCTGGTGGTCAAGAGATCTGATTCCTGATGTATTAGGCGCAAGATCAGATATTATTGTATCAAATGTTTCTTTGATCTCTTTTATATTCTCCACTGTAGAATTTTCAAATACATCCCCCTGAATAAAATAGGAATTATCATACTTTTCTTTGACCAATTTTAAATCGACACCTACAACTAGGCCATCCTCTCCCACCAATTTCGATGCTATTTGGACCCAACCACCCGGAGCAGCACCTAAATCAAGAACACTATACCCTTTTTTTATAATATTGAATTTTTTATTAAGTTGAATTAATTTGTAAGATGCTCTAGATTTGTAACCTTCTTTTTTGGCCATTCTATAATAACCATCTTTCTGCTCGTACATAATTATAAATATATAAAAACTCTTTTAAATGTATATTTTTCCCTTAGAATGTGTCAAACCTAATTGAATCCGCACCTTATTGGAATTCAAAAGGCATAATTCTGGATAGAATGGGTAAGCACAAAGAAGCACTTGAAAGTTTTGAGAAAGCTCGTTCAATTGATTCCGATAATGTAGATGTTATAACAAATATAGGCATATCTTTTGACAAATTAGGTAGACATGAAGAAGCATTGAGATTCTACGACATGGCTCTACAAAAACAAGAAGATGTTAAGACTCTCTATAATAAGGGCATATCGCTTTCAAATATTGGGAGATATTCAGAAGCCATTGATTGTTTTAATAAAGTCTTGAAAGAAGAAAAAAATAATAAGAATGCGATAATTAATCTGGCAATTGCACTCCAAAAAATGGATAGACTCGATGAAGCAATTTCAATTCTTAAAGATTGGGGAGAATTTGATTATACTTATACGAGAGCTTACTTAATGCTTGAGAATGGAAAAAAACAAATTGAAAACTCTATAAACTTATTCCGAATTTGTTTAGGAGAGAATCCTGAGAGCATCCCTTCACTTGAAAATATTTCATTTGCATTAAAGATGATTGGGATGGAAGGTGAATCATCTAGATGTTTAGAAAGTTCTAGGAAACTCTACACAGAAAGAAGAAAAGTTGAGGATAATATTAAGAATCTAAAAGAACTTGTCGTTTCTGCTTTAGAGGGATATGAAAAGATTGATCAAATATTAAAATCTAAAAAGAACTCAGGTAAGAGTTATAGTTTCTATAAAGATATATTTGATGGTCTGTTTCAAGATCTTCTTTTAATAGACGAGGATTACTCTTCATTTTTAGATAATTATGGTAAAAGATCTATATCTTCTTCTAGTTTCTACATTAAAGAACTCCTTACGAGAATTAATAGTTTAAATGAAAGCCTAAATTCTTTGAAAAATAAAATTGAAGAAAATATAGGGCGGCCAAGTTTAAAATATATTTTTTATATTCTGGATTTGATAGAAAAGAAAAAAGAATCTGAAATCGAAGTATATCTGATTAATAATGGGGACACAGAAGCTCACGATATCTCCGTTCTAATAGAAAAAAATAAAGATCTAAATATGCAAAAAATAGAAGAAAAAATTGAATTGCTTAAACCAATGGAATATAAATCATATAAAATACCAATTAAACCTAAAAATCTAGGTATTTTTGAAATCAAGTCATTATGTAACTATAATAATGGAGAAGTATTCGAAACAAAAACAATATATCCGCTTGAAATTCCCTATTACCTAGATGAAGAATCGATTAATTTTATTTCTTACCTAAAAACTTTAAGGTTAGATACAGACACAACTGCAGAAGAAATAAAACGCAGATGGAAAGAACTATCAAAGTATTACCACCCAGATACAACTCAAGATGAAAAACAGAAGATGATTAAAGAAAAAATTCTAAAAGAAATTAATGAAGCATATGATGAATTAAAATATTATTACTAGTGTCATTATCTAAACATTAAAAACATGAATGAATTTTATATTTTATTCAATTATATCAATATTATAGTAAAATATAAAAGTTAGATAAAGATAGGATATTCATGAAAAATAAAACTACTTTGATTATTTTATTAGTTATACTAATACATTTTACAGCTTTATCTCCTATATCCTCAACGGAAGTGCCACGTTCATTTTTTGTTGATCTTACCAATGGCCAACCACACTCTATTATTGTCGTAGGGAAAAACGCAGCTTCTATGGATTTAATATCTGGAAACATGATAATTACTAAGATACAAAGTGAAGCTTACTACGAGGATTTTGTTTATGTTACTATCAGTGGAACAAAAACGTTTGAAGCTTCTAATGATCAATTAATTACAATCGATCCATCTACTATGATTTTGACTTGGACCGACAATAAAGGAAACTCTGGAAGCTTTAGTTATGGACAATCAATTGAGAAGATTAACCTTAGATTTATTACAACAGACGTAAACAATCTCAAAATATTTGTAAACAATAATCAAAATCCTATTAATGTTGTATCTCCTGAAAATAATAGGAATATAATACTCTCTCAAGATTATTCTCTTAATCTATTGGATAATACCCCTACCTTACTAGGCCTTTATCAATCTGGAGGAAATATTAAATTTAACATAGTATTCAATAAGAAACAACCTGGGGCATTTCAAGAAGTAAAAATAAACATATGGGAACCAGAGAAACTATTAACAAATGACCAGATTCTTTTGGAAACTACTGCAAAAAATAATAATATAATCTTAGTCGGTGGCCCTGTAGCAAATAGACTTGTTGCTAATCTAGTACAAAGTGGTAAATCAAAAGTGGATTGGTATAACTCGGAAGGGGAGATCGAGTACATTCCTAATGGATTGTATCCAGGTCGCGATGTAATTATAGTTGCGGGTTCTGATAGAGAAAAAACAAGAAACGCAGTAGTTAAATTACTTAATTCTTAAATATTTTTTATAATAAATATTCATACACTATATAGTTATATTTAAAACTCCATAGGAAATTGAGGGTATAATGAAGGAGAAATTAGTTCTATATACAGGTCAGAAATACAAATGTAAACAATGTGGCGAATGTTGTAAAGTAAGAGGTGTTCCACTTACTCTTTTTGACATTGAAAGAATCGAAACTATTGCGGATAAAGATTTTGCTATATATGATATTTCAAGAAAAACATTTGCAATTGAAAAAAGGATTTGGGATAACGGATGTGTGTTTTTAGATGATATTAATTGTTCTATACACAAAGACAAACCGTTAATATGTAGATTGTTTCCATTGGGAATTTTTTATAAGCCCTTATCTGAATCTGATGGGCCTCGTAAATTAAAAGATGGGGAAGAGGTATACATTTATGTTGACCTATCTTGTCCAGGTATTGGAGACGAGGGAGAACCATTTGACATGGAAAAAATATTAGAATTATGCCAAAGAATTAAAATTGAAATGGCGTACACTTTAAATGGGTAGGAATAATATGCGTAGTTCAGATGAAAAAAAGCTTGAAATTATTAAAAAAACTTTAAGTAATTATGGGGCTAATTTTGAATTACCCTCTAACAATGAAATTACTTTTGTTGGCGAAGAAGTTTTTTTAGTAAACAAGTCTCTTCTATCAAAAATTCAAAATGAAAAATTAGATGAAGAAATAATATCATTAGGAACACAAATAGGTAAATTTCATAAAGGTAATTTCTTACTTGGAATTGAATCGAATATAATAATGAGCCCATCGAGCAAAAAAGCTAGATTATCTGATAAAGGGGCGTCTTTATTTTTATACGGGCGTGATGTTTTTATTAAGAACTTAATTAATACCCCAAAAAAGGGATTTGTAGTTGTTTCAAATAAAAGAGAAGAAGTTATTGGTCTTGGTAAATTTGATGGTAAAATGTTAATTAACATTCTTGACAGAGGTTCTTACCTTAGAATACTTGAATAATGTTTTATTTAAAACATTGGGTGTTAAATTTGTTACACTAAGGTCATCAGATTTAAAAGCCACATATATTTTCTTGTTTCGGTGAAATCTAAATGGTAGTAAATATGAAAGGAAAGCATCTAGCTTCTCTACATGATCTTACAAAAGAAGAAATATGGCAAATTTTGAAAACGGCCGAGACTTTAAAGATTAAACAGAAAACTGGAGAAAGACATGAGTTACTTTATGGGAAAACTCTTGCCATGATATTCCAGAAGCCTTCAACAAGAACAAGAGTATCCTTTGAAGTTGGAATGAAACAATTAGGGGGCCACGCATTATATTTGTCTGCTACGGATCTACAGTTGGGTAGGGGGGAAACAGTAGGTGATACCGGAGCAGTACTTTCTCGTTACTGTGATGGTATAATGGCTAGAGTATTCTCACACGACAATATCATTGAATTATGTAAGCATTCAACAGTCCCAGTTATAAACGGACTTTCAGACCTATTACACCCATGTCAATGTTTAGCTGATTTGGAAACAATCCTTGAAAAGAAACAGGAATTTAAAGGTCTAAAATTAGCATTTGTAGGAGATGGAAATAATGTCTGCCACTCCTTAATGTTTGGGTCTGCTAAAGTAGGTATGGAAATGACTGTAGTCTGTCCAAAAGGATATGAGCCAAATAAAGAAATAGAAGAAATGGCAATTAAAGACGGACTTAAACTAGAAATCACAAATGATCCTAAAGGAGTTCAAGGAGCAGATGTTATTTACACTGATGTATGGGCAAGTATGGGTAAAGACAAAGAGCATGATGACAGAGTAAAAGTATTCATGCCATACCAGGTAAATGAAAAATTGGTTTCAAAAGCTCAGGATGACTGCATAGTAATGCATTGCTTACCAGCTCATAGGGGAGAAGAAATAACCAATGAAGTTGTCGATGGACCCCATTCAGTAGTACTCGATCAAGCAGAGAATAGAAACCATGCACAGAAAGCTGTAATGGCTCTTCTAATGTAATATCTATTCTATTTTTTTCTTTTATATTCTTATTATTTTGACTTTAATACTAACGAATAGTGTTAAATACCTAGAAAAATATATAAACTCTTGTAGAAAAAGTCATAAAAGGGATATTCATGAGGATTTCTAAATTATATGGGCTTGAGTTGTATAATACCAAGGGCGAATACATAGGTATTGTCAACGATATTATTCTTGAAGTAAAAGACGGAATTGTTTTTGGACTTGCAGTTGGTCAAGAGAAGGGGATAGAAAACACTGCAGTATCTTTTAAAGATGTTTCAGCAATCGGAGATATAGTAATTGTTAGGGCTAAAAAGGAAGAATCAGTAAAACTTGGAATGTAATGGTGCTTGAATGGCCGGCAAAATTGAAAAATATCTTTTAGATAGGTTACAAAGGGAAAAACTTCATTTTTCACTTATAGATCCTGATAGCTTCTCCATCGAAGAAGCAAAAAGTGCAGCTTCAATTTCTGAAGAGGCCGGTAGTGATGCTATTCTGATTGGGGGGTCAACAAATACTTTAGGTAGTTATTTAGACAATTTGATTGTATCCATTAAACAGAGTACAAAACTTCCTGTAATCATTTTTCCGGGAGGGGTAGCTCAAGTTTCAGCTAAAGCCGATGCAATTCTTTTCATGTCTTATATGAATTCAAGAAATCCTTATTTTATAACTAAATCTCAAGCTTTAGGAAGTATCCTAGTAAAAAAAACTGGAATTGAGCCTATCCCCACTGGATATTTAGTTGTTGAGCCTGGAGAAACTGTAGGATGGGTTGGAGAAGCAGATCTAATTCCAAGAAGAAAACCACAGATAGCAGCGGCGTATTCTCTAGCAGCACAATACTTGGGAATGAGATTTGTTTATCTTGAAGCGGGGTCTGGAGCTTCTGAGACTATTGCTCCCGAGATGGTAGGATTAGTAAAAAAAGTTATTGATATCCCATTAATTGTAGGTGGAGGAATAAGATCTCCTGAAGCCGCTAAGAAATTGGTCATAGCTGGGGCAGATATATTTGTCACTGGGACAATTATTGAAAAAGATAAAGAAAGGCTTTTTGATATAATAAAAGCTATAAAAAATTAAGTGGGCGGATTATAGCCCATCTTTTGTAATATTGGCATTGAACTAAGCGACCTACCACAAACCTCGGACCAGATTTCATTGGTTTTAGTTTGGTCTTGCACCATGTGGGAAGATATTCCACCGTGTCCTAAGTCTTCTCAGTAGCATTAGAATCTGTTACCAAATTCTTTCTACATCATCTTCATCAGACAAAGGCCGTTACTTTCTGTTCCTTTACCTTGGATTTAACCAAGCATCTTTAGATGCCACATTCTGGTCAGGTGGATGGAGCTTCCTCCCCGAAGGGAAGCCAATATTCCGCCCACACAATTAAATTTAATAACGTTGTTATTATAAATTTTATTATGAATATCCTGATGATAGGAGAATATCCGCCAAAGATAGGGGGTATTTCAACTCACATCTATTATCTAAAAAAAGAATTAATCAAGCTTAATCAAAATGTTTTTGTCCTAACGTATTCTAAATCTTTAGAAGACGGAGTATACTACAACAAATTACCCAATAGGTTTAGAGGATTTTTTTTTATTTTATTTGGATTATTCAAAGGAATTTATATCATCAGACGAAATAAAATTGACATAATCCATTCCCATTTTGCTACTACTCCTGGATTACTTGGATTGATATTATCTCTTATTACTCGAAAAAAAAGAATTTTAACAGTTCATGGAAGTGATGTGAATGTTTTTCTAAGAAGAAAATATATTGGGAAAATAGTCAACTTTGTCATATCTAATCATCCATTAATAATTGCAGTATCTCCAAATCTAGCTAATAAATTGGAGAATAAGTCGAATAATGTCATAGTTTCTATATCAAATGGTGTTGACTCACTAAGATTTTTTCCAGAAGATATAGAAAGACAAGGGATAGGATTTATTGGTGCACTAGTCAATGAAAAAAATCCGAAAGCCTTCATTAAGATAATTACGGGCCTTAGAAAACTAGGGATAATGGAACCTGCTTATGTCTTAGGACAAGGATACCTAAAAAAGGAACTTGAAGAAATGTCCTCTGGGCTTGATATATGTTATTTGGGAGAAATTATGGACACTGAAAATTATCTTAAGAAATTTAAGATTTTTATCTCAACTTCAAGGACAGAAGGATTTGGGCTCTCAATTTTAGATTCAATGTCATGTGCAACACCAGTTGTTTCATTAATGAGTCCTGGATCTTATTTTCTATTGGGGGATCTGGGGCTTGTGGTAGAAAATGAAAATGAAGCAATAAGTTTGATAGAAAAAATTTTCAAAGATCAATCTTTTACAAATGACATCTCCAAGAAAATATTAGAAAAATCTAAATTATTCTCTTGGGAAAAATGTGCATTAGAAAATATCAAAATCTATAATAAAGTATTACTTAAATAATGGGATGTATGGATTAATTTTTATCAAAATAAGGAAAGAAAATCCGATTCCAAGAGCATATGCCAATATATCGTGGGCTATAAGCCAACTATAACCTTGCTCAAATAAGTATACCGTAACTATTAATCTTAATATATTCAAAAATAGAAGTGTTATAAGGAATGCAATTAGGTATAACATTTTTTTCACCAAAGTTAGTGAAGATAATAGAAATAGTCCTGTGAATATTGCTCCAGAAGCCAATCCTATACATCTTTTTGATATTTCGTAATTCCCCACAGCAATAAATTTTCCGGATATGATAAGTTCTTTTTGTATGCCTAAATAAGATATTCCATCTTTAACTAATTCGGCTGTTAGTATCCTTATTGGGGTATAATCACTTATGACATAAAGAAATATAGATATGATAGCTCCCTTGATAAAAAATATGATTTTATTGTAATTATTTAATCCATATTTATCAATTATGATGTTTTTTATCATTGAACAATCAATAATGAAATTCGTTTTAAGTTTTTCCTTATTTATTTGGAGATTTCGTAACTTTTAGAGATAATCTTATATATTAATTTTTATTTTATTTTATAAATAATGGAGGAATTTTATTGGGTGAGTCGCTAGTCATATCCTCGGGAAAAGGTGGCGTAGGCAAGACCACAATTGCAGCTAATTTAGGCATAGCTCTTTCTGGAGTTGGACTCAACGTTCTAATTTTTGACGCAGATATTACTATGGCTAATCTTGAACTAATATTTGGTATGGAAGGTTTACCAAAGACAATTCAAGACGTATTAGAGGATAAGGCAAAGCCTGAAGACATCATATATGATGGTCCCGGTGGAGTAAAAGTTGTTCCTGCAGGTTTGTCCCTAAGAAGAATCAAGAAATCTGATCCTGACAAAATCAATCAGATATTCAAATTATTTGTTGATAAAGTTGATCTTCTAATTATTGATGGACCGCCAGGACTTGAAGTTGATTCTGTTACATCTATTGCGGCTTCCCAAAATATGCTTTTAGTTGTAAATCCAGAAATTACATCATTATCTGATGCGCTGAAAATAAAACTCGTAGCAGAAAAATTAGGTACAAGGATACTTGGGGTTATTGTTAACAGAGTTAGAGGCGACCCTACTGAAGTTTCGGGTCCTGAGATTGAAGCTATTCTTGAACTTAGAATAATAGGCAACATCCCAGAGGATCCAATTGTTAAAAAATCAACTACATTGGGGAAACCATTTGTTTTATTAGACCCAAAAGCTCCGGCTTCATTAGCGATTAAAGATATTGCATTAAAAATTGCAGGGAAAAAAGGTAATTTTGAACATTCTAGCAAATCCATTAATAAATTGATGGGAGGATTCTTTGGGAGATGATATTATGGCATTATTAGATGTAATGATCAATAGTTGGATAATAATTTTTATTATAGCCATAATCAGTATAATTATCAATGTAATCTTAGCAGTAAAGATTTACATGCAAAAGGAAGAGCTAGATAGATTACGTGGTGGCAGATTATCCCGAGAAGAGCTTGAGATACTTAGAGCTCGTCTTGCAAGAATTAAAAAACTTTCTAGGTAATAATAATTATTACCATTAATATTATATTTCTATTCTAATATTAATAATTTTATTCTTTAATAGTAAATATTAATAATATTTATTGTTAATCAATATTACCAAAAGCTTTATATAGTTATTAAATCATAATTGATATCGGATATCCATAATTAGGTGGCACAATGAATAAATCCAGTTATTTATATATGCTAAATATAATTTTAGTATCGATATTTATTACAAGCGTTGTTGCTAACCCTATTCTAGCTCAGAGTGCCATATCTGGGAGAGTAACTGAAGCAAATTATACACCTATAAGTATAGCTGGAGCCACAGTTGACGCTTATAAAACGACTGATAATAACGCATGCCCCACTATTAAAGGTACGGCCACAACTGATGTGAATGGAACTTATATAATATATCCATTAGAAGAGGTGAAATATAGGCTTAGGGCATATGCACCAGGTTACAAATCAGAATACCCTCTTTCCATAGAAGCAAATACTTGTATGTCATTATGTGAACCAGATTTTAACTTTACTCTTCAAGATACAAATGGTACAGTTGTAGGGCATGTTTATGAACCAGATGGAATTACTCCAATTGAAGGCGCAACTGTTAATGCATACTACCCCGGAACGCAAAATGTATTGGCCAGTTCAACAACTTCTGAGGATGGAAATTATACCATTTCTAACGTAGGCGGTTTTTATGATATTGAAGCCTCAGGAGTCGGATGGCTCCCAAAAATGATAAGATTAAATGTACCTCACCCATCAGGTTCTATTACTCAAGATTTTGTACTCTTACCCGGGCCTTACTATGATCCAGACGCTATTTTCCAAGGATGGGTAGAGATAGGAGATCTAACTGTAGTTGGAGATTATACTATATTATTGAAAGATTTACAAAGAAGACACCCAGTAATGCCGCCTGAGAGAGCAATATTAGAGGTATATAGAAAGGGAACTTTGGTCATTCAACAAGTTGTAGTCCCTGGGGACACTTTGTATGTAGATGAACTTATTAAAATAAAGACAAATGAAATTAATGATCATGAAAATACTAATTATTTTGGGAGATATAAACTCAATATTACTGTAACTCAGAGAAAAGAGCCAGAAATTTCAATAAACGAAACAACTTTGTATAGGGGAGAAATAGATGATACAAACAGAACTTTTCTTAGGGGCAGTAGAGAAGGTATTAGGACAGTTTTACTTGGAGATATTGATATAAATGCTAGCTCAGGCTCAGTTGAGTTTGATGGTAAGACTTATGATTTTAATGTTTCACTTCAAAGTGGAAATATTGAATATGTTTATAATTTTAGAGAAGTAAATGGAACATTTGTTCAATTGGGGCAGTTATATGAAGGAGATATTGTAACAATAGGAAAAGACAATACTTGCACCAACATACGACAACTTCTTTTATATAGAATCAGTGGACAAACTATAATATGGACACCAATAATTCATCCAATAATGAGACCAGAAGATTTTGATTTTGATGCAGACAATGAGATCGAAAAGCCTCAATCAGATACTACTTTTTGGTATGTAACTGAAATCCAAAATACTGGTGATATCCCCGCTAGAAACGTTAAGATACATATCACTGCTAAAGATTTAACCTTCTTAACTGGCAATAAATGTTATTGTGGATCTATCAATGAAACTTGTTTTGAAATAAAATATATGGAACCAGGTGAAAAAAGACTTATTGTTCTAAAGTTCAAATCTCCTCAGACGGACTACTTGAAAGTTACTCCTGTTCAGATGGATATATCTTACCAGATGGGATACTTTAATGAAAAAAACGAAGAGGTAGTTCAAGATTATTCTACAAGTGATAAAACTTTATTAACTATATTACCAAAACAGCCTGAATTTCATATAACAAGAAACATAGTTAAACAAAATCTATTCGTTGGAGAAACAACAGAAGTCGAAGTCAGAATAAAGAATATAGGCGACATTGCTGCCACAGATATAAAAGTTATTGATTATATCCCTGATGGTTTTGAACTAGTCAGTGGAACTGCTACTTTAAACATTGATAAAATTGGAAAAAATGAGTCCTCTACATTAATCTATAAAATAAAAGCCTTAGAAATGGGAAAATTTGAGTTTAAAACACAGTTGATTTTTGAAGATGAAGTTGGAAAGAAATACAAGACTACTTCAGAAATTGAACCTGTTACAGTTTATAAGGAGTTCCCAAGACTTGAGATTCTTAAAAAATTAGATAGAGTTACTATCTCTAGGGGAGATTCCGTAATTGTAGCACTCGTTGTCAGAAATACTGGTAATAAAATTGCAAGAAATATTAAAGTACTTGATTTTGTTCCAGAAGGATTTAGAATAATTGATGATCCGAAATTAAAGAGAATTGAATATGTTATAGAAGAACTTAAACCCGAACAGGAGAGGATGTTTAACTATATTATAACTGCATCATACCCTGGCGAATATGAAATTGGGGATACTAAATTATTGTATTATGATCTCGAGGGAAACAGTTTTGAGCATATAGCCTCTGGTACTTCAGTTAGGGTTAATGGAGAACCAAAAATAACTACTTCAAACGTTCAATACTTCAATGAGGATTATGATTTCGGAGATCATAAATATGTGGACATTGTCCTCACCGTTACTAATTCTGGGGACGGTCTTGCAAAGAAGATAACTTATATTAATACAATTTCTGGAAACGCAGATCTTGTGGATGGAGAATTAGGAGGATTCATAGATACCTTAAAACAAGGCGATACAAGAACAACTAAATTTACTATCCGAGTTCTTCAAGAAAATCAAGACAAGATATTTACTATTAAAACTTTATCCGAGTTTGAGGATATAGCAGGGAAAAAAGCAAAGTCAGAAACATCAACAAATATCACTGTTGGTGGAAGATCCCCAACCATTGGTCTTACTAGGCAAGATTCGGATTACGAATCAGATATAATAAGAATCGGGCATATCATCCCAGTTGTAACAATTATTGCTAACACTGGAGACGGCGATGCTAAAAACGTTCGTATAGAAGATAAAATACCATCGAATATGCAAGTTACAACTGGTATAAATTATTGGGGTGGCCAATTAAAACCTGATGAAAGAGTTACTCTTAGATATACTCTTGTTCCTTCTCAGGGGGGTGAATACCAAGTTGGTCAAACCTTAGCTACATATGAAGATGAATGGGGAGTTAAAGGAACAAAAACATTGTCCCCAACATTAGTGACAGTATGGGGCCCATCGCTATCGAGAAATATTTCTGCTAATGAAATAGAAGAAGGCGGGGCCTTGAGAATTACTTATAATATTAAGAACTGGGGAAAAGATAGTATTTATGATGTAAAATTATTAGAAGTTCTTCCCCCTGGATTTGAAATAATTTCAGGCGAAAAGGAAATATTGATTGGTGAAATAAAAGGTAATAGTGAAGTATCAAAGATAATTGAAGTTAAAGCTAATAAATCCGGAGCATTTATACTCGAAGATTCTAAATTTTATTGGACAAATATATTCCAAGAGTCAAAATCATTTGACATTGATAGAATTGCTTTAAGTATTAAAGCAAAAGAAACACCTCAAACATCTTTGCCTAATGTTTCCGAAACATTGAATCAAACCATAGAAGAAATTAAATCTTCACCCTACACTCCTTACGCATTAATAGCTATAATAGTTCTACTTTTATCTGTAGTAGGGTATTCAATATACAAATCTTTTAAACCAAGGAAATCTTCTTCAAAGAAGAAATCTTCTCTAAAGAAAGTAAACCCCTACTCAATTGAACAAGGCTTATCTAAAAAAGAAAATAAAATAGCAAAAAAAACTATTTCTTCTAATCCAACTGAAAATGAAAATAAATTCAGTGTCAATAACCCTACAAAGGAAAAGAATGTACTTGGATTCTTTTCTAGTAAAGAGAAAACACCTTCTAAAGAGAAAGAATCAACACCGATTACTCCAACTTTAGAAATAGAAAATAAATTTAAAGATTTTGTAGCTCGTGATGATACTAATATTTTAACTGAAGAACAAATAGATCAAGCTTTACTTGGTAAAAGAGTTGCACCTCCTGTAATTAAAATCAAAAATAATAGTAAATTACAGCTATTTTCAAAGAAAAAAGATGGTATACCTCAGGAAAAGAAACCATTCTCTTTATCACATCTATACCAACCAAAAGAATCTCAAGAAGAGATAGAGATGAGAAACAAACATATTAAGAAAGAATTGGAATCTGTCAAAGTCTTAGATGAGGATATTTCTGCGTTCAAAGATAAATTCAATTTCACTGAAAAAGATGATATGACTATTATTTCTCCTAAATTAGAAATTAAGCAAGAACCAATTATAAGGCCTCCAAGAGTAGAGTTCAAATCCCCAGAAGAAATGAGAAAAGACTTGGAAGAACTAAAGTCAAATCTTCAGGACGAAAGTAAACTAGAGTCTCTTGACCAAAAGGAAATAGAATCCTTAAGGTCTGAAATATCAAAGACTTTGGAAGAAATTGAGAATAGGCAAAATTTAATGATTAATGAAGAAAAAAATGAAATTCCAGAAAAGATTTCTGATATCAAAATTATGGATAGAAAAGAACTTGATGAATTACAAAATAAAATAATAAAGGATATTGATGAATTAGAGACCAAAAAACATGTAGAATATGAAGAACCTTTGAAAGAAGTTAAAGGAAGAGTAATACCAAAGAATGTTGATTTAGAATTACCACCTTCAGTTGAAAAGGCCTATAAAGAATACAAACTAAAAAAGAACAACGGTGCACCGGAGAATCCATTTGACGATGAGAACAATCGATCAAGTAAAACTAATACTTCCTGGACTAAAAACTTTAGATATAAAAACACATCTTCCGATATTCCACCTTCTATCAAGGAACTGTTAGAGAAAAAACCATCGGATTCCTATGAGGACAAATATACGCCATTGCCAGATTATAAAGAAGTAATTAAAGGAAAAAAAATAGAGGGTAATCACCGTTACTTTTCCGTAAATTCTGCATCAATCCCCGACCCAAAAGAAGTGATTAAAGGTAAGAAAAAAGATTCCTTTTAATTGCCTTATATTAATCAATACGATAATCTTTTATAACTAATTCTTGATAATTTTACGTGTTTTAATGTCACACTTTGCTTTAGAAAATATCGCACGTATAAAACCTATAATAGAGTCAATATCTGAGATTACTGATGAATGCTTACTAACAATGAATGATAAAGGTATTTATATCGAGGGAACTGATCCATCTCTCATCTCAAAAATAGAATTCTTCATGCCAAAAAAAATGTTTAATGATTACCATATGGAAAATGAAGAAACAATTGGTCTAAATATCGATTCCATATCTAGAATTTGTAGAAGAACTAATCCAGATGAAATAGTGGTTATAGATTTTAGTTCTAAAGGGGGAAAAATCGAACTTACACTTGAAAGTGACATTAAAAGAAATTTTGAATTTAATCTTATTTCAACTTCAAATTTTAATATCCCTTCATTAAATCCTAAATATTCGACTTTTATTGAAATAGATAGTAGAATCTTTAAGGAAATTATTAAAGACATGGCTTTAATAGGTGGAACAATTCTCCTATCAGTCCATAAAAATGACATATCTATACTTTGTGAAGATTATACCTCAAAAGCTTTAGCGGAACTATCTTCAACTTCAAAAGCCATACGAAAATTCGAATCAAAAAGTATACAACGTTCAAAATATAATGTCAATTACGTCTTAAGTTTTTTAAATGCATTTTCAGTTTCAGATTTTCTTAAAGTATCAGTAGGAGGAACAAAACTTCCATTAAAACTTGAGTATCCAATAGCCGAAGATGGGCGATTCACAATGTATCTTGCACCAATGGAGATATAGATGAAACTTTTATTTTTTTTATCAGGTAGTAATACCTCATTTGCTAGAGAAGAAGTAATATCTTTATTATCCGGATATGGATTTAAGTATGAAATATTATTTAATCAAGAGCAATTGCTACTATTGAATGTAAATAGTACTAGATTAGATTTTTTATTTCGTTTAGGCCTTACCCATTTTGTATTAGATGTAATTGTTGATTCTGATATAGATTTGGGATTAGATAAGATATTATCTGAGATTGAATGGAATTCATATCTAAGCTTGAAAAGAACTTTCAAAGTTCGGGTAAAACATAAAGATAACAATATAGAGAATCTTGAATTATTTATTGCTAGATCCATATCTAAGTATTTTGGAGATAAAATTAAAGCAGACCTAAATAATCCAATGGACGAGATTACGGGCATATTATATAAAAAGAAATTAATTATTGGTAAAAAAATATTTGAGAGGAGTAAAAAAGATTTTAATAAAAGAAAACCACAATTAAGACCATTTTTCTCACCAACTTCTATAGATCCAAGAATTGCAAGAGCAATGATTAATGTTTCTCAAGCGCAGACAGAAGTATTAGATCCATTCACCGGAACTGGTGGAATTCTAATAGAAGCCGGATTGATTGGATTGGACTTATATGGTATTGATATAGACGAAAAAAGTGTCATTGGAACAAAAACAAATTTATCAAATTATGGAATCGAAAAATTTGATATAAGATTGGGTGATGCGAGAAAAACATTTGATATCTTTGGAAGAAGTTTTGAATCAATAGTTACTGATGCACCATACGGGCGTTCAACTAAAATAGATAAAGATAAAGATAGAATGTACAAAGAATGTTTTACCACAATTTTTGACTCTTTTAAAAAAAGATGCGTTATTGGCCTTAATATGGAATACCCATTTGATGAGATTGGGTTCCATGTCGAAAATGTCCATAAATTTAGGGTTCATAAAAGCCTTACTAGATTTCTCCACGTCCTTTCAAAATAATCCTCTTAATAAGTATTGTAAAATTTATCTGTCAATAATTAAAAAAATATAAAAGTATTGATAATCAATCATTAATGTATATTGCTTTTCAAAACTGTGAATTATGAAATGTATTTATAATAAAAGATTAATATAAAAATAAATTATTCTATTATAGGAAATTAGAAAAAATTAGATTACTGTTTATTGCTTTCTTCAAAAGATACCATTCTTTCCTTGATTTCTTCAGGTTCCCCTATATAAACAACTTTTCCGTCTTTCATAAAACAAGCTCTATCGCATACATCGACAACAAAATCTGAATCATGTGTTACGATAATAAAGGTTTCACCTAAAACTTCTCTAGCCCTTCTTATAGACTTAGCAACAATCTTTCTTGTGAAAGGATCCATTGTACCTGTAGGTTCATCAAGAATTACTATTCTTGGTTCTTTAATTAATACTTGAGCAAGTGCTATCCTATGTTTTTCTCCTACTGATAAAGCATCTGGCATCTTATTTAATATTTCATCCAATTCTTTAGGGTCTTCAAAGCCTACACCTTCAAGAACTGAAAGAACTTTCATTTTTCCTAATTCTTTTGGCAATTTGATTCCAATTGAATCAGTAAGATTCTGCAGCACATTCTTGTCTGGATAAAGTGTATATTCTTGATGAAGAACGCCCATGTAAAGCATAGCTTTTCCTTTTCCAAGAAAACCTGGTTCTTTCATATCTATCCATTCATCACCGATTCTTACGCTTAAATCCCCTTCAGTAAATGGAGTTATTCCTGCAATTATTCTTGATACTGTAGTCTTACCTGCACCGCTTTTTCCAACTAATCCGAAAATCTCTTTCTCGTTAACGGTAAATGTAACCCCATCAATAGCCTTTACTACCCCACGGGATATAGAATAATAGTATTTTTTTACATCCCAAAGTTCAATAATCCCGCTACCAATACCGGGGTATCTTACCTTTTCTTCAGGTAGTAGTTTCTGCATGAAGGATTTTACTACCTCTTTTGAATCTCCTTCTAAAGCTACTTTTCCAGCATCAAGCCAAACAGCCCTTTGAGTTAATAGCTCAATAGCTTCGGGCCAATGAGAGGTAACAATTAGTGACATACCATTTTTCACTGCGTCTAACAGAACATTATGGACGGTGCTTGCAGTTAGAGGATCAAGAGTTCCAGTTGGTTCATCGGCTAAAAGTAACATTGGATTTATTGCAAGTTGCCTAGCAAGAACAATTCTCTGTTTTTCCCCACCAGATAAATCTCTTGCAATATGCGTCATCCTCTGAACCATGTTCACCTTTTGAAGTAATTCTATAATTTTTGGGATAACCATATTTTTTGGGGTTTCAGATCCACTAAATGCGTCTTGCATGTTTTCCATTACAGTTTTTTCACCATACAGAGAGAATGTACGTTGTAGCATAATTGCTGTTCTTTTTCTTATAGGATTGAAAAGAGCCGTATCTTCCCAGAAATCTACTTTCTTTAAGATCATTTCTTCATTGCATTTCTTACAAGGAGTTCCCTTCTTACTTGGGAAATCAACTTTCATGCATTTAGGACAATAAGATACATTATAGTATACTTTACCTTCTGTAGGTCTATACTCTTTAGTTCCCCTTAGGATATTGATTAGAACTGATTTACCGCTGCCACTTTTTCCAAGTAATCCTAAAGATTCTCCCTCTTTAACTTTGAAAGATATATTATCAAGAATCTTCTTATTGTCAAAAACAATCGATACATTTTCAACTTCTAAAAGGTATTCGCTCAATTTAATCCCCATTTTTATTATTATGTTTCTATTTCAGTATCAACTCTATTTAAGTTTTTGGATTACGAATATAAATTCATAAAATATATTGCTATTTTATAAATATATAAAAGTAATTATTAAATAAGAATCGTAGAGAAGATCAAATGAGAAATCTTTCGCTGAGAAATAAAGAATTAATGGCAATTTTTTTTCTATTTTTTAAAATCTCAGTGTTAACTATTGGAGGGGGATATGCAATGGTCCCTTCTGTGGAGAGAGCTCTTTTAAAAAAAGATCTTATTGAAGAAGAAGAGTTCTATGATGTTCTAGCTATTACACAGTCCCTACCTGGCTCCGTAATATTCAATTTATCATTATTAATAGGAAAAAAACTCAAAGGATTTTGGGGGGCTATGTTTGCATCACTAGGTGTTATGATCCCTCCATTTTTCGCAATAATAATTATAGCCAGTCTCATACAAAGTTATTCAGATAGCATTTACATCCAAAAATTTTTAGAGGGATGTTATATTGCAACTGTAGGTTTAACTTCATTAGTATTCTATAAAGTTATCAAGAATTTAAATGTCAACAAAATCAATATTTTCCTATTTTTATTAGGTGTAATTATATTAGTTTTTAATAGAAACTTGACATTTTTCATATTTGTTTTTTTAGTTGTATTAAATTATTTATATGAGGGAGGCAGAATAAAATGCTAAATATTTTTCTAATATTCTTATACATTGGATCTATAGCGTTTGGAGGTGGATGGGCAGTAGTAGGGATAATTAAAGATTTAATGATCAACCAGAATTATATGAGTATAAACGAATTCAAAGAAATTTTGGCCGTAGCTCAACTAACGCCTGGTCCTATTGCCGTTAATATGGCAACATATATTGGATACAAATACTATGGATTAGCGGGAGCAATTCTTAATACATTTTTCTTAGTTTTACCTCCAATATTAATTATTTTAGCGTATAACATACTGAGAAATAAAATTAATATAAAAAAAGATTCTTTAATTAATTCACTAAAACTCGGAACTGCTGTACTTATATTTCTAACATTATACTCTCTTGGTTCCCAATTTATAATAAATTTTGATGTACGAGCAATAATTATAATTTTTGTAACATTCATTTTACTTGTCAAAACAAAAATCGATCCAATTTTTTTTATTATTGGAACAGGTTTTCTGGCTATTTTAGTTTTATAATTATTAATAGTAAAATTTATATATTATGAATAAATATTCATATCAAGGTAATCAGATAATTAAAATAAGGCGAATCAATATGGAGAATAGAAAATTTAAGTGCTATGAATGTAATTACGAATGGGAACTACCCCAGGGAAATGGCCAAATGGGAATTAATTTGAAATGCCCAAAATGTAACGGTACAAATATACATAGAATTGATAGTGGCAGACATGGAACTAGAATGGGATTTTGTAGATCAAGTACTCTAAGTAGATTTATTTTAATCAAGTGATAAAATGGAATCTAATACTAAAGAAAATTTGAAAGTTCAAAAAATGAATATTGACGAAAGAATGTCCAAAATAGGGAAAAAAATTGCTATTGGAAGTGGTAAAGGCGGTGTAGGTAAATCTGTTGTCACCTCTTTAATAGCTTCTTATTTCGCAAAACAAGGAAAAACTGTTGGGATACTAGATCTTGATATAACTGGGCCCAGCATACCTATGATGTTTGGAATAGACGAAAAACCAATTGGTAACAACTCTGGCATAATTCCAGTGAGCTCTAATAGTGGAATTAAGATTATGTCAATGAGTCTTTTTTTGCCAAATAATGAGGATGCTATTATTTGGAGAGGATTAAGGATAAGTGGTGCAGTATCCCAATTTCTTGCAGATGTAGCTTGGGGCGATCTTGATTATCTATTGTTTGATCTACCTCCTGGAACTAGCGATGTTCAACTTACCTTAATGCAAAATATCAAACTTGATGGATTTGTAGTTGTTACTTCCCCACAAATTCTTGCCGCAACAATAGTAAAAAAAGCAGTTTCAATGGCGGAAGAATTGAACGTTAAGGTTCTAGGTGCGATAGAGAATATGGCTTATATGTCATGCCCAGATTGTGGAAAAGAATTTGATATATTCGGAAAAGGTGGAAACGATAAGTTGGGGCTAACTATAATAAACCGTATACCAATCGACCCAAAAATTTCTAAACTATGTGACGAAGGAAAAATTGAAGATTATCAAATAGAATTTAAGGATATATACCAGCGTATAGAGAATATTTAGAAAGTAAAATTTAAAAATAATTGTACTTAATCTTTATGTTTTGGATTTATTTATTATTTTCATCTATTTAAATCTTTTTTATTCCGATACAGCTTTATTTTTATAGCTAATAGAGAAATTATTGCTATATTTGTCATCTTCCCCATATTATTAATAAATATTCTAAATAGAAACACTTAAATATTATTGGTATTAGGTATCACTGAAGTCCGTTTAACGGACTTTAGGAATCTTGGACATGATATCCTGTTTTTGGATATCAATAAATAGGAGGAATACTATATGCCAAAATATAGCGACAAAATAGATTTGTATTCTGACAGGGGTAAACTCGTTGAGAGTGGAGTCCCATTGGAAGCTCTTAGCCCTCTAAAAAATGAGGCAATACAGAGCATAGTCTCCAAAGTTGTCAGAACAGTTGCTGTCGATCTTAAAGGCACCCAGTCAGCACTTGCCACCGGAGCATTAGGTGGAAAAGGCCAAATAATTATGGGTAGAGAAATGAAACTCGATGTTGTCGGGAAAGCCCCAGAGATCAAGAAAAGAGTAGAAGAAATTCTTAAAATTGATGCAAAAGACGATACTTTAGTAACGCTTTTAGGAAACAATGAAAGAATGTTGGTACAAGTACCAACAAAGAGAATGTTTTGTGAATACACTGTTGGTATGACTGCAACAGCAGCCGCCGTAACACAAGCTATTATTGATGTGTTCGATGTTAGCATATTTGATGCAAATGTTGTAAAGGCTGCTATATGGGGAGCTTACCCACAGACCCTTGACCTTAAAGGGGCAAAAATTCAGGCTATGCTTGAAGTTCCTCAAAAGAACGAAGGTCTTGGATATTCTCTAAGAAACATCATGGTTAATCACATTGTTGCAACAACAAAGAAAAACGCAATGAACTCAGCTGCACTCGCCTCAATCCTTGAGCAGACTGCAATGTTTGAAATGGGAGATGCAATAGGCCCATTCGAGAGATTACATCTCTTAGGACTTGCATACCAAGGAATGAACGCAAACAATATCACATACGAACTAGTTAAAGCAAACGGAAAGAAAGGAACAATTGGATCAGTTGTCGAGTCCTTAATTGGAAAGGCAATTGAAGATAAGGTAATAACAGTAGATAAGACATTACCCTCTGGTTACAAGGTATACAAGGCTAAAGATATTCCATTGTGGAATGCATATGCCTCATCTGGTATGCTTGCCGCAGTAATGGTAAACTGTGGCGCAATGAGAGCAGGACAGGCCGTACCTTCTACAGTCTTGTACTTCAACGACTTAATTGAGCATGAAACAGGTCTACCTGGTGTAGACTTTGGAAGAGCCCAGGGTACAACTGTTGGTATGTCATTCTTCTCACACTCAATTTATGGTGGAGGAGGACCTGGTATATTCAACGGAAACCACATCGTTACAAGACACTCAAAAGGTTTCGTTATTCCATGTATCGCTGCCGCAATGGCATTAGATGCAGGAACACAGATGTTCTCACCAGAAGCAACATCCGGATTAATTAAAGAGGTATTCTCAACAGTCCCTGAGTTTGCAGAACCAATGAAGTATGTAAACCAAGCCGCTGTTAAGGCAAAGGGAGGTATTTAGGAGGAGTAATATTGAAAATTAGGCCCGAAATACAGATATTCCCTTTCAAATTGATTTCAAAAGAAACTGCAGATAAAATCGCTGATGAACTCACTAGGTTTGACTTTGTCACAAATGTTTCAGTTCATGGCCCCCCTATAAATTCAAAAGAAATAGAAAATTATATGGTGGGTTGGATATGGATTGAAGTTGAGGACAACAATGAAGATGTCCAGAGAATTATAAAGGACATTTGTGATGAATACTTGCCTTTTGGCTATAACATGGAAGTAGGACGATTTACAAAATATAAGAAAGGCGTATCTGATTATATAAAGGGTCTAAATTAGGAGGAATAAATATGGCATATAAAGCACAATTTCACCCTGGAAAATCTGAACCCTCAATGAACAGAAAAAAATATATGGATCCCTCATACAAGCTCCAAAAACTAAGATCAGTATCTGATGAAGATGTTGTAAGAGTTCTTGGTCACAGAGAGCCTGGAGAGGACTACAAGAGCGTTCACCCACCATTAGAAGAAATGGGAGAACCAGAATGCCCTATAAGGGAAATTGTAGAACCAACACCTGGTGCAAAAGCAGGAGACAGAATTAGATACGTTCAGTTCACTGACTCCGTTTACTTTGCCCCTATATCTCCATATCAGAGATCATGGATGTACTCATACAGGTACAGAGGAATGGATAGCGGAACACTATCAGGAAGACACGTAGTTGAGGCAAGAGAAAGAGATGTTGAAGCAATTGCAAAAGAACTTATTGAGTCTGAAACATTTGATGCAGCAAGAACAGGAATTAGAGGAAGAACAGTTCACGGTCACGCTCTAAGACTTGATGAAAATGGTATCATGTTCGATGCAATGCAGAGATATGTCTTCGATAAGAGTTCAGGAGAAGTAAAATACGTAAAGAACATGGTCGGAGAAGAAATACCAGCCCCAATTTCAGTTGGTAAGCCTTTATCTGAAGCAGAATTAAAGAAAAGGACAACAATATACAGAGCAGATGGTGTCACAATAAAGCAAGACGCCGAAGTTCTTCAAATGGTACAGAATGTTCACTGGGAGAGATCCTTTGGTGGATTCGAGCCATTTAAGGAGGCCAAATTTTAAGGAGGGGATATGAATGGTATATAAAGATGAAAAACACAACTTTATGAAAGCAATGAAAAAGAAGTTTGAGGAAGCTCCTGACAAGAAACAGACAAAATACTACGTAGTAGAATTCCATGATGCAGGTCAACAGATTGCAAAGGAAAGAGGAATACCTGGATACAACCCATCAGTAGGTATGCCACAAGGTCAGAGAGTATTAATGCCTTACCAGCTTTCCCATACAGATATAATCGCTAACATGGATGATCTTCACTTCGTAAACAACGCCGCCATGCAACAGGCATGGGACGATATGAGAAGAACTATCCTTGTAGGTCTCGATTCACCACACAACATTCTTGAAAAGAGGCTTGGAAAAGAGGTCACACCAGAAACAATTAACCACTACCTTGAAGTAGTAAACCACTCAATGCCTGGTGCAGCTGTCATTCAGGAACACATGGTTGAAACTGATCCAAGGTTAGTAAAAGACTCTTATGTTAAGGTCTACTCTGGAAATGATGAGTTAATTGATGAAATTGACTCAAGATTCGTTATAGACATAAACAAAGAATTCCCTGCAGACCAAGCAGCCCAATTAAAGAAGGCTATTGGAAAATCAATGTGGCAGGTAGTCAGAATTCCAACAGTTGTTGGAAGAGTCTGTGATGGAGGAACAGTTTCCAGATGGAGCGCAATGCAGATTGGTATGGCATTCATTGGTGCATACAACTTATGTGCCGGAGAAGCCGCAACTGGAGATTTCGCATACGCTGCAAAGCACGGTTCAGTCATTCAGATGTCTGACATGATGCCAGCAAGAAGAGCAAGAGGTCCAAACGAGCCAGGAGGACTTATGTACGGAATCGTAACAGACTGTGCACAGTCCATGGCAAAGTACCCAGATGACCCAGCAAGACATTCTCTTGAGGCAATCGCACTCGCAGCTTTAATTTACGACCAGATATACCTCGGATCATACATGTCCGGTGGTGTCGGATTCACACAGTATGCAACAGCAGCATACACCGATAACATCCTCGAGGACTTTGTATACTGGGGAATGGAACACGTAAAGGATAAGTACGGAGACCTTGCAAAACAGAAACCAAGCGTAAAACTCATAAACGATATCGGAACAGACGTATCCATGTACTGTTTAGAACAGTATGAACTTTACCCAGCAGTTATGGAAACACACTTCGGTGGATCACAGAGAGCTACATGTATCTCTGCAGCAGCCGGTACAAGTGTATCCATGGCAACAGGTAACGCTCAAGCTGGTCTTTCAGCATGGTACCTTGCATGTAACATACACAAGGAGCAGATGGGAAGATTCGGATTCTACGGATACGA
>JAMNZA010000019.1 GCA_023622545.1 Methanobacteriota archaeon | reverse complement strand
GGGAGTATGCAAGGTAATACGAGATAGGGCAGAGGAGTACAAAAAGAAATATGGTATAGACGTTAGGATAGTATGTGTTGCCGATATGCTAAATTCTATTTATGATGAAAATGGAATTGATCTAGTTAAACTCATGGATGCCAATCAAGAAAGATCTTTAATGATTAATTATCCGGATTCTTCAAAGGATAAAAAATGGAACGGCTTAATGGCTGTTGAAAATATGGACGCTGATATCATGGTTGAAGTTACTCCAACAAATATTAAGGATGCTCAACCAGGAATGAACCATATCATGAAAGCATTTGAAAGAGGCATGCATGTTGTTACTTCTAACAAAGGTCCTTTGGCACTTTATTATGATCAAGTAATAAAAGCAAAGGAAAAAAGTGGCAAGGAATTCAGATTTGAGGCAACTGTTGGTGGAACTATGCCAGTTCTAAACTTAGCTCAGGAAGCACTTAAGGGAAACGAGATTATCTCCGTAAGGGGAATCTTAAACGGCACTACAAATTATATACTTTCAAACATGGCATTTGAAGGAAAGAAATTCGGAGAAGCATTAAAGGAAGCCCAGGAGAAAGGTTATGCCGAAGCTAATCCCGCTCAAGACATTGAAGGATGGGATGCAGCATGCAAGGCCACAATAATTTCTAATGCATTGATGGGGAAATCAATGACTTTGAAAGATGTCAAAGTTCAGGGAATCTCTGGTGTAATGATGGATGATGTCCTAGAGGCAAAGAAGAATGGAAATATCATTAAACTTATAGTTGAAGTAAATGAAAAAGGTGCAAAAGTTGAACCAACACCAGTTCCACTCAACTCCCCTCTTGCAGTAACAGGTACTTTAAATGTTGCAGTATTTGATACTGATTTATCAAAAGACATAACTGTTATGGGAAGGGGTGCAGGCCAGATAGAGACTGCAGCCGCAATAATGAGCGATGTATTTGCCATCGTTAGATAAAGGGTGCGTTAATGAAACTTCTAAGATACAGCTACAACGACAAGATACAAAATGGGATTCTTGAAAAAGATATAATAAAAAGAATTAAGGGGGATTTCTTTTCAGGATTTCAAATAACGGAAGATGAAATCAATCTTAATTCAGTAAAATTACTATCTCCTACAATGCCTTCAAAGATAGTAGCTGTAGGCCTAAATTATGTTGATCATGCAAAGGAACTTAAAATGGAAATACCAAAGAACCCAATAATATTTATTAAGCCAGCCAGTACAGTAATTGGGCCAGAAGATCCAATAATATACCCCGAATGTTCAACTCAAGTTGATTATGAAGTTGAACTTGGTATAGTTATCAGAAAAAGAGCAAAAAATATCGAAAAAAACGAAGCCGAAGAGTATATTCTTGGATACACAGTATTTAACGATGTAACTGCGAGGGATCTTCAAAGAAATGATAAACAATGGACCAGAGCCAAATCATTTGATACATTTGCCCCTATAGGACCTTTGATTGAAACTAGCATAGACCCTTTCGATCTACCAATATCCCTTAAACTTAATGGAAACACTAGGCAGAACTCTTCCACAAAAAACATGATATTCAACTGCTACGAGTTAGTTGAATTTATATCTGGAATAATGCCTCTTGAACCAGGTGATGTGATAGCAACTGGAACACCCCCTGGTGTAGGCCCTATGAATAGGGGTGACGTAGTAGAAGCTAAAATAGAAGGCATAGGAGTATTAAAAAATTATGTTATATAAAGAGTGATAATATGGAAAAAATAAATGTTGGAGTGATTGGTGCCACAGGAATGGTTGGTCAAAACTACATAAGATTATTAGATAATCATCCATGGTTTAACGTAACATATGTTGCCGCATCCCCAAAAAGTGCCGGAAAATCTTACGAAGAAGCAGTTATGGGCAAATGGCAAATGATTGCAGACCCACCAGAGAAAGTCAGAAAGCTTATAGTTGGAGATGCAAATAATGTAAGTCAGGCCATTGGGAAATGCAAGTTAGTTTTCTCTGCACTTGAGATGGAAAAAGAGAAAATAAGAGAGCTTGAAGTCGCATATGCTAAATCTGGTATACCTGTATTCTCTAATGCTTCAGCCAATAGAAATGTTGAGAATGTACCAATGTTAATACCAGAAATAAATAGTAATCATGTTGATATAATTCCATATCAAAAGAAAGCATATGGTTTTGATAAGGGTTTCATAGTTGTAAAACCAAATTGCTCTCTACAAAGTTATATGACACCAGTCTATGCATTAATCAAAGCTGGTTATGAAGTAAAAAGAATGATAATCACAACAATGCAAGCAGTATCTGGAGCTGGATATCCAGGAGTACCATCTCTTGATATGATAGATAATATTGTACCTTTCATTTCTGGAGAAGAAGAAAAGTCAGAAGTTGAGCCCCAAAAAATTATGGGTAAAATAGTTGATGGTAAAATAGTTAACGATACAAGTATTAAGATTTCTGCACATTGTAACAGAGTTCCAGTCATTGATGGCCACACTGCATGTGTAAGTCTAGAGTTCGGAGTAAAAAAACCATCACTTGAAGAAATTAAGAAGATATGGCTAGAATTCAAATCTGAACCGCAAGAACTTAATCTTCCATTTGCACCAAAGCACCCAATTATCTACAGAGAAGAAAGCAACAGACCTCAACCAAGAAAGGACAGAGACACTGATAAGGGAATGGCCGCTACAGTTGGAAGGCTAAGGGAATGTAAAGTATTTGACATCCGTTTTGTTTGTCTTTCACATAATACAGTGAGAGGGGCAGCCGGCGGAGGAATTTTAAATGCTGAGCTTCTAAAAGCAAAAGGCTATCTTTGATGGTAATCATGAGCATTGAAGAGGATATAAAAGAACGTCTGAAATCGGTAAAAGGAATAATAGATGCACTGCTAATGTCTCCTCAGGATATCGAGAAGATAAGAGAATTTGAGATACAAGCAGAGAAAAACAAAGCTGCCGGAGGTATGATGGACTTCATAAACGAAGGTGTTTGGGAAGTTTTATCTAAAGAGATAGTATTTCTTATTTTTATCGATGAAAGCTTTTCAGATAGAAAGCATGGTCAAAGCTTGACATTAATGAAAGACCCATCAGGAAACATTCTTGGTAGATTACTTAGAAAGGATGAAATATCGGAATATAAGACTAGAGGGGATGTGCTTTTCCTCGGTGAAGATTTTGTTATTTTTTCAAATGTCAAGACTCAAGGTAAACCATACTTCGTTATACCGGCTCAAAAGGTGGATGAACTTAAGGATTTAAACGGTATCTCTGCAAGTCTCTGTGTCCCCACAGACCTATATTTTAAGGATAAATACAATATTAAAGGAGATAATCTTGGGACAGTGATTATTGGAATAGATAAACCCTAAACGTTTAAATCTAAATATTTTATTTTGTTATTATATGATTAAGTATTCAATGTATGTCAAGGGTACTTCATTTTTTCACAAACTTGACCCTAGGACAAAAATAGTAATTGTTTCATCTATCTTTGGATTATCTCTTTTATTCAAAGATCCTATATATCTTGGTATAATTGCACTTTCAGTATTACTAATGATTAGATTTCTATGCAATATCCGAATTAGTAAACTTATTGTATTCATTAAACCCATTTTACCACTAATCCTAATGTCACTACTCCTTTGGCCATTTTTTCAACCAACTGGTAAAATTCTATTCGAATTCTGGATAATAAAAATTAGTGAAGATGGTATAATTATGGGGCTTGCCATGACATTTAGAATACTTGCAATAATAACTGCAACATTTCTCCTCTTAATGACAACCCTACAAAGAGATCTTGTATTAGGTTTAATGAAGTTTAAAGTACCATATGAATACTGTTTGACTTTGGCCATCTCGTTAAGATACGTTCCTACATTAGCTGGAATAACCTACACTATTATGGACGCACAAAGGTCTCGCGGGCTTGAGCTTGATAAGGGTCCAATGATAAAAAGGATAAAAAACTATGTTCCTATAATAACTCCATT
>JAMNZA010000015.1 GCA_023622545.1 Methanobacteriota archaeon | reverse complement strand
AAATAAAACAATGCTCTAGAAATTAGTATAATTAAAAATTAAGTAATGTCCCTTATGACTTCACTTGAGAAAATAGTTCATCTGTCGACTCAAAGCAAATATGATGTGATTGGGGATGAGGGAACTATTTTCAAAGATATTGATCTATCTAAAGTAGATACTCTTGGCCAAGGCACAAAACATGATATTTGTACTTCATCTTCTACTAAGAGAGAGGTATACCAGGATGGGATTTTAGGGAATGTGAGTAGATCAGGTATTTGTCACTCTTTTACTCCAAATGGTCGTTGTGTTTCTATGTTCAAAACTCTTTTTACAAATTATTGTACACATGACTGCAAATATTGTCAAAATTCAAAAGAGTATAAGGGAACTAAGCGCATATACTCTTATACCCCAGAGGAACTTGCAAGATTAACTATCTCGCTCTACAAAGGAAATTATATAGAGGGGCTTTTTTTAAGTTCAGGTATTAGTTCTGACGAAGATTTAATCACCGAAAAAATGATTGAAACTTTAATGATATTGAAAAATAAATATAGATATGCAGGCTATATCCACTTTAAAATACTACCTGGCGTTTCATATGAGCATATCAAACAGGCTTCAGAGATTGCAGATAGACTAAGCGTAAATATTGAAACTCCTTCTGATGCTTATATGTCTGAGTTAAGTAGCACCAAAAGTTACATAAATGACATTCTAAAACGGCAAAATTTTATAAAAAAATTAGAATTGAAAAAAAATCTTCCGGCTGGACAAACTACTCAAATAGTTGTGGGGGCTTGTGGCGAGAGCGATTTAGATATTTTCAAAAGAATGTTAAAAGAATATAAAGAAATGATATTAAAAAGAGTCTATTATTCGGTGTTTAGTCCAGTAAGTGGAACTCCCTTAGAAAAAATATCTGCACAACCTACCTGGAGAGAACATCGACTATACCAAATGGATTGGTTATATAGAGTATATAATTTTTCAGAGAAAGAAATTAAAATTGCATTTGATGATGGTGGATTCCTTAAGAATAATGATCCCAAACTTAAAATAGCGCTTAATACTCTTGATTCTTCATTTGATCCTAATGAAGCTTCTTACGATGAACTTCTAAGAATTCCCGGTATTGGTCCCAAGAGTGCATATAGAATTATTAATTATAGAAAAAATAATAAAATATACAAGAAGGAACAACTTCTAAACCTAGGCGTTCAATTAAAAAAAGCTTTGCCTTTTCTAAAAGTTAATGGTTGGGAATACACAAGAATTGATAGGTGGTTAGAATGCAATCAATGAGTGTTTCTGAATATCTGTTACTCAATAAAAATATTTCATCAAATCTCTTAGAAAAGTCAAAGAAAATGTCATGGCACGATATTAATATTTCAGCTGATTCAGACAGAGTTGAGATTAGGCTTAAAATAGGAGAAGTCAGATCAGAGATCCACAAACTAAGAGGATTTGTAAGATTCAATTCCATTAATGATAATATATTATTTGGTTATATCAAGCCACAACATAAAACAGGGAGAATAGTAACAGATTCATTTGCAAAAAGATTTCAAAATAATATTATAATTCTGGGTAATGAAAAAATGGTATGGATATCCTATTATTCCAAAAATAATTACTTAAGATATGAGGACAAGAAAAATCTTAAAGATACCCTAGATCAAATAAAATTATTAATTAAGGATGACAGAGAATTAGACATTGAAAAAATATGGGAAACGTACTATAATTCTCAATTTATAAAAGAAAGAGAAGACCATAATCTCTTTTATAAAAATATGCCAAGAAAATATCTTAGAGCTTCAGGTAATAAAGTAGAACTAAAACTAAATTCTAAAACTTTAGATGAATATATGGACAAATAAAATAAATATATTAATTATTTAAGAATTTTAAGAATATCTTTTGTTACTTCGTTAATACTCTGTTGACCATCTACATTCATTATTTTTTTGTTATAGTATTGAATTAGTGGAGCAGTTTGTTTTCTGTAAACTTCAAGTCTATTTCTTATTACTTCTTCTTTATCATCGTCCCTTTGATGGAGCTTAAATCCACAAGAGTCACAAACCATCTCTTTTTTTGGTTTTTTAAACATTAAATTGTAGACATCACCACAATTAGAACAGGACAATCTTTTAGATATTCTATTAATAATATTTTCATCTGGAACATCTATATTGATTATATAATCTATGTGAATTTTCATTTTTTTAAGTAGTTTATCTAAAGCTTCAGCTTGAGCTATAGTTCTAGGAAATCCATCAAGTAAAAATCCATTCTTACAATCGTCCTCAGAAAATCTATCTTTAATCATGCCAATTATTATTTCGTCTGGAACAAGACTCCCCGAGTCCATGAAACTTTTTGCTCTAGATCCTATTTCCGTTCCTCTCTTGACATTGTCCCTAAGAATATCCCCTGTTGATATGTGTGGAATTTCAAAATTTTTACAAATTATTTCTGCTTGAGTTCCTTTCCCACACCCTGGAGGTCCAAGAAGTATTACCCTCATTAAAACACCAAACTAAAGACTTTAGTGGTTCTTTTTAAACTTATTCCTTTGATAAAGGATGCGCTTTTTCGTATACTCTCTTTCTCCGCTCATCTGTTACATGAGTATAAATTTGAGTTGTAGAAAGATTAGAATGCCCCAATAATTCCTTTATTACAACTATATCTGCATCGCCTTCAAGCATATGTGTTGCAAAAGAATGCCTCAAAACATGAGGGGTAACTTTTTTCTCAATTCCACATTTTTTGGAATATCTATTAATCATCCATTGGATTGTTCTTGGAGAAATTCTTTCTTCATGACCACTTACAAAGAGAGCATCGTTATTGTCTCTTCTTTCCGAGATATACAAACTTAGCATTTCTCTAGTTTTTGGATCAACGAACACAATCCTGTCTTTTGCACCTTTTCCAGAAATAACATGTATGGATTCAGTTTTTACATCATTTTTATTCAGTTTTACAAGTTCAGATACCCTTAGTCCAGTGGAATATAGTAGTCTGATAATGCATTTGTCCCTTAATTTATTGGGTGTTTCAAGAAGAAGCGTCATCTCCTCCTTTGTCAAAAACTTGGGCAATGGCTTAGAAAGTTTAGGCAACATGACTTTATCCGCAATAGAAATGTTTTGGTATCTAAAAAAAGAACGTAGTGCATTTAGATGCCTATGTATAGTTCTATTTGTCGCATTCTTCTCATTTTTTAGATATAGCATATACCTTTTAATATCTGTTTCAGTTACAGATTCAGGATTTTTTTCAATGTAATCAAAAAAATTAGAAAGTGTATATCCATAATTTCTTATAGTATTTTTAGACTGACCTCGAAGTTCTAAATCCATTAAATATTCTTCAAACACAGATTAAAATTATAATTGAAGTATATAAATTTTTGCGCATAATTAATTAAAAGTTTATATACTAGTTGTTATACGACATTTCATGCTAATACATTATTTGGCCTTATGTGCTAGAATTTTTTTATTAGGTTTTGAGAGAATTCTAGTAAAAAAATTAGGTGAAAAATCAGATAGTATTAGCGGAACTTTTTTATTTTTTGGTCTTGGAACTATTTTTTTATTACCTACTTTATTTTATGTAGATATTATAATTAATTCTTCAATCTTATTTTACGTTATAATGAGTAGTTTTGTTTATTCAATAGCTTTTTGGTTATATGTAAAATCTTTATCCGAAGGAGAAGCTTCTTTAGTAAGTCCTTTGTATAACTTTAATGTATTTTTCTTATTGATACTCACAGTTATTTTCTTAGGTGAAAAACTGTCAATTTTTAAATTAATGGGATTAATATTATTATTCTATGGGGTTTCATTTTTAAACAGAAAGAGCAATATCGTAGAATCGTTCAAAGCCATCTTACTTAATAAATCGTGTCAGTATATGATAATTGCCTCAATTTTAATTGCTATTGGAAGAACAATTGATGGCAATGCAATTAAAATTACACCTCCGATACTTTATGCTTTTTATCTAAATGTTGGTATTTCTATTTTCTTGTTTG
>JAMNZA010000109.1 GCA_023622545.1 Methanobacteriota archaeon | reverse complement strand
ATATTGACTTCATTCCATGATTTAGAATTATCTTGAAATATTTTGTAAATAAAAGACATAAATAAAAAACTAATTGATTCTTTTTGATTCTCCGCTTCATTTTTCATAATCTCTATTTGAGCCATTTGCTCGTCAAGACTTTCAACTATTTTTCTTTGTTCTTGTAATGGTGGAACAAGTATTTTTATATTTTTTATTTTAGATAATTTTAATGAAGGATATCCTGGATTCTCAGAATATTTAATCATATCTAAATTATAAAAAAAATAATAAAGATATTTTGGATCAAGTTCTTTAGTTAATGGTTCAATTGCAGCTAAATGGGAAACAATATAAGAATCTACACTTAGTAATGCTCTATTATTAGTCATGATTGCCGCACCACTTTTTGGGAATAATAATGTTCCTTTTTTAGCTAAAACTAAATTCTCTTTTTTGACACATTCTTCATTAACATAATATTTAACTGATTTTAAATCTAGATTTTTTTTTGAAACTCCTAAATCAGAAACCTTAACAAAAGGGAACTTGCCTCCTTCATAATATTTTTTTTCTTGCGGAGCAGGTGACCCCGAGAAAATTTTGGCTACTTTGCTAATCTCTACCCATCTCCATCCTTCAGGTAGGCCCTTGTTTTTTTGTAAAACTGTTGCATTTTTCATTTAGATTCAACCGTGATTTTATCAATAAAATATAGTATTTATCATATTGCCAACAATCTCATTTTAACATCAAGAATAGTATTTTTCAAATCATCATTTATCTCAAGTAAAGCTTTAATTCCCCCGGCTTTTTTCACTTCGGTAACATCAAAAACGTTTTGACTTTCTAATTCTTCAATTCCATTGTCCTTAAACTGGTTAGCTAAAGCTCTAATAACTTTCGATGTGTCTAAAGGAAGTGAATTGAGCCAATCTTTGTTTTTGTAATCAAATGCTTCTACTCTTTCTTTTCTAGTCTTTGCAGAAACACCAAATCCTATATCTGCAAATATATCATATAAGTCACAGTCTTTAAGATCTAATAATTCTCTTAAGAGTAATGCTCCGTTTTCACCACCTGGCAATGCTTCGATTAAATGTTTCCTATCTAAGGGATTAATCCACATATCTCTTAATATATGCATATTGTCTGCTTCTTTTACTAATGATGCAGCCAACAATTCCTTATACTGTTCAATGGATACAGGATTTTCTCTTCCACTTTCTTTATCAAGTATTAATATATAAGTTCCTTCGTTTTTTATCTTAACATCAAATCCATATACTTTTGCTATCTTATCTTTCTCTCCTTCTATTTTCGGTTTTGATGGTTCTGATCTTATTCTTGAAATAAACTCTTTTCCAAAAAGTCGGGTAGCATTTGTATAATCATATATTCTAAACATATATTTATCAAATGACTCATCTATTCTAGTTCCTCTACCAATCATTTGATAAAAACTAATAGGGGATTTAACATAAGTAAAGAAGACAATATTCTGAATACATGGTATATCGACCCCCGTAGACAACAAATCAACAGTAGTTGCAATAAAATGAGAATTTTTCATTGCCCTCATATTGGCAAGAAGTATTTCGTGTGTTTCATCAAAATTAGCTTCAAATGTTTTAGATGTAAATTTGAATGCAAATTTTTCACATCGAGGAAGATTTTTTCTTTGATATATCCTTTCAAGTTCATTTGCAACATCTTCTGCATGTTTATCGTTAGCACAAAATATAATTGTTTTTTGTCTAATATCTCCTGTTTTTTCAAAATTCTGAATTAAATCTTCACACATTGCATCTCTTCTTTCAGGCATGATAAGTCGTCTATCAAAATCTTTCTTTGTATATGTTTCATTTAATTCTTCAGGAGATAATAGTTTTCCAGTTTTAGCATCTGTAACCCCTTTATTTATTAAATCTTCTCTTCTTAACCATAAGTCATCAATATTCGCTCTTCCTTTGATTATCTCACATGCTGCAAGGTAACCATCTGCAAGCCCTAAAACATAGGGATACTCATATACGGGTTCACCAAAATATCTAATATTGTTTCTACTTATCTCCTCATCTTTATCTTTGTCTTCAGAACTTTCCCCTTCTATCTTTCTTGGGGTAGCAGTTAATCCAATATGAACGGCATTTGGATTATTTCTAAGAACAATGCTCCATTTGCTCCAAGCGCTTCTATGGCATTCATCAATAATTATATGACTAAAGTAATTTTTTGGATAGTTTTCAAGAAAGAACGATTGGTCACCATCTTTGTCTATTCCTAATGACTGGTATGTAGCTACGATAATTCTTGAATTTTTTTGAGGATTAGTTGAAGATACAATAGCAGCATTATCACCAAATATAGAAAAAAGACTTCCGTATCCTTGTTTTTTTAGTTCGTTTCGATCACATATGAATAAGGCTCTTTTTAGTTGTCCTGATTTTTCTATTTTATCTAAAAGCTGGACTGCTATTCTAGTTTTGCCGGACCCTGTAGCAAGAGATAATAATATTCTATTCCAGCCATCTTTATTCGAGGCCATCTTCTCTAAAGAAGCCCTGATTGCTGCATCTTGGTAATAACGTCTTTCTGATTGACCTCCTCTATATGGAACAAATAATGCTTTTGCTTTTTCGCTTTCAAGAGAGAATCCTTTTCTGCTTTCATATAATATTTTTAAATCGGAAGGCTTTGGAAATCGATCAAGCAAATTATCATCACTTACGGTTTCATAATAATAGTCATATGAAACAAATAAATGCCCATTCGAAGAAAATACAAAAGGTACATTCAATCTTTTTGCATAAGATTTAGCCTGTTCTAACCCAATAGTAGGATGCTCATCTTCCTTTTTTGCTTCAAGTATTGCAATTGGCAGAGAATATCCATCCTCTGAAGGAATACAAAGGAGATAATCCGTTCTGCCTTTTTTTCTTTTTGTTCTTCCATTTATTATTTCAATTGAGCCTGCTGTAGTCTCTCTTCTAATTAGGTCTTCAGTCCATCCTAATTGGTGAAGAGTAGGATCGATTAGTTTTGCTCTAGTATCGGCTTCATTATAACTCAAGATAGCACCTTTACAATATATAGATTAATAATCATATCTAAAAATAAACATTTCTTTAAAAATATATTTATTTAATTTCTAGATTTCACAAGTAAATATCAGAGATATATCAAATTCTAATTTTATCTTTCCTTGCTTTTTTATCAAACTAACGCAAGTAATAAAAGTAAGTTAGGGATATTAATAGTGATTGCTAACAATTATGGGGGGATTATATCACAGATGTTATAGATATAGGAAACGATGCAGATGAATTATTAGAATTCCTATATGCTAAAAAAGTAAAGGAAGGAAATTTCGTCATAGATAGCCAGGAATTGTCCCGTATTCTAAAATGGGACATTGACAAAGTTAACAATGCCGTCCACTACAATCTAGGAAAAGGTATTATTGTATGTAAAGAAGTTAAAGGTGAGATCAAGGGGCATATAAATTATTACATTTCAGATATTACGCCAGAAGGAATAAAATGGACAAAGTATACGCGAAAATTTGAATAACATTTATTATCTACGAAAAGTGACAGAATGATAGAAACACTAGACTGGGAAGCAGCAATAAACACTCGCCGCTCTGTTAGAAGCTATGAGATGCGTGAAGTTGAAGAAGGGTCGATGCAGAAACTAAAGAATTTTATCCAAAATCTTGAAGTCCCTTTCAATCATGAGGTTAAAGTAAGGTTTTTCAAAGCCTCTCCTGACAAAAGTCTTTACACGTCTTTCACTGCGCCACCTAAAGGTATGGCATTTGTTGCAAATACCGACATAAAATCAATCTCAACTGCTGGATTCGTTGGCGAGATGGTAATCCTTTATGCCACTAACCTGGGGCTTTCAACCTGCTGGTATGGGCATTACTCGCTTAAAGAGCTAGAAAGGATCATGCCCCACCTTGGGAAGAATAATACTTTAGAGAATACAAAATGGGGATATGGAAAAGGCATAGTAGAGGGGGAGCGTGCAATTTGCATATCGCCACTTGGATACTTGAAAAACCTTACTTTA
>JAMNZA010000068.1 GCA_023622545.1 Methanobacteriota archaeon | reverse complement strand
GTTTTTTATCATCCCGATATAGTGCTATAGCTTTTTCGAAAACTTTTATCAATGGATCTACATTATCTATGGCGTTATTTAAATTATTTATTTCCTTTTTATCTATATTTCTAATTTTTGTATCCAATTCCTTTTTGAGTTCTTTCAAGCCATCATTTTCCTCAACTTGGACTTTTAGCTCTCCCTGAAGTCTTCCTTCTTCATTTATTCTACTTTCAATTTCATATACAAGCTTTCTAGGCTGATCTGCGTCTATACCTTTCAATTTTTCTAATATCGAAGATAACTCGGATTTATATGTTGCTAATTTTGCATCAATAATATTAACATATTTATCTATATCTACGAACTCTTCTCTTTTCGAAGCTTGGTTCGCTAAAAGCTCTAATCTACTCTTGTGACGCTCGAATTCTAGATTTGGCTCGGGCACATGGGTCAATAAGATTATATCTTCTTTTACAATTTTGAGTTCATTTTCAAATTGATCAAGCTTTTCTTTGTTTAGTATAGTTCCACATGTTTTGCATTTCGCTTCAGAGATTCCGTTCTGTAATACTTCAGCTTTCTCTAATAAACGTTGTTTTCGATTATATTTATCATATGATGCTTTATTTTTCTCATCTAAACTTAATATCGCTTTTTCTGATACAGGAATAAGAAGCGTCTTATATAATCCAGCTGCGCATTTCTGTAATTCCTTTAATTTTTCGATTCTATTATTCTCTTCTTTTTTAATTTCTCGCTCTAATCTTAGCCTCTCTTCGCCCATCTCTTGAACGTCTTTTATTCTTGCCAATTCCAGCTTTTTAGAGCTAATCTCTTCTTGAACTATTATTAATTGTTCTTTCAACTTTGTTATAATATCATTTTTTTCTTCGATACGCTCAGAAATAAAGTTCAAATCATCTGCTAATTCCTTATAGTCTTTTCCGCCACAATTCTTTATCGCTTGGCTAAGTCTTTTTTCAAGTTTAGACCTAATAGCGGTTAGATCGTCTATTGCGTTCTTAAAATGCGGAACTCCGATTATCAACTCAATTGAATTCTTTAATAATCTTGATCGGCTATTTTCTTCAAGAAGCTCCTCATAATCTCTTAACATCTCACCATCGAAGAAATAAAATCTACTTACTTCGTGAGGTATTATTCGTTCAATTTCATTTTGGGCATCCTGAATAGGTTCCCCTTCACGGGCGAGAGTTAAAACCATGCCTTCATCATAACTCTTATCGGTGTGCTTTTTGGCCTCCATTTTTCTGTTGAGAATCCATCTTTTCTTTTCATGAGTAAAATAAATAGTTACCCCAAAATGGTAGTTACCCTCTCTAAAAGCTCTTTGATTCAAAAGTGAAGTTTCACGGATTTTTTCTCTCATTCTATCATAAACGTTGTTATATAAACCCCAAACCACAGCTCTTTGCAATGATGTTTTACCTTGTCCATTGCCTCCACGTATTATGTGCACTCCTTTGCTATTCTCCGGAAATTGTATACCATGTTTTCCATAAAATGGCCCAAAATTAAAGATGTCAATTTTCTGAATTTGCATATTATTTTCCCCCAAATTTTTGAAGAATTAGATGCTCTATTTTATCTTGGCAGCTTGACCTATCGTCCTTTAAAGGATATGTCATAACCAATGCTAATACAGTACTTAGAACTTCATCATACTCAGGTCGGCCTATATCTCTATTAATATCCTTTATGATTTTCAACAAATCCTGGTATTCCATAATTATTCCTCAAACTCTTCACAAATACTCAATTGAGCGTCTGAGTTTAAATCAACGCCGTATTCTTCGCATAATCTCCATAAACGATGCGGCACGTCTTTATTATCTGCAAGTTTGGCAAATTCCCAAGCCCTTGCCAATTCACTTCTCACCATAGGTAAAAAATCGCTATGCTTAGAATCCGGCATCGGCAATACAATTGTATCGATTATTAACGCCTTCTTTTTTCCTTTAGCTTTTCTGAGTACTCGTCCTCTTCTTTGGATGTATTCCCGCGGATTTGTAGAAGAGGACAAGATCAAAGCTCCATCGACCGCTGGTATATCAACACCTTCATCCAAACATCTTATACTTACTATTATCCCAGGTTGGCTCTCTAAGTGTTTCAGTGTTAAATCCTTGTCGGCTTGGGACATCTCTGAGTGGTATATCAAAATTGGAACATATTTTATATTGATTCTTAGTATATTTGCTATGGCTTCCATTTGTTTAAAATTATCGCAGTATATTATCCAGCGACCGTTCTCTGGGTATTTTTCCTTAATGACACGACATGCGCATTCTATTTTAGCCTGAGAATTTTTTTGGATACGGGCACGCCTTATAAACAAGTTCAGTAATTTCTTATCGTTGGTAAATTTGAAATCCTCATTTTGTTTGAGTCTAAGTGGAATTATTCTAGCAATTTCTGAAGTTATTTTATTCCACTGATTTTGCTCTTCCTCAGTCAAATTGACTATTTCGAAATCATAATCGTAATAACTTAGAAATTTGCCCAAAATAGGAATCTCCTTATCATCATTTCGAGAGAGCTTTACTTTACCACTGAGCGGAAGGTCATAAATAGGAGTGCATCCAAACACAGCCTTTAAAGCTTCATCCCCTTCTTGGTCGAAAAGCCTCTCTGGAGTCGCAGATAGCCCCAATTTTTCTTTAAAATTAAGCTGCAAAATAATACGATTGGTAGTGCTTCCTAGTCTATGCACTTCATCTGCAATCAAAATTGGATTTTCTGCTTGGCTAAAGTATTCAATAAAATCTTTTGTAGATGCAATGCTCATTGTGGCTAATATTATTCTCGGTTGAGGGTAGTTCGAAATAAACATTCTCTTTGCAATATTATTTTTCCAATTATGGCCACCGCCGGCAAGGAGTAAGGGCACATCAGGGTACAGCTTTATAATATTATCCTTCCATTGAGATAGAAGTATTCTGCTTGGAACTAGTATTAATATTGTCCTGCCCTCCCTTATTAATTTGGAGATTGCAGAAAGTGCAGTTATTGTTTTACCGGTCCCTGTAGCCATCGAGAGTATGCCTAATCTACCTGCGGATTCCCAGGCTTCAATTGCTTGGGTCTGATAATAATACAGTGAAATTGCATTCGAGGATTGCTGTTTTTTCCTTTGCATGTCTCTCATTTTAGCTCCTTTTCGACAGTCCTCTAAATTAGAATACGATCGATATTTAGCAAGAGCATTTCGCTCTAAGTCATTTATTGCTCTCACCCTAGTATTCTTTGTCCCACCATCAAAAAGCCGTTCGAGATATAATGCTTTCCTTAGGGCTTTAGATGATTCAAATTCGCTTCCCCAGCTTTTATATAAATCGAACTCTTCATCATTACTCCAATCTTCGATAGAGCTTACAGCACGTTGAGTTTCATTTCCCGAACCAGAGAAAACTACCATGTTCTCGTGTGAATCATAAAAAATTCCTATTTTTCTATGATAAATACCCCCAAATTTAACGGCTATGTAGAGGTCTAATGATCCATTTTCAATTAGAACCCTCAGCATATTTAGGCAGTCTAATTCTTTTGGGTCCCGAGACATTACTTCGAATAATTCAACCAAACTCGTTTCTATTTCTCTCGACGATCTATGACCTCGAAGTTCATACCCTTCTCTTGCAGTTTCTTCTTCTTTTGCAGGAATATCCGGAGAACATACTATCCTTACTCTGCCTCCTGAAATAGCAAAATCAAGAAGAGCTTCTCCCAATTCTCTATATATATTAGCACGAAAATATCCAACAGCCCTATCATACCTCTTTGACACACTTAAACAAGGACTGTATAGATCATTTATGATATCATCGTCTTCTGTATTATATTCAGGCTTTAATTCTATATCTTGGAGGGATTTATTTTGAGCGAATTCCATTATGGATCGTCTCCTATCGTTTAAGTTTCTCCACATCAATATGTTTATTATCAGCTTATTTTATAATGATTATTTAATCATCTACTATAAACTATGCAATCTCCTTTAATTGATGGATCTTCAAATCTAATTACAGCTTGTTCAGCAAATTTTTCACTAATTTCAATAGATCTC
>JAMNZA010000116.1 GCA_023622545.1 Methanobacteriota archaeon | reverse complement strand
TTCTTCGCTATGATAGAATACGATTGATCTATACTGGCTCCCTATATCTGGGCCTTGCCTGTTTAGAGTTGTTGGGTCATGAATACTCCAAAATAATTCTAAAAGTTTTTCATAAGTAATTAATTCGGGATTAAATTCAATCAATACGGATTCGGCATGCCCAGTTTTATCGGTACACACTTCTTCATAAGTAGGGTTTTTGGTATTCCCTCCAGAGTAACCAACTGTTGTTGATATAACTCCTTCAACTTGACAGAATGCTGATTCAACACCCCAGAAACATCCCGCTGCAAAAGTAGCTTTTTCACTATTGCCCATGTTCAATAATCAGAATAGAATCTTATAATTCTAATTACTATAACTAAAAAATAATAGGCAAGTATTTTTTATATTTAAAAGTATAAAAATAAATTATTAAAAAATTTTAGTATACTTCGCATTGTCTTTCAAAGTATGCTTTTTCATGATTGCATGATGGGCATTGCTCTGGTGCTTCATTTCCTTCATATATGTACCCGCATTTTCTGCATACCCATACAACTTTTTCTTTCTTTTTGAAAATGGTTCCAGCTTCTAATTCTTTTAACAATTTTTTGTATCTTCCTTCATGGTGCTTTTCAGCAACTGCTATTGCCCTTAATCTTTCTGCAACTTCCTTGAAACCTTCCTTCTCTGCAGTGTTTGCAAAATCTGGATACATCTTAGTATATTCATAGTTCTCTCCTTCGATGGCCCCCCTAATGTTATCAATAGTATTGCTTAGTATTAGCGGTGCTTCAGCTTCTACTTTAATCTCTTTTGGATTTCCATCTGCTTTTTTAATATCATTTATTAGTCTAAAAAGCCATTTAGCATGCTCTCTTTCATTGTCTGCAGTTATTAAGAATATTTCAGAAATTTCGTCATAGCCCTCTTTCTGTGCTATTTTTGAATAAATGGTGTATCTGTTTCTTGCCATGCTTTCTCCAATAAATGCTTTAGTCAGATTTTCTATTGTTTTACTCATAATATCACTCCTAGTATTCAAATCAATTTTATTATTAAAACTTGTCCTTATTTTTGATAAATTAACGTATTAGAACGATTGTTGAATGTAATAATTTTAGAAAAGTTATTTAAATTTATATTATAATTAATTGCAAGGTGTTTTTTAATGATGCCACTTGATGGGATTAAAATATTAGATTTTACAGGTGCTTTATCAGGACCATACTGCAGCATGCTATTGGGAGACATGGGCGCAGATGTAATTAAAATTGAAAGGCCAAAGAGAGGAGACGACTCTAGGGGGTGGGGGCCACCTTATATCTCTGAGAATCTTAGTACCTATTTTGCAAGCATTAATAGAAATAAAAAGAGTTTATCATTAAATATCAAAGAAATAGAAGCAAAGGAAATTGTAAAAAAATTAATTAGAAATTCTGATGTTTTACTTGAGAATTTCAGGCCTGGGACAATGGACAAATTAGGTTTGGGCTATGAAGATATGAAAAAAATAAATGATAAATTGATTTACTGTTCTATTTCAGGGTTTGGGCAAGATGGACCGTATAAATTCAAGCCTGGTTATGACCTTATATTACAGGGAATGGGTGGCCTAATGAGCGAAACTGGAGAGCCTAACGGTGGTCCAGTAAAGATTGGTATCGCTGTAACAGATATTTCAGCGGGCATGTTTGCATGTTATGGGATCCTCAGTGCTATCATCGCAAGATCTAAAACAGGAAAAGGTCAATTTATAGATACTTCTATGCTCGATTGCCAAGTTTCATGGCAAACATATTTTGCCACAGGATACCTAGCCGCAGGAAAGATTCCATCAAGGATTGGGAGTGCTCATTCACTTATTTGTCCCTATCAATCTTTTAGAACAAATGACATTTTTATCAATATAGCAGTGGGAAATGAAGATATGTGGAAAAAATTCTGCGAGGTATTGGGTCTAGATATAGCAAGCGACGAACGATTTTCAGATAACGGTAAACGTTTGAAAAATAGAGATGAACTTGTAAAAATCATAGAAAATATACTTATTACAAAACCAGGCGATGAGTGGCTAGTTCTATTAGAAAAGGCAGGAATTCCATCTGGACCAATTTACACAATTGATCGACTATTAAATGACCCTCAAGTAATTCATAGAAAAATGATTGAAGAAGTAAATAATCCCTTATATGGCGATATCAAAATTCCTGGGTTACCTGTCAAGTTATCTGAAACAAAAGGGACTATCAGATTACCGCCACCAGTATTAGGGCAGCATACTGAAGAGATTTTAATAGGATTAGGCTACAAAGAAGAACAAATAAAGTCCATGAAAGAAAAGGAAATTATTTAACATACTCTTGGAACAGGGTCTGCTATTGGTGGATCAAGTATCCTTTTTCCACCTATTACAGTTTCAAGAATAACTTTTTCTCCTTTTTTTACTTCGCCTATTATCGCTGCATTTTTTCCGTAACGATTTTTCTTTAAGGAATCAAGGACGTTATCTGCATCCTCTCTTGCCACAGAAATCAAAACCTTGCCTTCACATGCGATTTCCATAAAGTTGAGGCCTAAAATATCACATATGGCGACAACTTCTTCCCTTACAGGTATTTTTTCTTCTTTGATCTCAATACGAACATTAGATTTTTTTGAAAACTCATTCAATGCATTTGCTATCCCGCCTCTTGTCGGGTCCTTCATCGCATGAACATTAAATGTTAGTATACTTGCTATCATCTTATTTAAAGGTGCAACATCTGATTTTATATTAGATAAAAATGGTATATCTTCTCTTACAGAAAGTAAAGAAGCGCCGTGATCCCCTACTGTTCCAGAAACAATAATCAAGTCACCTTCCTTGAGGCATTTGTCTGCTAGTAATTTTTTCGTATATCCAACGCCGGATGTATTAATGAAAAGGTCATTTCCTGCAACTTTTGTGTCTCCGGTAATTAAAGGAACTCCAGCTTCCTTCAATGTTTCATCCATAGATTTTATTATTTTTCTAAAGTTATCTGTTGGGAATCCTTCTGGGATTATTACTCCCGAAGATAAAGCTAAAGGTGTTGCCCCCATAACAGAGAGATCATTAATTGTTCCAGAAACAGAAAGTTTTCCTATGTCTCCTCCTGGAAAGAATAGAGGTGTAACTGTATGTGAATCTGTAGTAAACACTATATGTCCATCGTTAAAAGGTATTGTTCCAGAATCATCCATGTCTGAAAGGCCTAGACCTCCCTTGACTGAATTGAGAGAGAATCCTTCAACATAGAGAGATTTAATCATAGATTCCATCATCTCTCCGCCCCCTCCGTGCTCAGATTTGATTATATCGGATTTAAACTCCCCCATAAGAGATTATTGCATAGGAAAACTTTATAAACATTGTTAGGCCTTTTAGGCGATATAAAGGTGATTATTTGTCAATTTGGCAGGCTAGATCAAAAAGAAAATTTACTGGTGGAAGATTTAAACAGGCCAGAAAAAAATTAAAGAGAGAACTTGGAAGAGAAGCAACTTTTACAGCTATTGGAGAAATTACCAAGAAGAAAGTAAGAGGCATGGGCGGAACTGAAAAATTAAAATTAATGAAAACTGATTACTCAAATATACTCACAAAAGAAGGATATAAAAAAGCAAAGATTCTTAGCGTCGTTGATAACCCAGCAAACAGACACTTTGTTAGAAGAAGCATTATTACAAAAGGCGCAATAATAAACACTGACGCAGGCAAAGCAAGAGTTACTTCCAGACCAGGACAAGACGGAGTAATTAACGCCGTTTTAATTGAATAATTTTATTTTAAACAATTATTTAAGGTCTTTTTTAGAAAAGTTTAAATAAGACTTCTTATTAATAGATATAAGTTTTATTTTTGCCTTTTTGGCAATTAAGGAGGTATATTATGAGAGAACCAGAAGAACTTCCTCTTGCCCCGCTTGAAAGATTACTTAGAAAAGAGGGAGCAGAAAGAGTTTCAGAAGATGCGTGTAAGGTTTTGGGCGTTGCCCTTGAAGATTATTCAAGAATAATAGCAAGGAAAGCGAAAGATTACTCTGCCCATGCTAAAAGGAAGACTATAAAGGCAGAGGACATAGAACTTGCACTAAGAGATCTAAATATTTAATTTTTTTCTTTGATAGATAGAAAATTTTATATTGCATACTGTTTCCCAATTGGTGAGGTAAATGGAAAAAAAAATTAAAAAATGCTCATATTGCCAGACGGATTTTGATATAAAAGACAAAAATCGTATAGTTTTAGAACTATGGAAGGATAAAAAACACCTCACAAGACTTTACTTTTGCAGTAAGAACTGTTTTGTTTCTTTCTTGAAAGAGAAAAAAGTCATATGAGTGCTTATATGTCAAAAGATACACTAAAAAATTTGAGAAGATCCATTTTAGAACAAAAATATAGATTTGATCTCGGTAGACAATTCCTTGTTTATGTTAATTTTGCACTTCTAATAATTGCAGCATCAGATAAAATTAAACTTGTAATTAATCTATCAACAACTGAACTTCTGATGGTACTAGTTCCTTTATCGTTTATAGCTACTTACCTCTTGGGATACGTCCTTGATAAATTTGTAAAGTTTCCACAGGCTTCACAGATGGTAGAGGCAAAAAGAAGCCCTTATACGTTAATGACACAAGAAAAACTTGATAAAATTCTGGAAAAACTTGATAAAATATAGGATAAATTTATATTTAGGTAGTTAATAAAATATATTAAAGGGGATTATATGGGTAAAATCGCAGCAACTAGATTAAGAGATAAGATGATAGTAACAGAACAGGGGCATGAGATAGGAACCCTTTTCGATATGGTCATTAATGAAGATACGGGAGAGCTCATAGCATTGGTAGTAGAACCTACAACTGATGTTATTCTTGACAACATGATTACCGATAAAGAGAATTTAGTCCTTGTTCCTTTTAGTGCTGTTAGAGCAGTAAAAGACTTCATAATTGTTGATGTCAGAAGAATTCCAAAGAAAAGTGAAAGAGTGGGAATGTTTGCAAAAGTTCCCGAATAAATTAATTTTTTATCTTCTTTTCTATTATACTATTTGAATACCATCTTATCAATAAATATGCAAAGAAGAAGATAATTGAACCTATTAGTGGCCCAGTATAATCATTTTTTCTAAATAATAAGTATTCCAATAATACAAAAGATACAAGATAAATAATTGCAAGAAAAAATGCAGATATGATAGGATTATGCCCATTAAGATTCATGTGCAATATTTTATTGTCAACTTTATATTTTTAGCCTTTAACTGATTAGATAATCTTTTATTTATATTGAAATAATTTTTTCCATGAAACTTCTAGGGTTTATTGGCGGCATGAACTGGCAATCAACTGTAGAATATTACAAGACTATCAACAAACTTGTTAGTGAACGACTTGGGAAAAACTACTCCGCTAAGATAATACTCTATTCAGTTAATTTTGAGGAGATACTGGAACTTGAAATGCAAAATGACTGGAGAGCTGTAACTGATAAAATGATAGAAATATCAAATAGTTTAGAAATGGCTGGTGCTGAAGCCTTAGTGATATGCTCCAATACTATGCATTTAATAGCAGAAGATTTAGAAAACAATGCTAGTATACCCATAATCAGCGTCATCGATGCAACTGCCGAATCATTAAAAAATAATAATATTAAATTTATTGGACTTCTAGGAACAAAATTTACTATGACCAGAGATTTCTACAAGAAGACGCTAACTGAAAAACACGGACTAAAGGTTTCAATACCGAATTCTGAAGATATCGAGGTAATCAATGATATAATCTATAAGGAATTGGCATATGGCATAATAAATCCTTCATCTAAAAAAGAACTTTTGAGGATAATAAACAATCTTATATCTCAAGGCGTTCAAGGCATTATATTAGGATGTACGGAACTCCCCCTGATAATTCAGAAAGAAGATATACAAGTTCCATTGTTCGATACTTTAGAAACACATATGAAAGCAGCTTTAGAATATTCTTTAACTGACAATAAATAAAAAAATATATTAAGGCATTAAGAAAAAAATAAATAGAGGACGAGAAGATGCAAAAGAAAAAAATTAAAGAGGCCCAATTAAAAAAGGAAAAACGCAGATCAGAATCAATTAATATGCTTATTGGTACGGGTATTGGTATGGTCTTTGGTATGATTTTCAAGAATATAATACTTGGAGTTATAGTAGCAATAGTAATAGTAACAGTTTTAGAGATAGGTACGGATAATAAAAAATAGTTTTAAACAAGTTTTTTTTGATTTTGAGAATCTTTTATATTTTTTAATGTTTTCCATTCTAACCTTACGTAACTCGGGAAACTATTATTTCTTTTATAATATTCCTCAAGAAATCTTCTAGTTGTTGGATCACTTGGATAGCCGCTGCCTATTGGAGATCCAACTTCTTCTTCAATTTTTTTTAATAGTTCATCCCTTTTTACTTTAGCAAGTATTGATGCGGCTGCAACTATTGGATACTTATCCTCGGCTTTGTGTGATGCTATTACTTCACTTTCAGGGTAATGATCAAAAATTCCTTCCTTGATATTATCAGAAAATCTCATTTCATTAACATCACAAGAATCACAGATAATTCTTTTTAATGGAACCTTCAATCCAATAATAGCATCAATGAAGGCCTTTACCTCAATTTCATTTAGGGTCTGTTTTTTCATTTCTATGTTCAGATATTCTGGATTCAATATTCTAAAATAATGACTGCCCGAAAGCTCCAATATCTCGGAGAATAGTTTTGTTCTTTTTTTAGGAGTTAGTTTTTTTGAATCTTTGACTCCCAGTGATTCAATGTCCTCGATTTTTTCTTCAATTATAGAAAAAGAAGCAACGACAAGTGGACCTATAACTGGACCCCTCCCTGCTTCGTCCACCCCACAAATATGCATTATGTTATACCTCCGCAGAGATTAAAGCGTGCCTTACAGCTTTAACACCAGAAAGTCCTTTTAACTCAGACAAAAACTCCTTAACTTCTTTTGTGTCACCTTTTAGAATGAATATCTCAAGGCAATTCTTTTCATCAAGATGAGTATGAAGAGTTGTTTCAACAAGATTTTCATATTTGTGATGGATAGTGTTTAATGGGCTTTCCGATTTCTTACTTGATATAACCATTCCAGTAACTACCAATGGACCTTTACCTTCTTCCCATACCTCAGTTGTCACATATTCTCTCAATGCTTCTCTAAATATTTCCGATCTAGTTGAGAATCCTTTAACTGTCAAGAGCTTATCCAACTTATCAAGTAATTCATCATTTATCGATATACTAATAACAGACATTTTATCACTTCTAATTATTATGATTTTGTTATTAATGATTTTATTCCTAATAAACTGAGATATGTTACACCTGAAACTAAAACTATTGTAGCTCCAGATGGTTGATCAAGTAAGAAAGATAATCCTATCCCAAGGATCATGTATATTACACCAATAATAAGTGAGACCGCGATCATCTTTTTTAACGTGTTTGTGAACAGGCTAGCTGTTGCAGCAGGGAGCGTAAGTAATGCCATTGCCAATATTATACCAACGACGCTTACTAGAACTACTACAGTCAAAGCAACTAGCGATAATAATATGATATAAGTCTTCATAACAGGCACATTAGTTACTTCTGAGAATTCTTCGTCAAATGAGAATGCTAAAAATTCATTGTACCTAGTAAAGACAATAATCCCAATAATAATGTTAAGGGAGAACATAATTAGTATATCCGATCTAGAAACTGTTAAGATATTCCCAAAAAGGTAACTGGATAGATCGGGCACATAACCAGGTGTTTGATATATCATAAATATCCCAAATGCCATGCCAATTGCCCACATTGCCCCTATTAGTGTGTCTTCACGCTGATATGCTTTTTTTGAAATAATACCCAATATAGAGCTTGAAAAAACACTGAAGATTACTGCCATTAGAAGAGGATTAAATCCTAAAAAGAGCCCTAATCCAATCCCGCCAAAAGCAGCATGGGAGATACCCCCTGAAATAAAAACTAACCTTTTGACTACAACATATGAACCGATTATCCCACAAGCTACGGCTGCCAGAACTCCTGCCATTAATGAATTTTGGAAAAAGGCATATTCAAAGACCATCAATCATCATGCTCCTTAAGGACCCTATGTGGGATTCCATGACCTATAAGTTCTATCGGGCATCCATACAATTTCTCAAAAACTTTTGGAGGAATATTTTTCTCCCCATGGTAATGAAGTGTCTTATTAATACATGCAATTGTCTTTACTTGTGAAGATATAGCCCCAGTATCATGGGTAACTAAGATTATGGCCATCTTTTCCGATAATTCTTGAAGGAAATCATAGAAATCTGTTTCTGCCTGTACATCAATGTTTGACGTTGGTTCATCTAAAAGAAGTAATTTAGGATCTGTTGATAGGGCTCTAGCTATTAATACCCTTTGAAGTTGCCCCCCTGAAAGTTTTCCAATTTGAATTTTTCTAAGATTACTTATCCCCATTATATCCATTACTTTATCTGAAATGATTCTATCATTTTTTGAATATCTCCTTAGGAAATCAGTATGGCTTATCCTACCACTTAGTATCACTTCTTCAACGTTAATCGGGAAGTTCCTGTCAACTAAGGTGTATTGCGGAACGTAACCTACGTATTTTCTACCTTCATTTGGTGGTTTATCAAAAAGAAGTATATTCCCTTCAGTTGGTTTTAGAAGCCCAAGTATAAGTTTTAATAAGGTCGACTTACCGCCACCATTTGGCCCTATTATACCAAGAAAATCTTTATCGAAAACATTTAGATTAATATCTTCCAATACCCTATGATCCCCATAGTCAAAAGACACATTTTCTAATCGAATTATTTCTTTTTTCATTTTATTACTGCTTCTTTATTTTGTTTGCTGTAATCTTAAGATTTTCTATATAATTTGGGGCTAACGCATCGATAACCTCTGTTTTGCCACCAATCTCATTGATCAATATTTCTGCAGCTTTACTGCTAAATCCGGGTGCGATAAATATTGTTTTGATATTATTTGCCTTTGCTTCTTCTATTGAATTGGATAAAGACTGTAAAGTAGGCTCCTTTCCTTCAATTTCTATGGCAATTTGTGTTAAATTATAATCTCTTGAGAAATAACCCCATGATGGATGGAATATCATAAATGATCTATTCTCCATGTCACTTAATTCATTTTCAATATACCTATCTGCATCATCTATTTTCTTTAGATAATTATTCATGTTCTCTTGGTAGTACGCCTTGTTATTCGGATCAATAACAACTAATCCATCATAGATATTTTGTACCATTATCTTTCCATTCTTTAATGAAGTCCAGATGTGCGGATCGTTTCCAACTTCTCCTTCGTGGTCATGATCTGAATTTTCAAGTAATGTTATGCCTTTAGAGCAATCAACAACAAGCATGTCCTTTTTTAGGTCCCTTATTTTATCCATAGATTTAACTTCAAATTCTATACCCGACCCTACCATTACATACATCTTTGCTTGCGATAGATCCATTAATTGGCTAGGTTTTAAATCAGCATTATGAGGATCGCCCCCTTGTGGAACTATGATTTTGACATTTACTCTATCGCCCCCAACTGCTTCAATCATTTCTTTTTGAGGGGAAACGGTAGCATAGACAATAATCTTGTTGTCCACTTCTTCAGTGCCTTGATTTAAACAACCTAAAGAAAATGCAATTATTAGAATTAAGAAAATAGTTAATAAATAATTCTTCATATTTTACCCTAAGCGATTTATTACATAATATTATTTAAACTTTTCTATAATAAATATTATTAAAGTTAATTATAAATTTTAATAACATAATAAATCAATCGAAAACTATTAAAAGTGTTAGTTAAACTCAAATTTGATGGCTAATAAATTAGGTTTTTCATCACTAGCATTTTATCAGTTGGATTTGGCAAAAGCCCTAAATTGGGGCGAAAATTATGAATTTGAAGTTTTCGAAATAGTTGCCGAAAATAAACATGCTATAGATGAGGAAACTCTACCAAATATAAAGGATTTATTATCCTGCTATAAATTTGATTATACTGTACACGCTCCTTTTTCAGATATTAACATATCAAGTTTGAATAAGAGCATAAGAAAAGAATCTATAAGACAAGTTAAATACGCCATATATGCCGTTAATGAAATTGGAGGAAAGTTACTGACTTTTCATCCTGGTCGACATTCTGCGGCAACAAGTAAATCTAGAGACGACACTAAAAAGATTTTATTTGAATCCCTAAAGGAAATATCGGATTATAATAAGGACTTTGGAGTTAATATTGCCTTAGAGAATATGCCGGACACCTTTATTACAACTATGAGGGTATCTCAAGAAGTTCTAGAAGTCCTAGAAAATGAGAATGTTTCTGGAATAAAGCATACAATGGACGTCGGGCATCTAGAAACTAATAATGTGGATATAGAAGAATACATACACAATCTCAAAGACTACTTAATCCATATACACCTTCACGATAATTTTGGGGAGTTTGATAATCACTTGCCCATTGGAGAAGGAAACATTAACTTTTCTTTAATTTTTAGGGCACTTGAGGATATTCAATATAAGGGAAGGATAATTCTTGAAATGACAAGAAGAGCAGATGTTCTGAAGAGTAGGGATTATTTAATAGAGAGAAAATATTTGTAATTTAGTAGCTGTAAAACTTCACACTCATTTTAGCCATTCTATTATGGAACTCTAATTCAGGTTTTTTTGCCTTTGTTTCAAGGAATACTTTGTCTAAGCCAGTCCAAAGACTAAACCATCCTCCAGGTTCAGTAATAATCAACGGTATACTGTATATCAAGCCTTCTTGATTTATCAATAAAGTTGAGATTAAGGAAAACGCTATTCCAATTAATAGCCATTTAATCCCGTCCCTCCTTGATTGGATCACTTCTTTCTGCTTCTCTTTAGCCTGATTTAAAAAATAATCCTTTAATCGTTTCTTAATCCTATTCTCTTCAGCCTTTACCCTTTTTTTTGTTGGTATTAGAAATCTTAATTCAAGCGCTTGAGGCGCATTCCTTTTTTCTCTTGCAGCTTTTTTACATTCAAATAAAAAATCATCAGATAAAGCTCTTTCAGAATATGGTCTTGGATCGAAATCAGAGAACAGGTCATCATAGGAATCCAAAATAAGGCTAATATTAGCTTCTCGTAGAATGGTGTCAGATTCTTTAATTTCTTGTGATTCATCAGGCATTTTACCATATCCTTTAGAATAGAATAGTTATTACTGCTATATAAAGATTATATGTCGAATCTAAGGCAAAATATATTTAAAAACAATCGTTTTATATAAAAATGAAAGGGATTTTGATGTATAAAGTAGTTCTTCTAAGACATGGCGAGAGTACTTGGAATAAAGAAAATAGGTTTACAGGCTGGACGGATGTTGATCTTTCGGAGAGAGGCATCAGTGAAGCAAAAAAGTCTGGAAAAGTTTTACTAGAATCAGGTTATGTTTTTGACATTGCCTACACTTCAGTTTTAAAACGTGCTATAAGGACACTATGGTTAGCTTTGGATGAGATGGATTTAATGTGGATACCAGTAATAAACTCGTGGAGATTAAATGAAAGGCACTATGGGGCATTACAAGGACTGAATAAATCCGAGATGGCAGAAAAATATGGAGAAAAACAGGTTCTAATATGGAGAAGAAGCTACGACATCAGGCCCCCCGCTCTAGAAAAAAGTGATGAGAGGTATCCAGGATTTGACCCTCGTTACAAAGATCTAAATGAAAAAGAACTTCCTCAAAGCGAATGTCTGAAAGATACAGTAGACAGGTTTCTACCATACTGGCATGGAACAATTGCACCGGCAATAAAAAGTGATAAGAAGGTATTAATAGCTGCACATGGAAATAGCTTAAGGGCTCTTGTAAAATACCTTGACAATGTATCTGAAGAAGAGATTGTGAGCCTAAACATACCCACTGGAATACCCTTAGTTTATGAGCTAGATAAAGAACTAAAACCTATCAGGCATTATTACCTTGGCGATAAAGAAGAAATTGAAAAGGCAATAAAATCTGTAGCAAATCAAGGAAAGGCTAATAAATAATTCTATTTTTTCTTTAGTTATTTATTGAGAACAAAATAAATAATTTTCAGCAAATTATACAAAAGATTTATAAATATATTCTATGTTTTATTGCTTGGTACTATGAGTTTAGAGCCAACATCTAGAAATTTTGTCGAAAACGACGCTGTTCTTAGAGTTTGGTGGTGGCGATACTAAGCGACCTTACTTTTAGGTTTCGCTTCCTCATAGGAATTTAATTAGTTTGTTGGATAACTAGATTTTTCTATAAGTTTTAGTTAGTTAAATTATATCTAGATTTTAAAAAATATTAAAGGAGGATAAACATGGAAAAAACCAAAATATTGTTGGATGAAAACGAAATGCCAAAAAAATGGTATAATATACAGGCAGATTTACCAAAACCTCTGCCAGCAGTATACAGCCCTAGAACAATGCAGAAGGCAACATTGGAAGAGCTTTCAGTAATCTTTCCAATGGAAATATTGAAACAGGAGGTATCCCAAGAGAGATGGATCAACATCCCACAAGAGATACGTGATATTTATGCAATTTGGAGACCTTCTCCCCTTTACAGAGCACTAAGATTAGAAAAGGCACTTGGTACGCCTGCAAAGATTTACTATAAATGGGAAGGCACATCTCCTGCTGGGAGCCATAAACCAAACACAGCTGTAGCGCAAGCATATTACAATATGAAAGAAGGTACACAAACAATCACGACTGAAACAGGTGCAGGCCAGTGGGGATCTGCATTGAGCTATGCAACGAGCTTATTCGATATAACATGCAGAGTTTACATGGTAAGAGTTAGTTATGAACAGAAACCTTACAGGAGAAACCTCATTCATTTATGGGGAGCAGAAGTATTCCCAAGCCCGAGCAACAAGACAAATGCAGGAAGATCTATATTAAAAGAAAATCCAGAACACCCTGGAAGTCTAGGGATAGCCATATCAGAAGCTGTAGAAGATGCTGCAACTCATGAGGATACAAAATATTCGTTAGGTAGTGTCTTAAACCACGTCTGTATGCACCAGACAGTATTGGGTCTCGAATCAAAAGAACAACTGAAGATGGAAGACAGATACCCCGATATAGTAATTGGGTGTGTAGGCGGGGGTTCAAACTTTGCCGGTATTTCATTCCCATTCTTACATGACAAACTAAAGGGAGACAAAAAAGATCTAAGGGTAATTGCTGTTGAGCCACAATCATGCCCCAGCCTTACAAAAGGTGTGTATGCATATGATTACGGAGACTCTACAAAGTTAGGCCCAATTGCAAAGATGTACACTCTTGGTCACGATTTCATCCCACCAGGCATTCATGCTGGAGGATTGAGATACCACGGTGCATCACCAATAGTAAGTGAACTTAATAACCTAAAATTAATTGAAGCACAAGCTTACCATCAGAACGAAGTATTCGAAGCTGCAATGCTATTCTCTCAGACAGAAGGACATGTTCCAGCACCAGAAACTGCTCACGCCATAAAAGGAGCAATAGAAGAAGCAAAGAAGTGCAAACAAACTGGGGAAGAAAAAGTAATCCTATTCAGTGCAAGCGGACACGGTCACTTTGACATGAAGTCATACGAACTATTCCTTCATGGAAAACTCGTTGACTACGAATATCCTGCAGAGCTCGTTAAACAATCACTGAAAAAGCTTCCAAATATAAAGGAGGATTAATCCTCCTATTTTTTTATTTTGTGGTAAAATGAAAACTATTGGTTTTTTAATAAATCCCATTTCTGGAATGGGCGGATCAGTTGGATTAAAAGGAACTGATGGACTTTATGAAAAAGCCTTAGAACTTGGTGCAGAAAAAGTATCAATTAAAAGGGCAGAAGTATTTTTTGAATCATTAGGCTTAGTAAAAGATGTACTATTTTTAGTTCCATCCGGAGAGATGGGGGAAGATATTCTCAAAAAGAAAGGATTAAACTATGAAGCTGTATATACCACAAAAGGATTAACAAGCAGAGAAGATACAATAAACACACTAAAACGATTCATTGAAAGAAATGTTGAACTTATCATATTTTGTGGCGGAGATGGAACAGCTAGAGACATATGTGAATCTGTTGGAACTAAAATACCGGTAATAGGTATGCCAGCAGGGGTGAAAATGTTTTCATCTGTTTTTGCTATTAATCCAAAAGCAGCTTCAGATTTGCTTAAATCCTATCTAGACGGAAAGTCAAAGTATAAGGATTCAGATGTCCTTGATATTGATGAGCAAAGTTATCGTGCTGATAAATTTAAAATGAACTTATACGGCTATCTAAAAACTCCTTACGTCCCTAATTTAATACAGGATGCAAAGGCTGTATTTGAAGGACAAGACGAAGAGATGGCCAAAGAGGGGATTGCAGTTTTTGCCAGCGAATTTATGTCAGATGGTTCTCTATACATTGTTGGAGCAGGTTCCACGACTGCAAAGATTGCAGAAGTTATGGGATTGAAAAAAACAATGCTTGGAGTGGATTTGATAAAAGATGAAAAGCTCATTGCAAGTGATGTTAATGAAAATTCAATTCTAGAGCATATTAAAAATGAAAAAAGTGTAAAGTTGATAGTAAGCCCTATAGGGGCCCAAGGATTTGTATTCGGAAGAGGAAATCAACAAATTTCCAGTAAAGTTCTAAGAAAAGTTGGAAAAGATAATATCATTATTATAGCTACTCCTCAAAAGCTTGAAAACACGCCTTTTCTCTTAGTTGATACAGGTGATGAGGAGCTTGATAAAGAGTTGTCCGGTAAGACCCTTGTAGTATGTGCATATAGAATGGCCCAAAGAAAAGATATTAGAAAAGATTAAACTTAAAAAGAACTAAATTTAGGTTATTCTGATAGTATGGATGAATCTGTTGTTACCCCTTGGGAAGTGGAAGGGGAAATTGACTATAATAAACTCATAAAACAATTTGGAACAGATGTTCTTTCCGAAGATCTATTAAATAGAATCAAGAAGCATACAGGTGATCTTCACCCCTTTCTCAAGAGAAAATTATTCTTTTCTCACAGAGACCTTGGCTGGATTCTTGATAAGTATGAAAAAGGAGAGAAGTTTGCTCTTTATACTGGCAGAGGCCCATCTGGACATACTCACCTAGGCCACCTTGTCCCTTGGATATTTTGCAAATGGCTTCAAGATAAATTTGATTGCGAGTTTTATTTCCAATTAACTGATGACGAAAAATTCATGATGAGACCTGATCTAACACTTGATCAAACTCATGCGTTTGCATATGAGAATGCACTTGATGTCATTGCTTTGGGATTTGATCCAAAAAAAACATTCATATTTTCTAACGTAGATTATGCTAAAACACTATACAAGATATCAATTCAAGTTGCAAAGAATGTCACAACTTCAACTGCAAAGGCAGTGTTTGGATTCAAGAATTCTACTAATATCGGTATGGTCTTCTTTCCATCTGTTCAAGCTGCACCATGCTTTTTGCCATCTGTTTTAAAGGGGTATAATGTCCCTGTATTGATACCCGCTGCAATAGACCAAGACCCCTACTGGAGGATTGCTAGGGATGTTGCACCTAAACTAGGATACTATAAACCAGCTGCAATACATAACATGTTCTTGCCAGGTCTTGAAGGCCCAGGTGGAAAGATGTCTGCATCAAAGAGCGATACTGCAATTTTCTCTGTTGACCACCCAAAAGAAGTTGAAAAAAAGATAAAAAGAGCATTTACCGGTGGCGGCCAGACAGTAAAAGAGCATAAAGAAAAAGGTGGGAACCCTGGAGTTTGTACCATTTACCAATACCTACATTTCATATTTGAAGACAACGACAAAAAAATAAAAGAAATCCATGATGGATGCAAGAGCGGAGAGGTATTTTGTGGCGAATGTAAGAATCTTTTAAGTGAAAAAATGGTCAAATTCATTACAACACACCAACAAAACAGAGAAAAAGCAAGAGATGTTATAGATAAATTCCTCTTAAAGGATTAAATATACTCTTTTTTATTATATTTCCTTAATTTTTAGTGCTAACTTTGGCTGTTTATCGATTTATAATACTATTAACTATTATTGATATTAATTGTTATATATATTGCATTAATGTTGAGCTATACAACCAAAAGATTTATATACTAATGATTATCAATATTAGTAACTAACATTTGAGAGATGATAGTTAGCACTAAAAGGTGAAAAAATATGGGATGGAGAAGACAATTCGAAACCAGAGAAAAGCGTATCAATGAACTAAGGATCCTTCTTAAACAGAAGTTGAACAGTGGAAGGGACTACTTCATTCAAGAGCTTGTAAACGATACGGACATACCCAGAAGTACCGTTGAAAGATACCTTTACGAATATCTTAATGAGGAAGTAGAGATATACTACGAAGGGCCCTTAAAAAAGATACGTTATAAAGGACATGGGAATTAATTTAAGAAAAGATAATTTTATCTTTTCTTTTTTTATTTAATTTTTTATAAAATAATATTAATTTTTTTTACGATTTATCATTATTCTTAAATTATACTTTTAGAAAATTACAATTAGATTTATATGTAATCTTACCGAAATAGTATCACTAAAGGTGAGATAATGGTCGAATTCTGGATGCAAAGAAAAGTTGCAATATTTGCTTTTAATGGGGATCCAATGTGCGTTATACATGCATTGATAAACGCCCTGGAATTTCATGCAAAAGGATACGATACAAAATTAATATTTGAGGGATCGGCAAGTGGACTTATTGGAAAATTAAATGAGGCGGGTAATCCCTTGCACTACTATTATGCAAGAGCTAAGGAAGAGGGGCTAATAGAATGTGTATGTAAAGCATGCGCAACAAAGAACGGAACTATTGAAGAGACCAAAAAACAAAATCTAAAAGTTTGCGATGAATTGTTTGGTCACCCCAGTATGGCAAGATTTATGGAAGAAGGGTATGAAATAATTGCAATATAATTATTGTTGATTGTTATGACATGTATACTAATGTGGGTTGCCCAGGAAGGATTTAGAGATGAAGAGTTATTTATCCCTAGGTCAATATTTGAAGAAAGAGGATTTACTGTAACAGTAGTTTCTCATAATACAGGAACAGCTTGGAGTAAATTCGGGAAAATAATTGAAGTCCTAGGAATTGAAGATATTAACTTAGAGGATTATGATGCTTTTCTTCTAGTAGGCGGACCTGGATCCTTTGAGTACTCAGACGATAAAACTCTTCATAATTACATAAAAGATGCAGAGAAGAAGCTAAAACTTGTTGGAGCTATATGTTATTCCCCCAATATAATGGCAAAAGCCGGAGTATTGAAAGGTAAACGAGCAACTGTCTGGGGAGAACCTGACATATTCAATGAGCAGAAGGTTATTTTTGATAATAAGAAAGTTGTAAAGGATGGAAAAATTATTACGGCAAATGGTCCTGACGCAGCGCTCGAATGGGCTAAGGAGATAATCAGCTATATTGAATGCGGTGCAGGCAAATAAATTAATAATTTTCACAGAATTTCAAAGCTTTGGGTATTCTAGGAATCATATCTGAGCTTCTAAAATTCATTCCCATTTCTTCTGCTGTTATATCTCCAGTTATACCGTTCAAGAAAGTTCCAGCGCATGCAGCATCAAGTATAGTCCCTTTGTTTGCAAATGCTGCTATGAGGCCAGATAGTATATCCCCCGTGCCACCAGTTGTCATCCCAGCATTGCCGGTAAAGTTTTTCATTACTTTGTATCCATCAGAGATTAGATCCACTGCACCTTTGCACACTATTGAAATGCCATATTTTTTTGCATTAATCGATATATTTTCCTCCGTCAAAGGTTCACCAAACAATTGCTTGTATTCATTCTGATGCGGTGTTATACAAACATTATTATTTTTTAATACTTCGAGATTTTCTTTAATGGCAAAAAGGCCGTCTGCGTCAATTATTATTTTTCTATCAGAAACACTTTTCAGAAGCTCTACCATTGTTTCAACAGTTTCTTGATCCCTGCCCATCCCAACGCCGAGAAGTATAGAATCTGTTTTTTCGGATATCGTTTTCAAATAATCCACATCTTCTAGGATGAAATGATTTTTTTCAGTTGGGAAAACAATGAAATCAGGAGATGAGGACTTAATTATCTTGGCTGTGCCTTTTGGTGATGCTATATACACTAAATCGGAGATATAAGATGCTGCAAGAGAGGCATATATCGGTGCTCCGTGATACTCTTTTGATCCGCCTATCACTAAAACTCGCCCATTATCCCCCTTGTGAGAATCATTTGCCCTATAATTTAGTTTATTGACATACCCTGGGCCAGTAAAATAATCAAATTCATTTGGTATTCCAATATCAACTAGCGCAGTAGAATCTTTCTTTGGGCAGTGTAGAGATATTACGACGTTAGAGATTAAATTTGGAGATGCAACATCTATTGAAACTTTGATTCCATTTAGTTCATTGAGTTTATTTATGACCGCATTGTAAGGCTGCCTTAACGTACCATGGGCGCCCACGCCAAAGATAGCATCGACATATATCTCAAAATCTGACCTAATTTTATCTATGTCTTTAGAATCCCTGATGATAATTTTTTCAATTTTTAGATTTTTTAGTAGACACCAATTAGAAAGAGCTGCACCCTGCTTGATATTAGATGGATCGCCTATTAGATAAACTGTAACCTGATTATTTTTTGAAAGGTACCTGGATGCAACAAATCCATCACCCCCATTATTACCAACGCCACAGAAAACGGCTATTTTGCTCCTATTGCCAAACCTTTTCTCAATTTCTGTAGCAACGCCTCTCCCTGCGTTTTCCATTAAAATCTTGGTATCAAGCCCATAGTACTTGCAATTTGAATCAATAATATAAGTATCCATATAGCTCCCATTATAAATTGTAACTTAATATACATAAGTTTTCCTATTGGAAATTTTTATAAGTAATATGAATAAGAATCCCCTATGGTCAAAGTGCTTGAATGTGAGAAATGTGGATACAAAGAGTACCTTATAGCTGAACAAAAGAGCTATGACAGATGCCCCGCTTGCAAATCAATAGTCCTCGGCCAAGACTTAAATGAAATCCCATCCACCTTGGATGAAATAATTGCAATTGCAAAAGAGAACTTTTCATTTGGGAATATACAGACTGACAAGTATTCAGTCATATTTGAAGCTACAGAACTTTTTAAAAAGCCGGAAGAGATTATTTCTGCATTCGAGAAGATAAATTTCTACCCATTCATAAGAAAGGATAAGGAAAAAATCTATGTCCTTTTGAGAAGTGCACCACCAAAAAAGGAGTTTGCCTACCGTAAAAACTTAATATTATTCTTCTTAACTATAATATCGACAACTATTGCTGGATACTTAATGTCACTTCCTCACGTTCAGAATGGATTCATG
>JAMNZA010000098.1 GCA_023622545.1 Methanobacteriota archaeon | reverse complement strand
GGCTTTTTCCAAGCCTCTTCCATATATTTGTAATATCCCAAATAAATCCCTCCTTATGGTTCGGCAAGCATTTCGCTTGAATCCACATTCCATAAGATAGACAATTGAATTAGAAAGACTTTTTAAAGGTTTCGTGCGTTTTTACAGTTTTTTAGTAAGTCATATAAGTAAATTTATTATAAACTAGTCAATGAAAATCTTAGTTGGCTCTAAAAATCCTGTAAAAATAGACGCTGCAAAAGAAGCGTTCTCCCAATATTTTAGTGACGTTGAAGTAGAAGGAATTGATGTAGATAGTTCTGTCCCTGAACAGCCTTTGGATGAAGAAACATTCGAAGGGTCAGAATACCGTGCAAGTATACTAAAAAAACTCAACGAGAAAGCAAAAATTGGCGCATCATTTTTCGTTGGAATTGAGGGTGGAGCAATAAATATCTATTCAAAGTGGTTTGCTTTCGGTGCTGTGTGCATAATAGATCAAACTGGAAAAATTGGATTTGGAACATCTCCTATGTTTGAACTTTGGCAGGAAGCAGTAGAAGATATTCTAAATGGTGTTGAGCTGGGAGATGTCATGGCCAAGATCACTGGGGATTCAGATGTAAAAAGAAAAGGCGGGGCAGTTGGATTTCTAACTAAAGGTGTTGTAGAAAGAAAGGACCTTTATCTTTCTGGAATAAAACTTGCATTAATACCATTCATTAAAGAAGATCTCTATTTTAAAAAGTAATTATTTCTAATACTTCCAAAGAAGTTATAAATATTAAATTAATCTATTACTCAATGAAAAAAGAGAAGCACATTCTAGTTTATGGGTATTCAACTGAGGACACTCAAAAAATAAAATCATTTGTAGAAAATAAACTTAATATCAATTTAATAATAATATCCGCTTCCGGTAAGGAAAGTATCAAAATAGGGGACATAATAGAGGGTGGTGAAGTAAACACCTTCATTCAAAAAGAAGATAAAGTTTTAATGTTTCTAGATTTTTTAGATGAGGAAATAAGATTAATTCTATTTAACTTTTCTGATACTAATACTAATAAACCATTATTTTGTGTATTAACTGAACACAATATTTCTTGGACCATAATCAAATTAATAGAAGATTTAATTGAGGAAAGAAAATATTTTGAAGAAATGAAAAGGACGGAAAAGAGGAACGAGTAATGGAATTAGAAGAAATGCCAAACATAGGTAAAGTCGTTAGTAAAAAACTAATAGCTGTTGGGATAGACACACCCGATAAACTAATAGAATTAGGCAGTAAGGAAGCTTTTATCCGGTTAAGGTCAATAGACGATACTGCATGTTTCAGCATGCTTCAAGGACTTGAAGGAGCAGTCCAAGGAGTTAGATGGCATATGTTGCCTGAGTCTAAAAAGAAAGATTTGAAGAAATTTTTTGACTCACTTAAGTGATTTTATTTCGGTGATGTAGGAGTCAATCCTTTCTTTTATCAGTTCTTTTTTCTTAAGGATTTCTTCTTCAATGAATTTATTGGTATATTCTGATTTTTCTGGAAATTCTATTTCATTTTTTAGTAGTGACATATCGGTCATGCTACCTTTAAATCTTCTTTTAGAAATATTTTCGAATTCTTTTATTTCTGAAGAGAGAGACTTACCAAGTTTTGAGCCATAGAATTTCTGCATAGAGAATTTTGTAATTCCATTTGAGCCAGCCAATAAGAGTGGGCCAACAAGATTAATTCTATCTGACCAAATCCCTGTAATAATTTCGATTTTTGGAAACATTATCCTAGTCTCAGAAATAACATCAAGGTAATATAATGAAGGCGGGGGGATTGAATTCTCAAATATAGTGCCTTTATGGGGATTTAAAGAATAGAAGGTTACTCTATCGACTTTGTAATCTTTAATTATCTGAAATAAATTATCGAGGTCGTCTTTTTTTTCACCTAAACCTAATACAATTGTAATACCTCTTTTGTACCCTAGCTCTTTAGAATATTCTAGGAATTCCATCATTGCATCCCAGTTCTTTGAGGGACAAAGTTCTTGGAAAAGTTTTTCAGTAAAAGTTTCTATGGATGCGGTAACGCCTTTCAGCTCACTTCCAAAAAGAGATAGTTCTTCTTTTTCTAGTATCCCTGTATTAAGCCAAACAGGCTCACCAGTAATTGAAGAAACACCTTTGACTATTTCAATTATTTTTTCAATATTATATGCTCCATATCCGGAAGAAAGGAACTCCACCTTCCAATTAACCATCTTTACAAGGAAGGCTTCAGCAAAAATGGACTCAAAAGATCTTAATCCTTTTTTAGGACTTGATTTTATGGTAGACATATAACAGAATTTACAATCTCTAAGATCACAATAATATGAAAGAAAAATAGCCCTTTCAATATTTATGGATTCAAAGTTTCTTTCAGTTAGTTCAAAAGCTTTTGTTATCTTTTCAGAGAATTGCATTATATCCCTTATATCTCTTTAGAATTAGTCCAAAGATATTCAAAATTTGATCTAGACCAATCAACAAATCTTTTATCTTCTCCCTCAATAATGTTAAGATAATCAAATTCATTTTTTTGATCTTCAAATCCAATCCATGAAAAATTATTGTCACATACTTGCATTACACAGTAAATGTTCTTTCTTTCTATAAATCTAGTTTCATATTTTGGATTATTGATCACACTTTTATTTATTTTTTCGAGCTCTTCAAGGGGGTAGATTATCCTAACAGAAACGTTGTCATCAACTTCCTTTATTACATCCTGTATGTCTGTTGAGATTCTGGAAAATATACCAAGATGCTCGATTTTTGAACGCTTTATATTCTTGGATATAAATGGAAACACATCAATTGAGGTTAAATGACTCAGTTTATTTTCTTCCCAAGTTAAGAAATCCCTAACAAAACTGTTTGGGACCTTTTCTATATTGTGGGCATCGATAAAATCAGAGTATTTTATTATGTTATTTTCTAAATCCTGAAGATTTTTAATTTGTGATTTGTATACCTGGCCTTGTTTAGATAAATAAAACTGGGTTCCATCCTTTACCGCAAGTTTTTTTTCAACAAAAAGATTCAATTGAGTGGATACGTCCTGCCACCTCATCTCAAGTTTTTTTGCAATGTCTAGGCTTTTTTGGGGATTGGCAAGAGACAATTCCTCTAGGATATCCATTCTTTTCTGGCTATTTAAAATAAAATTCCAAAGGTCCATTCAAATCCCATGTTATTATAAATATCTTAATATAAAAATAGATGATTCTACATTATTTAAAGATATTGTTTAGAGTTATTCGATTTATTATTTATTTTACAATATAATTAATAAGTTTAATTAATAAATTTTTATTATTATAATATGATTATAATTTTATGACAAAATTATAGCCTTAAGCGAAATATTTATAAATATTAAAGTCATATTCCTTTTGTGATTTAAAATGTTCGGAATTTCTGACCCATGGGTTTGGTCGGCTTATTTGCTGACAATTTTGTCTACTCTACTATGCGTGGGGTGGTCGATAGTAAAATTAAAGGAGAATAACGGTGGATAATATGGAAGATGTTACTATATCGATTATTATACTTGTTGCATATCTTGTTATTACTGGTTTACTGGCACACAAAGGCTGGAAAGAAACAAAAACTAAAGAAGATTTCATGCTTGGAGGAAGGAAGGTTCATCCTTATATAATCGCCATATCTTATGGCGCTACCTTTATCAGTACCTCAGCAATCGTAGGATTTGGAGGATCTGCGTCAATGTTTGGAATGGGCTTATTATGGCTCACGTTCATGAATGTTTTCGTCGGTATATTCCTAGCTTTCGTTGTTTGGGGAAATAGAGCAAGACACGTTGGGAAAAACCTAGGTGCTTTGACTTTTCCAGAAATTGTTGGAAAACGATTTAATTCTAGATTTTTACAAGGTTCATTTGGACTCCTTATTACAATATTCATGCCTATATACGCATCAGTTGTCATAATAGGGGCTGCAAGAATGATTGAGTCGACGTTTAAATTAAACTTTAATCTTGCACTCATTGTTATGACAGGAATTGTTGCAGCTTATGTTCTATTTGGTGGACTACTTGCAGTACTTTACACAGATGCACTTCAGGGAACAATAATGGTTATCGGGATGATATTGTCAGGGAACAATAATGGTTATCGGGATGATATTGCTTCTAGTTGGAACTTACGCTGCATTTGGAGGGGTAACAGAAGCACACCAAGCACTTGAAAGCTTCCAGTTAACTGATTCTTATTCAATGCTAACAAATAAAGGGGCGCCATTATCTGTATTTGGCCATCAAGGATTTACAACTTTTCCTGTAATGAGTCTAGGAAATACGCCTGCCAATGCAAGCGGATTAAACGATACGCAAGGTATATTTTGGGCTGTCTTAATGGGCTTGATATTCGGTGTGGGGGTAGGTGTTCTTGCACAACCTCAGTTGGCAGTTCGTTGCATGACTGCAAAAAGTAAACGTGACTTAACTAAAGCAGTGGGCATAGGTGGGGTCTTCATTCTTTTAATGACTGGAGTGGCATTCACTGTGGGATCTCTTACAAATGCATATTTTGAAAAAGAAGGGGTAGAAGTAATAAAAGCAGAATACAAGCCAACTATTACAAATCAACAAATCAGAGATTTATACTTCAAATATGATGCAAATGGAAAACTTGTCGGAAGACCATCTGAATATGTATACTGGACTGATTCAGCAATACCTGAATACGTCAACTACAGATTTCCGAGTTGGTTTGTCATACTTTTCATGTTGACACTAATATCTGCTGCAATGTCTACAATTTCTGGACAATTCCACGCTATGGGAACATCATTTGGGCATGACTTCTACCATGTTTGGGTAAAAAAGTCTTCAGAGAAAATAAATGCTGTAACTGCGACAAAGATTGGAATTGGTGCAACTGTATTGATCTCTCTTGCTTTAGGATACATACTTCCACCAGCAGTAATTGCCAGAGGTACAACAATATTTATGGGGATGTGCAGTGCTGTATTCTTACCTGCTTACACAGGAGGTTTGTTCTGGAGAAGATCGACAAGAGTTGGGGCCATAGCTTCAATGGCCGGTGGCTTCCTAACTTGGTTGATATGGACTCTCTTTTTCAAGGTATCCGAATCAGAGCCACTAAGGATATGTCAATGGATATTTGGAAAACCATGCCTTCTTAATGCAAAGGCGTCGCTAACTCAGCTTGATCCATTCTTTATTGCAATACCCATTGCTGTCGCACTCATGATAATTGTAAGTTTGCTGACACAGCCTCCAGAGAAAAAGCTTATTGACAAGGCATTTGAAGGACTTTAATTAATTTTTATTTTTTTTTAGATTATTAAATTTTTAATTTAATTTTATAATTATAATAAATAATTGGCAATTGATTATTTTCTTTTTAGATAAAAAACGAAATATTTATAAATCATAATTATTTTTAGTTTACATGAATAGACTATTATTTATCTTTATAATATTTGTTTCTATATTAGGTTTATCTTTAATTTCTGTATCTGCACAGATAATAGATGTAAGTATAGATGGAAATTCTTCAGTGTATGTATGCTATCCATATGAGTATAATGTTACTTTAAGAAATACTTCAAGTACTCTATCTGCTAGTAATATTAATTATACGGTATCTTTGCCGACTGGATTTAGTACCACTGACCCTTTAACTTATAATATTCCTTCATTAGGCCCTGGATTTACCGATAAAATAAAGATTAGACTAAACACTTTGTGTAATGCTCAAGTTGGTAACATTTCTGTTAATGGTGGATATGATTATAATAATACCTCTACTACATTATCTTTTACAAAACCAATAACAGTTTACCAAGGTGCTGTTACTATAGAAAAAACTCCCTCTACACAGAACGCCACTCTAGAAGAGACAGTTTCTTGGACAATTACTGTAAAAAGCACAGGCCTTGGACCAATAGAAGATGTAAACATAACAGATATACTCCAACCTGGATTAGAATATTTATCTTCTTCCCCATCTGGAGTTGTTAAATCACCGGGAACAATTGAATGGACTTCTTCTGAAATAGCAGCCCTTTCTCATATGGATCCAAATGATGAAGTACAAATACAAATTAGTGCAAAAGTAATCGAGTGTACTGGACTTTATGACACATCTAGAGTCAAGTGGGGATGTGGAAGTGGATGTGAAACCCAGGAAACTATAGCTAGCATAGCATTTCAGCCAAATCCACCTAAAATTGATTATACCATACCATCTTTTAATTTATCTTACTGTGGAACTGGGAACAATTATACAATACCGATTTCAAATACTGGTGGAAAAGCTTACGATTTTAATATTTCTGCAGATTTTGGCAGTTTAACTGTTGCAAATATTACTTCGCCCTCTGGAGCATCTTACGATCCGACTGGAAAGTATTTTATTCTTGGAGATATTCCGAATGGAACTACTAATCTAACATTTGATCTAGTCCCCGTTAGTGGTTGGTGTAGTGATTCTTTACCTTCAGGAACGGTGATATTTGAGCCAGAGTACTTATACTGTGACCAAGAATTCCTTCCACCAGTAAAGATGGGAAGTTACTCTGTTCAAGATGTCCCTTCCTTATCTGTATCAAAAACGGGAGCTCCAGGATCCATGTATTTGGGGGATAGTATAACCTATAATATTGTTGCATCATACTCTGGGCCCTTAACTTGTGGGACAGGCAGTGCTTCAAATATTTTAGTTGTGGATACAATACCAGATGGATTTTCTATAGTAAATAATGGTGGAGGAACGGTAGTTGGTAATATTATTACATGGAATGTAGCCCCTGCTACAGGATTAAACACTTCTATAACAATACAATCCCCTAATTACTCGGAATGTCAATACTGCTACACTACAGTAACTAACACTGTAAGTGCTTCAATAACTGATTGTTGTGGCTGTTCCAGAACTGAATCATCTTCTCAGAGTACAATTCTTGAATGTTCAGAAAGAATGTCTTCAAACAAAACAATTTCCTCAAACTATAACTATGAAAAATGCACCCCAATAGAATATACAAATACCTATGATTTTCCCGATGATGGATTTTGGGACGATGTATATTTAGGAGATCTTAAATTTAGAGAAGAATTGGCAAACAATCAAGTTCTTGTTAGCCCTATAATTATTACAATTGACACATGTAGTGTTACCTATACTCCGCCGTCCTCAACATATCTAGACGTCAATTTCTCAGATACTACTCTACAGACTCTCATATCAACTTTTTGTAGCTTAGATGCAACTACAACAAATGTTAGAAACAGAAGCATTACTGTTGAATATAATCTATCAAATCAAAATTCATCACAACCTCTCTGTAGCAGTAATTATACATTTTTTGATTGGTCAATATTAGATACAGGAAAGGATACTAGTGGCAATTGTTATGGATCACGACAAATAAGAGAGGGAGTTTTTGTAACAGTGAATGGGGCCTCAATGAACGTTGATATAAATGGACTTCCGACTATAATTGATAGATGTGGCACATATATCGTGAGGCTTAACATTAATAGAGACTCAGTCGGTGGAGCCTATGACGTTAATGTGTCATTCCCAACTAATAATTACCATATTAATGGTATCACATTTAATGGAGTTACACCCATAGAGATATCTAGTCCATCAGGTTATGAGTGGAAATATGGGGATTTCTTTGTTAATAATACTTCAGCAAGCATTGATCTAAATGTTACTAAGACTTGTGATTCAAATGGGCAGATGAATGCGAATGTAGTATGGCATGACAGATGTAACAATGACGTTTCTGGAAATATATGTAATGATAATACATCTTCTTCTCCTAGATTAATACTATCTGGCAACGTATGTCTAATGAAAGTTCCAGAATTATTATGGGCTACTACTGATAAAGCTCAATGGAAACTATGTTTGACAAACGCTGGAAGCGGGGCAAGTTACAATGTTTGGCTAGAAGATGTTATAGGCCCAGGACTTTCATATAATTCATCTACTGGAACTTATTCTCAACTTTATATCAATCAAGATAGAAATGGCAATCCAATTAACGGCGCAACATGGATTATCCCTAAAATAGATGCAGGTGATAAGACTGAAATCATATTTACTGCAAATATAGATTCATGTACAAATTTAACAAATATTGCATCAACAAGCGCTGGATGCCTAGGTTTCAATTGTCAAGATATAAAGACCGATACGGCTTCAGTTAGAATACCGAATAGTAACGCTATCACAACTAATCAAATCCCTCAATCTATAAACATGTGTGATGAACAAACTGTAACTGTTATAGTAAAAAATACTGGATTGACTTATGTTTATGATGTCAATGTTACGGCAACACTCCCGACTGGGATTTCTTATGTAAGTGGAACAAGTCCGGACCCAGAAAATACTGGCGTTAATCCAATTAGATGGACCAAAGCCCAAATACCTGCATTAGGTGCCATAGCACCTTCAGCTGAAGTAACAATTACATTCAGAATTCGTTCAAGCTGTAATATGCCTTCATCTGGTACTTTTACTTCTCAAGCTAGTTATTTGACCCCATGCAATGATTCAAAAATATCCCCACAAGCCAATTCACAGATAACTAGAGTAACCCCTACTTTATCAATACAAAAGCAGGGAAGAAATTACACCACTGGATCATCATATGCCAATAATGTAGCAGCAGAACCTGGTGACATTGTTGAATGGAGGATTGTTATTACAAATAGTGGCAATGCCCCTGCAACTAATGTAGAATTTTATGATGCTTTACCATCTAACATGACATATGGAGGTATAAGTACAAGTCCATACCCTGTAGTGGGAACAATACCTACAGGCTCTGGAACATCTGGGAATCCATGGATACACGGTACTTTAACAAATGTTTCTGGAAGTAACACTGCTACTTATTACGTTTGGGGAACTGTAGATTTAGGCGAATGTACTGACCCTATAAACAATATTGCTTATGTTAGATATGGATGTGACGATGGCTGTAGAATCCCTTCTCCAAATTACACTGCATCTACAGGCCGTCCTTTAAGAACAAGGCCAAACTTTACTTTATCACAAACTATCGGCACATTCACCACTTGTGATGGTATTATTACAATTAACATAAGAAATAATTCTGGTTATCCAACAGCTTATAATGTACTTTTAACATCTACACTGCCCCCTGGTTTTGTATTCGACTCTATGATTACTGGGCCAGATCCAATCCCAAATCCACCGTCTAATCCTTCTCAACCTGTATGGTCATTAGGAAATATGCTTGCAAGTTCAACAAATACAGTCCTTCAATTTAGAGTTAAAAATGACGATTCAAGCTGTGGAACAGTTACTCCGGGGAACAATATAATTAAAGTTGATTATCAAGACCGTTGCGGGAACAATCTAGTCCTAAATTCAACTAGCTCTAGCGTTACCCCACTTAAACCAAACTTAATTATAGAGAAATCTCCTGAAGTGCAGGTTGTAGCAATTAATGGCCAGGCAAACTGGACTATAACTCTTAGAAATACAGGAAATACCAATGCAAATAATGTCACAGTCACCGATATTTTAGATACAAATTGGAATCCTTCTACAATTGTAGCGGGAACAGGATCTAATGGGGAAGTACCTTCAATCATTGGCAATACTGTTACATGGAAGGTATCTAATCCAATACTTGGGCCTTCTGGAATATGGACGGCTACGATTTCTGCCAATTTGATTGATGCAGCCGGTACAGGAAGAAATGATGTTTATGCTAGAGGAGGATGTCCTTCGGGTTGCGCTTATAGCAGTGCTACAGATAGTGCAACTATCTTAAATCTTGAAGGTATAGCGAAAACATCAAGGAAACAAACAGCAACAATAGGAGAAGAAGTAATATTTGATATAGCCGTAAATTACCATGGTGTTGGATCTGTATACCAGGATACTTCGATAATGGATACAATGCCAGGAGGACTTGAATATATCTCTCATACATTTAATGAAACAAACTCTTCCATTCCCCACCCTTACACACAAGCAGGGCAGTCAATTAATTGGATGTTAGGTACCCCCTCAGGATTACCAAATAGAACATTCACCGGCCCAAATAGCGTCCAGATTGCTTTAACAACTAAAATCAGGAATATTCCTGAAAACGTAAATGGTGTTACACTAATCAACCCAGTAAACACAACATTTATCCAGGACGGAAATCCAGGCAACTTCTCCGATAGCGATGACGTGCAAATAGTTGAGCCAAATTTAACAATCACTAAAGATGTCAATGGAACAGATTCTATACAGGCCTTGCCAGGGCAGAGCATCCATTATAGAATAGTTGTTACAAACAATGGAACTAGTCCAGCATTTGAAGTTTATATAAGAGACCAAGTTCCAAACGGTCTTATCCTTGATTTAGGATCAATACAATCTACACCCAATTCAAATGGCTTATCTGTAAATGGAAACGATATAGAGTGGTACTATAACACGATAGTAAATGGCGACAGCGTTACACTGGAATACGACGCAGTAGTTCCTCCAAGAGGCGGTCTATTTGTAAATAATGCAAATGTCCCGCAGAATGGATATTCTTCTATGCCTAGCGATGTATCAGGTGAAAGATACTATGGGCCGCTAAGTGATGATACTCAACTCACAACTCCAGGAACAGATTTGACTAAGTTGACACTAAATACAGATGCAAATATCCCGTCTCCAGGTGGAAGTGTTTACTATAGCCTAACAATTGAAAACTCTGGTGCATTACCATTAAATCCAGTTCAATTGATTGATACTCTTCCAGATGGATTGACATACATAACAGGCACAGCAGATATCAACGGAACATTTAGTGATCCTTCAATTGTTCAAAATCCGAACGGAACTGAAACATTGACCTGGACTAATCTAAATTCCATCATAGGCCAATCTGAAATGCCCGTTGGACAGTTTATCCTAGTTAAATTCCAGGCACGGGTAGATCCTGGCAGGATTGGAACATTCATCAACGAAGCAAATGTAATAGGTACTGTAGTAGGTTTGGGCGATGTAACAGATAAAGACGATTCACCTGTAGGTGTCAAAGAGCCAGCAATTAACATAGTTAAATCAGTAGACCCGCCATATGGAAAGGTAGGATTTGAAAACAAATTCACATTGAAAGTTACTAACACAGGCGAACTACCACTAAATCCTGTTTCCGTTAAGGATACTCTTCCAAAGGGACTTTTATATGCAGGCAGCGCCAATATTCCCCCCGATTCTGTCATCATGAACGGCGACGGAACTACAACTATACTTTGGAGTAATATAGGTGCGTTAGACGTTGGAGAAAGTAGGCTAGTTATATTCTCGGCTAAATTTAATGGATTGGAGAACAAGAGCATCAACTATGTATTGACAGAAGGACAACCCCCTAACGGAGATCCAGTTAATGATGATGATCAAGTCGAGATTCTTAAAAAATCTGGAAGCAACCCAAGAGAGACCTTAAGAATAATTACTGGAAGCTACATGAAGAGATGTGACTTATGCTACAGTAGAGATTTAGTTAACGAGGCAAGAGACCTTATTACAAATCAGAACATAATTGATGAAGATGACACTTGCTGTAGACCTGATGATATAATTGAAGAGCTAAAGATTGAAATAGTGAATAATAGCATGGATAAAGATCCACGATACATTAAGGCTGTACAACTAATTGATGAAGCAGACGAACTTTGTGAAGAGGCGCAACTTGCTTACGATAAAGGTGACTATGGTCAAGCACAGAGATTAACTAAAGACAAGTGTGAAGCAATAACTGAAGCAATCAAGCTTCTAATAGACATACTTTCAGAGAAAAAATAAATATTTTTTTATTTTTAATTAAGGTAAAAATACCTCATTTTCTATTTTTTGAGGCAAGTATTCTTTAGCGACAAATGCTAGAGATTTGTTGGCTAACGCCTGCTGCTCAATCCTTACTCCAAGCTTTAGACATTTCTTCATTTGCTCTTGCCATTCCTTGTTTTTGAACCACTCGTATTCCATTATTTCTCCAATTCTCTTCTTGTCCATGTCTTTTAGCTTTTCAGTAACCTTTTGTAGACCATATTCATCAATATCGTCCATAGTCATGCCTATAAACTTTGCATCTGGAACACCAAGTCTCCTTGAAAGGTAAGCTAGATTCATTGACCCCTGTTTAAGTGTAGAATAAATATACCATCCGTACGGATCGCCATCTGTAAAGACATAAACAGGGAGCTTATTTTCAGTATGCAGTCTGTTGACTAATCTTCTTATCCCTCTTGGGGCCTGTCCCTGACATGCGACTAGCAAAGCATTATTATTCTGTGCAAACTTTTCTTCAATAAGCCTATCACACATTGCAGCAGTTTCTATGACAAGTATATACTCGGCATTAAGATTAATAAATTCGATATCTTCAACTGTACCAGGTACAGCCCAACCACCTCTCCCAAGTTTTGAGGCATTGAATTCATCTTCGCCATCTTTTAGTACAACATCCCCATAGATGTAACCTCTTCTATCAGCTGTAAGGTTGAGCTCTTCTCTTAGAATGTCAAGTGCTGTTTCTATGTCCTCGATAATTGGATTGGATTCATTTTGGTCATCGAAGGTATTCTCTTTAGAGCCTTCTACTGTATGCTTCAAGGCATAATACAACTCTCTGATGCCTGCATGTTTATTCTCTTCAACTAACCTTCTGCAGTAAGAAGCTACAAGTATTGTCTGCATGAATTTCTTTGTGTGAGCCACATTTAGAAAATGTCGTTTAGAGAATTTATCCCCTAATTGGATGACTTTCTCATCATCATCAAAAAAAACGTTGGATTTTCCCCTCAATGGTATCTTAATTGCAGGATTTTCTTCCCTCATTATCTGGTCATAAATCTCTTCACCAAACTTGCCAAGTATTGAAGGGATATTCTGAGTTGACTTATTCGCCATTTTGGCTCACCTCTTCTGCACCGTTTTCTTCAGAAACGACCGCAGCTTCTTCTTCTCCATTATTACTTTCTTCAAAGTCGTATTTCCTTTCAACAATATCTGTTAACATTTTTAATATCTTAGAATTATCTTTAGCCTTTATCAGGCTTCCAAGTGCATTGGCAGTTTCTGGCACATATCTAAGAAGGGTCTTCTTCTTTGTCAGTTTTTCATGCTCCCTTCTTTTCCCTGAGAGGTACCTAGACAAAGCCCTGCCTGACTCCATTAATGCAAATCTAATCTCGTTGTAAATTTCCTCTTCATTTGCAATTGCCTGTTTGCCTGCAGAAGTATACGGAATATGAGTTGAAACAAGATTAACAAATATTGTAAGTGGGGCATTGTCGTCCTTTACCCCATATCTCTTCCATTCAATAGATTTGGCAGCTTCGGTAATACAGCACCCCCCTTGATCAAATATTAAAGGGGTTCTGTTTGCATATCTTATTACGTCAAATCCATTATTTCCTGCACCACCGCCATATGCAATACCTGCCTCAACTATGAATGCAATACCTCCTTGGTATGTTTGAGGAGGTCTTGTAACTGTTTGCACAAACTCGGGTGCAAGGATACCTTCAAGCCCTAGCTTTACAGCTTCAGCGCCTATAGGTATAAGGCCCTCAGTTGGAGGGGCCATAAAAGTAATCTGTTTTATTGCGTTAACAAGCTTTTCAGCATATTCCCAATCCACCTTTTTAGGATTAATATCTAGATCAAGACCGGAGATCTGTTCTATCTCTTCTGCTTTCTTAGCTGAAACTCTTGTAAACTCAGTTATTAAAAAATTCCTTACTTTGGTCGCACTTGAAAGCTTTATCATTGAAAGAATGTCATCTGCACTTGTTCCGTGTGGATGTGGTTTCATCTCTTTTGGGTGTTTTGGAATTTCTCTAACATTCCTATCAAATAGTATCTTAGTACCATCTGGCTCAACAAACATTATCCTAACATGTGGATTTGCAATAGCAGTCATCTTAAGATAACTATATGGGCCATACTTGGATCTGTTATACTGAAGATTTTTTGCCTCTAGATTTATTCTTGTCCCTCTCCATTTTTCGGGATTCTTAAGAACTTCTCTAGATAGGATTTCACCTGCATTTTTCTCAACATCTATCTTTAAGTTTACCTTGTTTATTGTTTTGTCACCAGTAGAAGTTACCACTTCAGTTGGTTTCCCTGTAGTAACTTGAGAGTACATTACCGCACCAGAAATACCTATTCCCTGTTGGCCTCTTGATTGGATATTTCTATGTGCTTTGCTTCCGGCAAGCATCTTTCCAAAAACATGTGGAATATAATCTAAAGGTATACCTGATGCATTATCCTCCATTATTACCCGGTAATGTTCCGGGCCAACTTCGGATATATAAACAGCTAAATCGGGAAAAAGCCTAGCTTCTTCACAAGCATCAAGCGAATTTGTAACCCCCTCGTGAACAAGTGTTGTTAATGAACGTAATTTACCAGTATATCCTAGCATTGCTGCATTCTTTTTGAAGAACTCAGAAACACTTTGCATTTTAAATGACTTAAATAATTCATCAGCGTTTTTGACTTTCGTTTCTGACATCCAATTTCACCTATTGATAACTAGTATTTATTTCTTTATAAGTCTTGCTATGGTGAATTTTGGATTATTTTATAATTTCAGAGATTTTACTATAAACTTTTTCTATATCTGAACTAACTAATATAGATTTCTTTCTATTATGCTCACCTTTTATGATGGTGGCATCTCTAAAAATCTCCTTAAAAATAGCCTGAATTTCTTTATTTGCCTGTCCTTTCAATGCTTGTGACCTGATTTTTATTCTAATCCTTTTACTCCATTGATTGTACTCTATGCGGAATTCAGAAGAGTTTGGCACTACTTCAATGTCAATTATAGTTCCATCTTTGCCCTCTTTTAGTGCATCCTTCATCTTACCACTCATTAGTTTTATAAACTTAATAAATTGAACTCTTAAAAAAGTTACTTAGAGGCTTTATGACAAAAATTACTTTTTTGGGCAGCGGGGGTGGAAGATTCATGGCCATCACACAGAAACGTGGAACAGGGGGTTTCTATGTTGAAGATAGGATAAATATCCATGTAGACCCTGGTCCCGGTGCCCATCTTAGAGCAATTCAGAATGATTTGGACCCAAAAAAGACAAATGCCCTCTTAATCTCTCATTGCCATACTGACCATTTCAACGATGTTCCTATAATGATTGAGAGCATGACCGGTGGAATGCTAAAAAAGGAAGGATGCATTATCGGGAGTAAGAGCGTTATTGAAGGAAGGGATGAATACGCTTCAATTATCTTCCCCTACTATAGAAAAAATCTAAAAAGTATAATTTCTCTTCAACCGAAGGAGTTTTTTGATATTAAAGGGCAAAGAATTGAGGCTTTAAAAACTAAGCATTCTGATCCATACGGCATAGGATTTAAGATATTCACAGATTCAGGAATAATCTCCTATACTTCGGACACCGAATACTTTAATGGAATGGAAGCTCAGTATATGGGTTCAAGAGTAATGATCTTAAATGTCACAAGACCTAACGGAGATAAAATCCCTTTCCATCTAAGCTCAGACGCCGCAGTGACCATTCTAGAAAAGGTAAAACCAGAAGTTGCTGTTATTACACATATAGGGTACAAAATGCATATAAAAGGCGCTGAAGAGGAGAGAAAATATATAGAGGCAAAAAGCGGTGTCAAAACCTTAATTGCCGATGAGGGATTAAAGATTTATATGAATGGGCGACTTACCTACCAAGAGACGGTGAAATAATGTTGGATAAGGACTATGACGGTAAAAAGATTGAAAAGAAATGGCAGAATTTTTGGCTTGAGAATCAAATATTCAAATTTAACCCTGATAAAGAAGGCGAGGTATACGTTCTCGATACGCCACCACCGTTCACATCAGGTTCTCTTCACATGGGGCATGTAATGGATTTTACGTGGATTGATTTTACCCAGAGATATAAGAGAATGAGAGGTTTCAACGTTTACTGTCCTCAGGGGTTTGATTGTCATGGTCTCCCAACAGAGCTAAAGGTAGAACACGAGTTTAAGATATCAAAGGACGATAAAGAAGCATTCATTGAAAAATGTAAGGAATGGACAGCACAATGTGTCGACAGAATGAAAAGACAAATGACCGATATAGGTTACTTCCCAGATTGGTCAAGAATGTACCTTACAATGAAGCCTGAATACCTGAAGCTTATTCAAACAACATTAATTAATTTTTATCATAAGGGTTACCTGTTCCGGGAAAAACACCCAGTTCTATGGTGCCCTAAATGTCAGACTGCACTTGCAAAGGCCGAGGTCGGATATGAGGAAAAGGACGGCAAGCTTTACTATTTGAAACTTCCAATTGAAGGAGAAAGCGAGCATGTAGAGATAGCTACAACAAGACCTGAGTTAATGCCTTCATGTGTGGGAGTGTTCTTCAATCCTAAAGATCCAAGATATGAAAAATTTAAAGGAAAAAGCGTTATTCTACCTATTTTTGATAGAAAAGTGCCAATTCTTTCAGACGAAGAAGTTGACATGTCATTTGGAACAGGCATAGTATATTGCTGTACATACGGTGATGAGCAGGATATACTGTGGCAGAAGAAGTACGACCTTGATGTTATAACCTCTATCACTGAAGATGGAAAACTCAAGGCAGGAAAAAAATATGACGGGCTCCCTGTAAAAGAAGCTAGAAAAGGGATTGTTTCCGAGTTAGATGAGTTAGGCCTTCTTGTAAAAGTAGAGAATATGAAGCACAGAGTCCTACTTCATGTTGAAAGAGGTTCTTGTAAATCACCAATAGAGTTACTCCCAATGGAGCAGTATTTCATCAATGTAAGGGATTTCAAGGATGATCTTATCAACAATGGAAAAAAGATTTCCTGGCATCCAGGGTACATGTACGATAGATTTTATGATTGGACAGACTCAATGGATTGGGACTGGATCATATCTAGGCAGAGAGTATTTGGTACCCCTATACCATTTTGGAAATGCAAGGATTGTGGAGAACTAATGCCAGCAAAGGAAGAATGGCTCCCAGTTGATCCAAGATTTGACAAGCCCAAAGATAAGTGTAAGTGTGGTTCGGATAATTTCATTGGTGAAGTTGATGTTTGTGACTGTTGGGTAGACTCATCAGCTACACCCCTTGCAATCTCAAGATACTTAAGGGACGATAAATTCTTCAGCAAGACCTATCCTTCAACAATAAGGCCTCAGGGATATGAAATCATCAGAACATGGCTCTTCTACACCCTCTTTAGATGTAATCTCATAACAGGCGTGAATCCATGGAAGGAGACATTAATACATGGAATGGTTGCAGGTCCTGATGGTAGAAAGATGAGTAAATCACTTGGAAATGTAATTGAACCTGATGAGCCCCTTAAGAAATACTGTGCAGACGCTCTGAGACAGTGGGCACTTCTTGCATCAAAGGGAGAAGATTTCCCGTTCTCCTGGAAAGAAATTGAACACGGTAACAGATTTTTAACTAAGTTCTGGAATGTTTCAAGATTTATCGAAATGAACATTTCTGAAATTGATACAACTAAAGTTGATATGGATTCTCTCACAGTTGCAGATAGATGGATATTATCTAAACTTAGCGATCTAGTAAAGCTATCGAGAAAGGAGCTTGATGACTATAATTTTGCCCCTGTCCTTAAAGAAATAAGAAATTTCCTATGGCATGAAGTTGCGGATAACTACATAGAAATAGTGAAGTACAGATTATATAACGATATTAAAAAAGAGCAGGCAGCTTACACTTTGAAAACATTGTTAAGAAACATTATTGGCTTAATTTCTCCATATACCCCCCACATAACTGAAGAGATTTACAATGAAATATTTAGTGATGAAGGTATCAAGAGCATAAATCTAACAACTTATCCGGACTTTAACTTTTATGATAAGTATGATTTTGTCAAAGGAGAACTTCTTAAGGACATAACAGTTGATATAAGAAGATACAAGTCAGACCTTAAGATGCCTTTAAACGCCCCAATAAATGCGGCTATAGTCTACACTGAAAAGAATGTCGACGGTATAAAAGAGGATATTTCTAAATCAATGAATATCGCTAATTTAGAAATAAAGAACGGAAAGCCAAATATTGAGGAGAAAATAACTGCAGTGGTACCAAGATACGATATCATTGGCCCTAAATTTGGTAAGGATGTTCAAAAGGTAAAGTCTCTTTTAACTCAACACATCACTGAAATAGAAGAGAAAGGCCAGATTACTTTAGAAGGATTTGAGCTCAACTTTGACTACATCGAAAGGGTAGAGCGTGAGTTTTTCAAAAATGGCAAGAAAGTTAATGTCATAAAAGATAGAGACTTTATTGTTGAGATTCTATAAAAACACTTTTAAATTTTTTTTAATATTCTATTTAATGGTATATCTCAAAGTTGCTTACAATGGAAGGGAATTCTATGGTTCTCAAATACAGCCCGACGTCAGAACTGTAGAGGGGGATATACTTAAAATTTTAAATGAAGAGGGCATTGAAGTTTCTAATCTTGGATTTTTATCAAGGACAGACAGAGGTGTTTCCGCTCTTTCAAATATCTTAGAATTAGATGTTAATAAAGAACTTAATCTAAGAAAGATCACCCATAGATTAGAAGATATCTGGGTATATGGAACCACAAATGATAATCTGACTCTTCCTTTGATGAAGAGATATCGTTATTACCTCTTTGATAATGGCTATGATGAAAATCTGATTGTTAAAGGATTGTCCTTTTTTAATGGAAATCATGACTTTGCCTCATTTTCAAAGTATAATGGGCTTGAAGAGACAAAAAGAAACATAGAGACAAGCTATCGAAAAAATGGCCCAATATATATCTTGGAATTTAGTGGGAAGGGATTCCTATGGCAAATGATTAGGAGAATAGTTGGGTCTATTGTAGATTATGCCGAAGGAAATCTATCTGAATCTGAAATACTTTCGGCTTTGAATGGGGAGATAACAATTAATGCAAAACCTTTTCCTCCCGAATATTTGCTTCTATATGATATCGAGACAGATTGCAATATGTACTATGATGATTATGTCATTCGGGCTCTAAAAAGAAGGTTTGCCGATTTATTTTCAGATTTTTCTGTAAGAAGCCAACTAGAAAAGGAAAGTATGGAATATATCACAGACACCGAAAAACTTATTAAAAGAAAATAATCCTTTGAGTTTAACAGCCGGGTAGGGTAGTGGTCAATCCTTCGAGGCTCTGGACCTTGAGACGGTGGTTCGAATCCGCCCCCGGCTACTGATTTTGTAATAATTAAAGAAGAATGATTCTACTCTCTAATAAATACTATTAATTAAAATAATTCAAAATCAGAATTAACCCCAATCTTCACCATCTATATATATCCAGAGATCCCCTGTTAGAGATGACCTCTCATCGCATTCTTGATTATATTTTTTAAACATTGTTTTTGTAGAAGCTGCGATTGAGCATATGCCGACCTCTTTGTCATCCATCTTTTGGATAAGATTGTCACAGTTTATGCACGTGTGCGGTCCTTTTCTATCTATAAGGCTCATAGTATCCTGAAGAATATTAGTTACCAGTTATTTAAATATTTTGCTACTAACAGTTGGCATTATATTTCCTGTATCTAAAAAGCAAATAATTTTAAGCTTATTTCATTATTTTATTACATGGGTAAGCTAAATGAGCTTTTTTTCAACATAAAGACTGTAGAAATATTACTTAGCATGCTTGAAGATGAAAAACCTAGATACCCTAAGGTAATAGCTGAAGAGGTAGGATCTATCTACCCGCATGTTTTCAATATCCTAAAAGAACTTGAGGAAGCAGGAATAGTTGAATCCTACAAGGAGGGCCGGATAAGATTCATAAGGCTCACAGGTGAAGGAAGAAAAATAACGGAAAAATTCAGGGACATATACTCTAATTTAGAGTCATTTGAGACCAAGGTATCCCAAGACAGAAACAAGGAAGAAAAAATAATATTAAACAAGTATAAAGAAAAAATAGAATTAATTGAAAAAAAGCTTCTTTCTGGAAAACTTGAAAAGCAGGAAAGTTTCAAAGAGATCCTTAAACTATCGAGAATTAGGACTGAACTTGAAAGGACAAATATCAGGACTGATTCAGAAAAAGAAGTAAAAATTATACTTTTGAGAATAATAGAAAATATTGAAGAAAAAGCAAAATCCTTATTGATTAAATATTAAGCTCCTGCTCTTTCTACGAAAAGGTTAAGCGCATCAATCCAGGCAGTTTCGTACCCCTTTTCTTCTTCTGTTATGAAATGTGATGAGACTCTTTTAGTTGATTCAAGGAGTAGTTTTTTTAGATCCCTCTTATCGACTTCTTTAGAGATAATTTTAGTTATAATTGAATCCCTGTCATTTTTTTCTATAGAGGTCACCATACCATTTATGGCCTTGGCATAACCTTTTTTAAATTCTGAGTCTCCAAGTTGTTCTGCCATCTGTTGATAATTTTCTCTTGCTTTCTTAACATCTCCGTTTTCTAGGTAGGATACCAATAGTTTGAGTCTGAGTTTTACTTTTTCCACGTTATCACCTTAACATACCTATTATCATTATGTGGTCCTTTTCATAAGGAGAAAGATTGATTGTATCTAATATTTTGAACTTTTTTTCTAAAGCTTTAATCTCTTCTTCAAAGATTTCTTCTGGAGGCCTTACAGAATCAATACTTCTGGCCTTTACACAATAAAAAACTATTCCGTTCTTCTTTAGGTATACACTATTTTTTGTAAGTATCTCTTGTTGATGTTTTTGGGCTACATCTTGGTAGATAAAGTCGACTTGTTCTATAAGCCCTGAATATAAATTTGGTCTTGAAGCATCCTCTAATATTGGATAAACATTATCTCTAACTTCGGATATCTTCAAAAATTGTCTCATGCTTCTCTCGGATATCTCTACAGAGAAGATCTTTCCATTTTCAACTATATCGGATACATGAGAAACTGTTGTCCCTGTTGCAGCACCAAGGTAGAGAATTTTTGAGTCTTTTTTAAAAGGAAGATCTTTGTATCCTTTCATTATTGCTGCTGCAAGTTTTGATCTTCTGGGGTTCCATTCACGTAGTTCTTTTCCTTTGAAATCAATTAATTTTTCACCGTAAACTCTCTCCCCTTTAATAAGATTCTTTGTATATAATTTGTCCCCATCAATAAAAACATTAGTAAAAATCTCTTCCATTACAACAAATAATCAGTGCCTACTATAAAAGTATTTCTAAATAGAATATCTTCCTGAATAAGTCTTATTATGCCTTTATTGCTTTAAGCCTAAGAAATGAAATTATCCCCAATAATGGGCCTAAGAATAGTATAGAAAATGCATACTTCCAACTGATTATATCGACTACCACGGGAATAAGTTTGATTGAAATAATGGATATGAAGAAACCAATAGCAAGTTGTATAGTGACTGCAGTCCCCATATATTTTTTGTCCCCTACTTCAGTAGCCAAACCTGAATACTGTGGGCTATCTGCGACAGCCGCCATTCCCCAAATTAGAGCAATAATTATCATAGCTATAATATTTGTTCCAAAGGTAAAGCCTATGATTAAAGAACATAACCCGCTTATAGAGAGCATCAAAATATTAAATTCAATTTTTCCAAACTTATCAGCGAATATCCCGCCAAAAAAAGTTGTTAATGAGCCAAATAGGAATATTAAGAATGTGATAAATGAAAAAAATAATGCGGAATTATCTGATGATCCAAATTGTATGTAGGATTCCCTTAAGAAGATAGGAATCCATGCCCACATGGCATAAAGCTCCCACATATGACCAAAATAACCGAAATTTACCAGTTTTAGATTTTTATTACTAAGAATATCCTTTATATTTTCTATTTTAAACTTAATAGTCCCTGCTGCATAGGGCCCATCTTTTACAAATAAATAGACTAAGGCAGCGCTAATTAGAGAAGCTAGGCCAGAAAAACTAATTAATATCCTCCATTCAGGTATACCTGTTAGATTGAACAGGTATGGAATACCAGAGCCTAGTGCTAACGATGCACCCATACATCCAACTGCAAAACCTCTTTCTTTCTGAAACCATGAAGACGCTAGTTTCATCCCGGGAGGGTATACCCCTGCTAAGAAGAATCCAGTAAAGAATCTTAACAAGAGTAATAAAGAAAACGATTCTACAAAGAAAGCGACAATAAAACTTGTTAGGCCACCTAATCCAGCGGATACAGCAAATACATTTTTTGTTTTGAATACATCTGGCAAGTTTAGAACTGCATATGTAAGAGCACCAACAATGAATCCTATTGTAACAATTATACTGAGTAAACTCTTTTCAGAATTTGTAAGATTGAAGTATTCGGTCAGTTGTGGTATGACAGCATTTGCACTAAACCATAAGGAGAAGGAAAGTATTGCAGATAAAGATAGAATAATCAAAATTCTCCATCGTAATTCTAGAGAAAACATAGATTAACAAAACAATTCTTAGATATAAAATTATCCTTTTATTTTGATATTACATAATATAAAAATAGAAAAATATAATTATATTTAATTGACAACAAGTTGGATTGTCGCTTTGTCAAAGACTCCTTTTTCAGAATATGCCACAACAGTAATGTCATATTCTCCAGATGGAACATTTGGGCCAACAGTGAAAACAATATCATATTCTTCTGTGTTTAGTCCTTTAATTTTTTGAGTATCTGGATTAAAGGATGCGGTAACATCTTCTGGCATCCCATCAAATCTTAGTCTTACATCCTTTTGTGTAAAGAGCCCTCTGTTTTCAACTTCAACTGTAATCTGTTGAGTTCCTGGGGTGATGCTAAATGCTGAGATTACTTTTCCATCTAGAATTATTGTTGATCCATCTGACAGTGAAAATGTCTCTATATCTACTTTAGGATAGAGAATATTTTCTGGGAGTTTATTTCGGCGTAATGTACATTCTGTGGTGCATGATGACCTTTGGCCTTCTGGAGAAGTTAAAACATCACCACTTGTCAATATTGTGTTTCCTTGCCAGTAGTTATTGGTCAAGTCAAATGGTGTTTTATCCGAAGTATTGATACCACCTATACCATTATTGATGATATTGTTGCTGTAAATATTGAGTGTAGCAGCGTTAGCTAACCCCTCTAAACGAATTCCTTGAAGATTTCCATCAACTGTATTCCCATATGCAACAATGTTTGTACCCGCTATCCAGCCAAAGTTAATTCCTGGTGCATTTGAAGTATTGGTAATTGTATTACAGTAGACTTGAGTTCCAGTTACGTCAAATTGTTTATGATTTGGATATTGTCTCAGAAGTTCTTGGTTCCATGTGTTTCCCATTATTTTAATTCCACCATATACAGCTTTATCAACTGTGTTGCATCTTATTATGTTGTTCTTTCCACCATCATATACAATTATCCCATCTCCGCCAAGAGGAATGAGATTTTTGACAACATTGTACTCAACTATATTCCCGCTACTTGACCATATGTATATTCCGTCAGAAGCACCGTCAACGATATTGTTTCTAACAATTACTCCTGTGGGCCTTGGTATTATATTTTGACCTGCACCCTCTCCTACAGTGCTCAATCCTCCATACTTGTCTATGTTGTAGGGGTAATAACCAAAGTATGTAGTATCTATGCTACCTATTAGAATTCCTATTCCCCTATTATACTCTGCCGGATATGTGGCGTTTATAAT
>JAMNZA010000077.1 GCA_023622545.1 Methanobacteriota archaeon | reverse complement strand
GCTGGTGTGTATTTCTTTATGATGTCCTCTTTGCTTAGTGCAACAACTTTTCTCTTGACTTTCTTTGGTTCGCAGGCTTCTACCATGGCTCTGATGTTTGCATTTGGAGTCATTGGTGGTGTACCACAAGCTGGTGATAGTATATCTACGCCATCTGTGATATCCCTTAAAGACTGGGTGTAAACATAATCAGGTTTTCCCATCATGACGACTGGGATAGTTTCTAAACTTCCAACGAGTGTAATTCTGTCTCCAAGACCCATTTTAGCTTCCTTAACTGAGGTACCTGGGGCTTCAAATGAGAAAGCGTCGAATCCAGAATGTGGAATTCTGTCCATGTATCCCCTTGTGTCACCACAGATATGTAACATAGATACAACATCTTTTGTTTCCTTAGTTAGTCTTCTGTATCTTGGTTCAAGGAAGTACTGGAAGTCTTTTGGATCCAATAAGTCTCCTGATGCTGTTGGATCGGGCATGTAAAATCCATCTGCCCCGCTTGAATCAACAGAGTTTCTAACGATTTCAATACAAAGATCAGTACAAATATCAAGACAAGCTTCAAATTTCTTCTCTTCTTGTTTTGACCACATTAATATTCTGTCAACACCGAAAAGGTGACCTGCAATAGTCATTGGTCCTGTAACTGTTCTTAAAACAGGTACTAAATTTTCATATTTTTCAACGAGAATCTTTGTAGAACCTTCTACTATTGGATTTCTTCCCTTCGATACAACATCTTTTGGCATGTTGTATTTTGTTGGGTCAGTATTTTCAAGTGCATGTTTCAATACCGATGGATGTCTAAGATCTGTTCCGAGGTCTATTTCTGCCCCAAGCATTGTTGCCTCAGATACTAAATCGTTATGGGATATCAAAACATCAAGACCCCAAACTTCATATCTTCCTGCTTGGAACTGTGCCATGACCTTTGGATCAGTCTGACATGCTGGCCAAGTTACATTTGTTGAAGCCATTAATTCTTTACAAAAGTTAGAAAGGACCATGACAGGTGTTCTATCAACTCTTCCACCAGTCATAGCTGACATAAATCTTCTATATGGTGTCATTTCCCTTAATGCCAAATAATCTCCTCCTTTATGTAGCCAACCGATTAAAATTAGGTTAACTAACCAAAGTTTTCCTTATAATTGATTTATAAAAGGCTTTTCATGGATGGTGTAGCCATCCAATTAATTAATTTAAATAATTTAAAAATATATTTTAATTAAAAGAAAAATAATATATTATGCTATAAAGATTTATTTCTTCTTAGATTTTGTCTCTTTTGGAGCTTCTGTTGGTGTTGCGCTGTATCTGAATGGAGTTGCAACTGGAAGACCAAGTTCTTTTACTAACATCATTGAAAGAACGTAACATCTGGTGTTTATTCCATTTATTACTTCATCGAAGAATTTTGGGTCTAAAGTTTTCTTACCTTCCCATTGATCGATTATTTTCTTTCTGAATTCTTCTCCTTCTTGGAAGTAAATATTTCCTTTTATACTAGCTGCTCCTACTTCGGGTTCATATTTTGAAACAAAATCAAAATCGACGTCCAATACATTCATCCTTCCGCTTGGCCCAGATATCTGAATCTCCTTTATCGAGTTAATGTTTGGAGTTTGAGTAAAACTGATAGGGCCTTGTGGGACGGACTCAAGTTTCTTTTTTTCTACTTCTGCTTTTGTAATGTTAAAATTAATTATTGGCATATAAGACCTCCTTTTTCCAAAAGAACGAATATTTGTTTTTAAAATTAACTATTAAAATAGCTATATCTTATCAAGAATATCTGCTCTAGTGATAATCCCAACTACTTTTCCCGTTTCTTCGATTAGAACGGCCTGATTTTCTTTTAACAATGTGTAAACTTCAATGAAACTTTGTCCTTTTGAAACTACTGGAAAGCTTTCATCCATGATTTCTGATACCGTGATATCGGGACTTTCACAGATTTTTCCTATTCCAAGCTTCTTTACAAGAGATTTCTCAGATAGGCTTCCTATGGGGGTTCCATTATTTATAATAGGTAACTGAGAAATGTTATTTTTTGCCATTATAGCTATTGCATCTGTGACTTTGTCAGTTGGCCTAACAGATATTACAGGTGAAATCATGACATCTTCTATCTTTTTCATCCTTGCCCTTAACTCGTCTAGGGCATTTAATATTTTATTGAAAGTTGATAATTTAGGATCTATTTGTTTATTCTCAAGTTTAGCTATGTATGCTTGCGTGACCCCAGCTTTTTTTGCTAGTTCTTTTTGGGTTATCCCAAATTTTTTCCTTAATTTTTTTATCTCGCCAAGATCAATCATGGTATCTCCTAAAATACCTTTTCTATAATCCCTGCAATACTAATGTCTGAAAACTTTGAGGGAATTGAATCTGAACCAAATATCTTATCTATTCCTGCCTTTTTTAATCTTTCTTCGGCGTTTGATATCATCAAGAGGTGTGTGGCTCCAGATAGAACTTTTAATGTACCTTCTCTCTTAAGTACTTCACATGCCTTTGCCATAGTTCCACCAGTTGAGATAATATCGTCGACTATTGCGACATCTCGCCCTTTTGTGTTTATCTCTTTTGGTCTAATCTCTACAGTATCGCCTGAAAGCCTAGTTTTTTCAAGATGATCAAACTCTGCTTCCATTTGCTCTGCAACTATTTTTGCTCTTTCTACAGATCCTTTATCTGGAGAAATGATAACTGGTTCTATTAGTTTAAGATTGGATAAATAATCTGCTATAAGTGGCATTGCCGATAAATTTTCTCCTTTCATGGCTTTTGTAACTTTCATGTCATGTATGTCTACAGTATATTTAGATTCAATATCTAATCGATCTATCATTTTAGCTAGAGAGATACCTGAAACAGATTCCCAATCCTTGAATCTTTTATCTTGTCTTGCATAGGCCATGTAAGGGATTAATAGATTTATTTTTATATTCAAGTCTTTCAATGCGTCGATCATAAAAAAAAGTTGCATTATATGCTCATCTTGAGGATAATATAGAGATTGGACAACCAGTATTTCTTTAATACTTTTGACTTTTTCATCAAATCTTACGTATCCTTCTCCATCCGGAAATCTTTCAAAATGACAATCAATTATTTTATAATTCCCTTTTAATTTATTTATAGTATCTTTTGAAGAGAGTGACGTGACATACATATATACACCTTAAATTTGGTATACCTAATCATTAATATATTTTTCTCTAAATAATTACGATATATTTTTAAAGGCCTTAAGATTATACTTTCTAAAGCCTTTTTAGAGGAAATTAAGATGCCTAAGAAAAATTCTTCTAATAAAAAAACATCAGATAAAGTAGTAGAAGTAATCAATGAAGAGCTAGCCGATATCAACGAAGAAACTAAAAAGATTAGAGACCAAATCAAATCTTTTTATGACGTCACGACTACTGAAGAAATAGAAGTGCCCGAAAATCTGATTGATCAGGTTATTGGCCAGGACCATGCCGTTGAAATAGTTAAAACAGCAGCTAAACAAAGAAGGAATGTTTTATTAATAGGTGAACCTGGAACCGGAAAATCTATGCTTGGTATGGCAATGGCTGAACTTCTACCTAAGGAAGATTTAGAAGATATTCTTGCATACCCAAATCCGGACGATTCTAATACGCCAAGGATAAGGACTGTTCCAAGAGGCAAAGCAAGATTAATTATCGATGAGCACAAAGCAATGGCAAAAAAACAAGAAGAGAGTAAAAGAATGATCTTCTTCTTTGTTATTGGGGCAATTGTTGTCATTGCGTTTACACAAGGACAGTTACTTTGGGGTTTGTTCCTTGCAGTTATAATTTTCTTTGGAATGCAGACTTTTAGAATTAAAAATCAGGTCATGATTCCAAAAGTATTAGTTGATAATTCTAAATGGGATCATGCTCCTTTTCTTGATGGTACTGGTGCTCACGCTGGAGCTTTACTCGGTGATGTAAGACACGATCCATTCCAATCAGGAGGTCTAGGAACACCAGCTCATGAGAGGGTAGAGGCAGGCATGATCCATAAGACTCACAAAGGTCTTCTTTTTATCGATGAGATATCTACTTTAAAAATTCAAATGCAACAGGCTATACTTACAGGCATGCAAGAAAAGTCTTACCCCATCACAGGACAAAGCGAAATGAGCTCAGGCGCAATGGTCAGGACTGAAAAAGTTCCTTGTGACTTCGTTTTAGTTGCGGCAGGAAATCTTGAAACTTTGAGGGATATGCATCCAGCATTGCGTTCAAGAGTTAGAGGTTACGGTTATGAAGTTTTCATGGAAAATTCTATGCCAGCAACAGAAGAAAACATAAAAAAAATAGTGAGATTTGTTGCTCAAGAAGTAAAAAAGGATGCGAAGATACCTCATTTTTCACTCGATGCGGTAGCTGAGATAGTTCAGGAAGCCAGAAGGAGAAGTAACAGGAAGAATCATCTTACCTTAAGACTCAGAGAGCTTGGTGGAATGATTCGGGCAGCTGGTGACGTTGCGTTGTCTAGGGGAGATAATATTGTAACTGTTGAACACATTATTGAGGCTAGAAAACTTTCAAGATCTCTTGAACATCAGATTGCGGACGACTATATTGATAGGAAAAAAGCTTATCAAATATTTGGTTCGGTAGGTGCACAGGTCGGAAAAGTTAACGGACTTGCAGTATTGGGTGAGGGTAGTGGAATTATTACCCCTATAGAAGTCGGAGTAACCCCTTCTTCTTCAAAGTCCCATGGTAATGTAATCGCTACAGGAAAACTTGGAGAAATAGCTAAGGAATCAATATCTATAGTATCTTCTTTAATTAAGAGATATTCAAAGAAAGATTTATCGAGCTTTGATATTACAATACAATTCCTTCAGGCTTATGAAGGTGTCGAAGGGGACAGTGCTAGTGTATCAGTTGCAACAGCAGTAATTTCTGCGCTTGAAGATATTCCAATAAGGCAAGATGTGGCTATGACAGGCTCTCTTTCAGTTAGGGGAGATGTCCTTCCTATAGGTGGAGTCACAGCTAAGATAGAAGCTGCAGTAGAAAGTGGAATGAAGGAAGTAATTATTCCATTCTCAAACAAGGATGACGTTTACATAGAAAAATCGAAGATGGAGTTAATAAAAATAGTACCAGTTAAAAGACTTGAAGATATACTAAAATACGTCTTAATTACAAAAAAGAACTCTGAATTCATTAAAAATCTAAGTAAAATACAAGACAATTTATGCTAATTTGTTTATACGTGGTCAAATGTTTCATTGCATCGAATCAACTGGAATAGATTCTAATTGTTACATTCTTGAAAGTGATTTAATTGCCTTAATCGATACAGGAACACACAAAAATTATAGGATCTATGATTATGTCGATGAAAATGACATTCAAATTGATTTTATTATAAATACTCATTGTCACTACGATCATGTCGGCGGTAATAAGTTTTTTGAAGTACCTATTTATGCACACGAAATGGATTACTTGGACATTAAAAATGCAACTGAAAAAACATTTTATTGGGGATTCACCCCTAGCTTCAAAGGCTATGAAAACGTTAATCCATTAAAAGAAGGCGAAACAATAGATCTTGGAGAGTATCTCCTTAAAATAATTCATACTCCTGGGCATACATCCGGATCAATGTGTCTTTTAGAAGAGGAAAAGAGTTATCTATTTTCTGGAGATACAGTTTTCAAAGGTGCAGTAGGGAGATACGATCTTCCTTCTGGCAGCCTAGATGATCTAAAACAATCTCTAAAAAAATTATGCGATATTAAGGTAAAAGAGGTGTTCCCGGGGCACGGACAGAGTTTTTCAGGCAAGGATCTTCTATTTAATAACTATATGATTTCATTAATGGAAGGGGACATATAAAGATTGGATAATATACGGCTTAGTTCATTTCTTCTATTTTTAATTATACAATTTATTGCCACATATTCAGGATCAAATTTATTTTATTGGATATATGACATTTATATTGGCTATTTAATGTCATTTTTGTTATTTTTCTGCCAAATATAATAACTAAGATTTATATACTTGATAATTTAAGCAATAAAAGGGGAGGTATTCTATGGAAAACATAGATCCTTTTGAAAACGTATTAAAACAACTTGATAAAGTAAACAAAGTTCTAAAACTTGACGAAGGCATATATGAAGCGCTAAAAAAACCTAAGAGATTTCTTGAGGTAACGATTCCAGTTACAATGGATAACGGTTCTGTAAAAGTTTTTACTGGTTACAGGTGTCATTATAATGATGCTAGGGGGCCGACAAAAGGAGGTATAAGGTACCATTGGAACGTCTCTATTCCTGAAGTAAAAGCACTTGCCGCATGGATGACGTGGAAGTGTGCCGTAGTTGATATTCCTTATGGAGGAGGAAAAGGGGGAATAATCTGTAATCCAAAGGAAATGAGCGATAGAGAGCTTGAAAGACTATCTAGAGGATTTATTGCTGCCATATACAAATTCATTGGTCCTGAGATGGATGTACCAGCGCCCGATGTATATACTAACCCAAAGATTATGGGTTGGATGATGGATGAATTCTCAAAGATTAGGCAACATTATTCACCCGCTGTAATTACAGGTAAACCATTGTCTATAGGGGGTTCTTTGGGGAGGGGAGATGCAACAGCTAAAGGTGCATTATATACAATCAGAGAAGCAGTAAAATACCTAAAGTGGGATATAAAAAAGACAACATCTGTTGTACAAGGATATGGAAATGCAGGATCTTATATTGCCATGTTTTTACATGATCAAGGTTCAAAGGTTATAGCAGTTTCTGATTCTCAAGGTGGAATTTATAATCAAGCGGGGCTTGACCCATATAAAGTGATGGAACATAAGAATAAAACTGGTTCAGTAGCCAATTTCCCAGGCGCAAAAAGTATTAACAATGAAGAATTACTTATGCTTGAATGCGATATCCTCTGTCCGTCAGCTCTTGAAAATCAGATTACCGCTAAGAACGCAGACAAGATAAAGGCAAAAATGATTGCTGAACTTGCCAATGGTCCAGTAACTCCCGAAGCAGACGAGGTACTACATAAGAAAGGAATATTCCAACTTCCAGACTTTTTATGTAACGCCGGAGGAGTAACAGTTTCTTACTTTGAATGGGTTCAAAACTTAATGAACTACTATTGGACTGCCGACGAAGTTTATGAAAAACTTGATCTAAAAATGACAAAGGCATTTTGGGATGTAATAGAAGCAAAAGAAAAATACAAAATAGACATGAGAACCGCTTCGTATGTCGTTGCCATTCAAAGAGTCGTAGAAGCCATGAAAGCTAGAGGCTTTGGATACTAATATAAAATTATTTTTTTATTTAAATATTATTTCATTTTTCTTATTTCTTAACATGTAAAACACTTATATAGTATTGTCCTTATTTTTAAATATGGAACCAGAAGTTGGAGATGAAATTGTATTAGTAAAAGGAGACGTTACTTATCATGGAATAGTAATACCTTCTCCTAAAAAAGATTCCATTATCGTTAAACTTTCTAATGGTTATAACATTGGTTTTAGGAAAGATTCTGTTACTATTAGTAAAATAGAAAAAAAACAAAAGCCAAAGATATTTTCTGAGGTAAAATTCAAAAAAAGAGCAGATTTACCAGAAATATCTATAATTTCAACAGGTGGGACAATAGCTTCTAGAGTAGACTATGAAACTGGGGGTGTAAGGTGGCTAATGAAACCCGAAGAAATCTTTTTTATGGCGCCAGAGCTTTCTGATATAACTTCTTTTAGAAATATTGTGTCTCCTTTCCAGATAGCCTCTGAATCCATGACGTTTGAATGTTATAGAATCCTAGCTAAAGAAGCTGCAAAGGAACTAAACTCTGGCTCACAAGGAGTAATCATAACTCACGGAACAGATACCCTTCATTACACTTCTGCAGCACTATCTTTCATGTTACAAAATCTATCTAAACCTGTATGTTTGATAGGGGCTCAAAGAAGTCCTGATAGGGGTAGTTTTGATGGTTCAATGAATTTGATTTGTGGATCGTATATCGCTGGGCATTCAGATATAGGGGAATCAGTTATTGTAATGCATGGTGAGATGAGTGATACTTACTGTAATGTCCTTAGAGGAACAAAAGTTAGAAAGATGCATTCTACAAGGAGAGATACATTTAGGCCCGTCAATACTTCACCTTTGGCTAGAGTATATATGAACGGAAAAATTGAGAAATTATCTGATTACAGACCAAGAAATAATGATAATGAGGTGTTTGCAGATGTTGAACTTGAAGAGAGGACTGCAATCATTAAAGCATACCCAAATTTTAATCCAGATATAATTAATTATTATATAGATAAGGGATACAAAGGCTTGGTAGTTGAAGCATCGGCCTTAGGGCACGTTCCAACTGACACAATAGATGAAAAATTCTCTTGGATAAAATCAATAAAAAGAGCTAGAGAAGAAGGAATAATAATCGTGTTTGCAACTCAATGTCTTTTTGGTAGAGTTGATCCGTTTGTTTATTCAAATGGCAGAATAATGGAAGAAATGGGCGTTATATATGCTGAGGACATGCTACCTGAAACAGCATATCTAAAACTTTCGTGGATATTAGGGCACACAAATGAGTATTTCGAAGTCAAAAGAAACATGCTTGATAACATGGTCGGTGAAATAAATTACAGAATAAAAGGTGATAAGAGTGGATTTTAAAACTCTAGGTCTTAAAGTTGGACTAGAGATTCATCAACAACTAGATACTGAAAGAAAGTTATTTTGCCATTGCCCTACAATACTCAGAACCGATGATCCTATTTACATAGTCGAAAGAAGATTAAGACCAACTCCTTCAGAAATTGGAGAAGTTGATGTTGCAGCCTTAAAAGAATACATGAGGGGCAAAACATACATCTATCAATATTATGATACTAATTGTCTAGTTGAGCTTGATGAAGAACCACCTCACTTAGTTTCAGAAGAAGCTAAAAAAATAGTCGCTGAAGTATCTTTATTATTAAATTCTAAAATAATCGAAGAAATTCAGGTAATGAGAAAAACTGTTCTTGATGGATCAAATACATCAGCATTTCAGAGAACTATGCTTATAGCAACGGATGGATCAATTGAAACAAATAGTGGGTCAGTATCTATTTTATCCGTATGTCTTGAAGAAGACGCTGCAAGACTAATTAATCAAGATGAGAATACTAAGACATTTAGATTAGACCGTCTTGGTATACCTCTGATTGAAATTGCTACAGGCCCAGATATATCAAACCCGGATCAGGCAAAAGAAGCCGCATATAAAATTGGACAAATTTTAAGGGCTACTGGAAAAGTAAAAAGAGGCTTAGGTACAATAAGACAAGATTTGAATGTATCTATAAAAGAGGGAGGTAGAGTAGAACTTAAAGGGGTTCAGAAACTTGATATGATCCCTGTCTGGATTCAAAGGGAAATTGAAAGACAAGTAGCTCTTGTATCAATAATGAAGCAACTAAATAAGAGAGGCTCTGAAAAAGATCTTAAATTTGAATTTGTTCCTTTAACTCAAATATTCGTTAATACTAGCTCAAAGATAATCTCTAATTCTATAAAAAAGAATGGTGGAGTATTTGGTATTAAATTAAATTATTTTAGGGATATACTTGGAACAGAGATTCAGAAAGGAAGAAGATTCGGAACTGAATTAGCAGATCATGCAAAAACATATGGGCTTTCTGGTTTATTCCATATAGATGAACTTCCAAATTATGGTATCTCTCAAGAGGAAGTTAATAGTATAATTGCAAAATTAGGGGTTAAAGATAAAGATTCTTTTGTAATTGTTGCAGGAAAAGAAGATATTTGCCACAAGGCTCTTGAAGAGATATATGAAAGATGTAAAAAAGCATTCACAGGAGTTCCTAATGAGACTAGAGATGCATTGGAGGATGGAAATTCTAAATATTCTAGACCCTTACCAGGTAGAGCAAGGATGTACCCTGAAACAGATATATTGCCCTTCTTATTTGATGATAAGTTAATTGATAATATCAGAGAAAATCTTCCTGAAACTTTCGATGAGAGAGTAACAAGATTTGTCTCACGATACGAACTAAAAAGAGAAGAAGCCGAGAGAATAGTATATGAAAGTCCTGAGCTTTTTGAAAAAGTTTCTAAACATCTTGATATAAAACCAAGTATTTTTATAAAAACTCTAGACCTATCTAAAAATCTTGAAAGAGAAGAAGGATACATAACTGAAGACGAGGCTCTTTACATATTATTTGAAAAGGTATCAAATGGAATAATTGCAAAAGAAGGAATTGAGGAAGTTCTTAAGAGAGTTTCAAAGGGAGAGGATATACATAAAGTATTATCAGAATACTCCTCAATCACCAACAATTTTGATATTGAAGCAGCAATTGATAAAATAATCTCAGATAAAAGAGAGTTTATAATTGAAAAAGGGGATAGAGCTATATCTCCAATTATGGGGATTTGTATGAAAGAGTTTAGAGGAAAAGTTGACGGGAGTATAATTAATAAAATACTAAAAGAAAAAATCAACAAAGTTCTAAAATCTTCTAAATAAAGTTCATATTTCTTAAGTACAAATATATTTAAACAAATAAAAGCAAATTATAAACGTGAGAGAATGTCAGATTTAGATTTCTTTTTTAATCCTTCCTCTGTGGCCGTAATAGGTGCATCAGATTCAGTTGGAAGTATCGGTTATGAAATCATGAAGAATATGCTTGATAGTTTCAAAGGAGAAGTCTATGCAGTTAACTTAAAGCAAAGACCGGTATTTGGAAAAATTTGTTATAAGAATATTTTAGAAGTTCCTAAAGAGATTGATATGGCAGTTATAGCTGTACCTGCGGCCATTGTTGGAAATGTACTTGAAGAATGTGGAAAGAAAAAAGTCAAAGGCGTAGTAATCATTTCCGGTGGATTTTCAGAAATTGGAGAAAAGACAAGAGAAGAAGAATTACTTGAAATCGCAAAAAAGTATGGGATTAGGATAATTGGACCTAACTGCATTGGCGTATATGATAATTATTCTGGGGTAAATACAATATTTTTATCCAAAGATAAAATTTCTTATCCTCGTAAAGGTAAAATCTCTTTTCTTTCTCAAAGTGGAGCATTTGCAGGACTTATCTTAGACTGGACTAGTAAAGAAAGAATAGGTATGTCAAAAGTAGTAAGTTATGGAAATAAAATTGATGTGAATGAAGCAGATTTAATCAATTATTTAGATTTAGACAACAACACCAAAGTAATATGTCTTTACATAGAAGGTATTCGAAGAGGACTTAAATTTATGGAAGCAGCAAAAAAAGTATCAAAAAAAACACCTATTCTTGCTTTAAAATCTGGAACAACTAAATCTGGCGCAAAGGCAGCTTCAAGTCACACGGGTAGCCTAGCAGGTGAAGACATAATATACGATGCAGCATTTAAACAAGCACATGTAGTTCGTACAAAGAACTTTGAAGAACTTTTTGATATGGCAAAATTATTGGAAAAAGGAATATACCCAAAAAGTGATGGCATTGCGGTATTGACCAATGCAGGGGGTTTGGGGGTAATGACAGCCGATGCACTCGAAATAAATAATCTTAGACTTGCAACAATAAGTGAGAGCACTACCAAAATTCTAAAAGAAAGATTTCCAGAAAGAGTAGTTGTATCAAATCCTATGGACCTAGTTGGGGATGCGGATAAAGAGCGATTTGAAATAGGATTGGAGGCTCTTTTAAATGACAAAGATGTTGGTCTCATAATAGTTATTTTATTACTTCAAGTTCCAACTTTATCATTTGATTCAATAGATAGCATATTAAAAATAAAAGAAAAAGCAGATAAGCCCATAATAGTTCTTTGTACAGGTGGAGAAATCGTGTCAAACTATGTTAAAAAATTAGAAGATGGAGGATTAGCAGTTTATCCCACACCTGAAAGAACTGCAAGAGCGGCATATGCATTAATCAATCATGCAATTGTTAGGGGGGATATCCATAGACAAAGTGAAGAAAATATTGGAGTCTGTAAGGGCTGAAGGTAGAACTGCTCTGATGGAACATGAAGCTACTGAGATTATCAAAGCTTACGGAATAGAAGTACCTAAAGAAGGTATAGCTACCTCTGAATCTGAAGTATTAAAAATTGCAAGACATGTTGAATACCCTGTAGCATTAAAGATTGAATCTCCCGATATTCAGCATAAAACTGATGCAGGTGCTGTATTCCTAAATCTTTCAAAAGCCGAGGATATTCTTGAGGCTTACAGAAAAGTCCTAGAAAATTCAAAAAAGTATAATCCTAATGCCGATCTAAGAGGAGTTATAGTTCAGCACATGATGCCTAAAAAAAGAGAAGTTATCATAGGCGTGTCAAAAGATAAACAATTTGGTCACGTCGTTATGTTTGGCCTTGGTGGAATTTTTGTAGAAGTGTTAAAAGACGTTTCATTTAGAATTGTCCCTATAGAAAAAGAAGATGCATACAGCATGATTTACGAAATAAGATCTTATCAGATGCTGTGTGGTGTAAGGGGTGAAAAACCATCTGATATCGATGCTCTTGTAGATATAATAATGAAAATATCTAATTTAGTATCTGATTTCCCAGAAATTAAAGAACTAGATATTAACCCCGTCTTTGTTTATGAAAATGGGGCAGTTGCAGTCGATGCTTTAATAGTAATTGACTAATTTATTCGATTACTTCGTAAGTTATATCGTTAAAAGAGCCTTTATAATTAATATTCACTAAAGAATAATAGCGTGTTTTTTCAACATAACTATTTGAATTGCTTGTTGGATCAAAGACTACCCAGTCTCCATTATAGAATAGTTCTACCCAAGCGTGGCCATTAGTTTCTGATGTCAATCCAAATGCGACTTTTACGTCGTCCGAAGAATAACCTTTAGATCTAAATAGAGTACATAATAAAATTGCTTGATCCTCACAATCTCCAGTTCCAAGATTTATTGTTTCCTCGGGGAGTTGCCAGTATTCAAATCTAAAATCATGTGTGGTATAATCCTCAACATATTTAATTTTATCACGTACAAATTCATATATTTCAACTGGATCATTGTTATTCATGTTTTCTGCAAGGGATAGTACCTTTTCATTATCTGGGGTAATAAAATAAGTCATATCATAATTACGTAGTTTTTCATATCCTATTAATTGATTTTCTAAATCTTTTATATCCTGTTCTCTTTGGACAATAGCATTTTGAATTTCTGATAATTTCATGTCCTCAGATTTTATGCTGTATTCTGTTACTTTTATTCTATCTTCTAAATTAGATTTTTCTTGACTATAGAAATAGAAGTTATTCTCTAAAATATTCTCTTCATTTAATAGAGAATTATACTCGGAATATTTAATTGTATAACCTACAAAAATTATTGATGAGGCAACCATCATAACAATAATTAATTTATCTATCTGTTTAAAATTCAATTTATAACCCCACCAATTTTTTGTCATTAAATCTATACAGCTCTTCTACTTTATATAAAGAATAAATTTCATCTTTATTGAAGGAGTCATAATTATTATTTAGTCGAGGCAGTAGTAAATATATCCGTCCATTAATTTTTAGTTCAACCCATATGTCTGATGAAGTTGAACCTGCCAATTCTAATTTTGCTCCAACTACTTCTACATCACTTTCTTTAAATCCAGCAGTTCTAAGCATAGAGGCTAATAGAATAATTTTATCTTCATATTCTCCTTTTTTAATTTCAATGATATTTTTAGGGTAATTCCAGTAATCAATTCTGCCATTACGAGTTAATTTTTCTTCTTTTATTATGTCATCCCTTACATAGTTAAATATCGCCCGTACCTTTTCCCCATTCCCCATAGAAGGCGTAATAATTTGATTAAGCGTATATTGAACGTTAGGATCATTAACATCTACAAAATCTCTAGGATCGCTAGTTTCATACACCCTATAAGAAAAAACTTGAAGGGTCAAATCATTTTGTTTTTCTTGAAGAGATTTTTCTTCAAGAGTCAATTGATTTATATAATTTATTTTTTCATCTAGTAATATTTTTTTATCTTTAAGAGTTGAGTTAGCTGTATCAATTATCAAATAAGATTGGTCTAATTTTTCTTTTAACATATTGTTTATATCCAACTGGGAATTTACTCTTTGATTTTGAATATGAAACATATAAGAAAAAAATATTGTAGTAATCAATAAGAATGCTATAATCCAAAATCTTCTTTCCATAATATTCACATATTTGAATTATATTTAAAAATTACTTAAATTAAATATTTAAAATCTAGTAAGATTATTCATTCTTCGGGCTCTATTATTTTTCTTGCCGCCATGGTTAGAGGATCTAAAACACTAGATATCGGAGGTGCGTAAGAAGTTTCAGATGTTGCAACTTGATGAACAGTTGTTTTTCTCCCTATTAGGAGAGACATTGCATCAATTCTACCTTTAACGCCTTCTTTGGAAATAACTTGAGTTCCAATTACTCTATAATCGCTATCGGATAAAATCTTAACATATATTTCTTCTCCTCTAGGGTAATATCTAGCTCTAGTTAAGCCACGGGCTTTTCCCTCTATTGGATATATCCCATAATCTATGGCTTTTTCTTTTGTTACTCCGACAGATCCAATTTCTAGTTCACCCACGACTGCTATACTTGGGCTTGATATGGATCCAAAAACAGAATTTTTCCCTAATATATTGTCGGCTACTACTATCCCTTGTCTTATTGCTGTGGAGCCTAATGCACTAATAGTGGGTTTATGTGTAATGATATCTGTTGCTTCAACACAGTTGCCACAAGCATATACATTTTCAATAAATCTTCCTTTTCTTTTTACCCTAAGTGATGCATCTGTTATAATACCACCGGTAGCACCTGTTTCTATTCCAGCATCCACTGCCAATTTAACATTAGGTCTGACTCCAACAGAGACTAATACTAAATCAGTAGGATACTTGTTCCCATTAGCTTGTATATACTCTACTTTTTTATCTCCCAAAAGTGCAGATGCAACAGTAGATGTATGTATCTCCATTTTTAATGAACTCAAATATTCGGATACTATGTCTCCCATATCTTTGTCAAGTAAATTTGGAAGAACATGATCTTTCATTTCTATTACTCTAACTTTAAGACCTTTTTTAAGGAAAGCATGTGCCATTTCAAGGCCGATTGCCCCAGCCCCTATTATTGTTGGATTTTTACTAGAAGTTATAGCGTTACTTATTTTGAAAGCATCTTCAAGGGAATTGAGGAAATATACGCCTTCGAGATCTATACCTGGAATTGGGGGTGAAATAGGTTTAGCACCACTTGCTATAACTAGAATATCATATTTAATTTTTTCAGTTCCATAAAGGATAGAATTATTATCGATATCTATTCTAGTCACACTAGTTCTGTTAATTAAATTTATGTTTAGATCCCTATAATACTCTTCGTTTCTCATAATAAGACTATCAAATGAAGAAATTGCACCTGAAAGAACAAACGGTATCCCACAGGGACTATAGGCAAAATATTCCCGGTCAGTAATAACAGTTATTTCTATGTCCTTGTTTTTTTTTCTAACGTGCGAAGCAACTGGAAGTCCGGCAGCGCCAGCGCCTATGATAACAAGGTGTTTTGACATGTTAAGTATAAATCTATTTATGCTTTTTAAAGTTAAGGATAAAAAAATGTATAAATTATGCCGACTATCAAATAAAATTTACGTTATAATAGATTATTAATTAGAACAATCAAAAGAATACCGCCTGTATTAAGTATATAAGAAATAATGCTAAAGTGTTTCATTTGTACATCTTTTGAAGAAGCAAGAATCGCTATTCCAATTTCATCAGGTAGAGGGGTTGCAATGAAGAAAGATCCAAGAAAATATGTTAAGTATTTTCTATATTTTTTTGAAATTTTATTAGATGCGAATATAGCCGCTCTGTGTTTTGATAATTCACTTATTTCATCCATAAAGGATATTCTAATAAAATGAAATATGACTAAATCTCCAATCAAAGATCCAATTCCAGCAATAAGTCCAAGAAATAATATATTTTTATTAATCGAAAAAATCAAAATCATAGCAGTTGCAATAGGAGCTGTAAAAGAGAATACATACAGAATACCTGCAATAAATATTCCTATGGATCCATATTCTATAAAACTATCCGGTATGGAATTGCTTAATCCGCCAAATAAGAATATAGTTAGTGCGTATATAACACCTAGAGATTTAAATTTTTTATATTTCAAATTATCACTTATAGCTTATTTTTTTGGTTATAGGTTTTTCAAGTGCTGATAACTTATTATAAATCATTTGAATTGCGTTATTTTGAGCTTCTAAATTTTCTAGGATAACTCTAATCTCTTCTTCTGCCTTAAGATTAATAAGATAGTCATTACGTGCTTCAAGTCTAGCCTTGGCATCTTGTCTATTCTGACTCATCATTATAACAGGGGCAGTATAAGACGCAAACAAAGATACTACTAGATTTAAAAATATGAATGGATAAGGGTCCCATTTATTTATCCACGCCGTAATATTTAATAAAACCCATAGTACTAAAATAATAGATTGGATTGCTATAAATCCCCAAGAACCTATTTTAGAAGTAGCCCAGTCTGACGCCTTTTCACCAAATGTCTGTTTCTGCTCAAATAGTTCATTAACATTACATACCTTTTCATGTTCATGTTGGTAAGGTTTAGGAAATTTTAATTCACTCATTTATGCACCTTTATCTAGTTAATTTATCAAATGTTTAAATAATTATTCTAAAATATTAATAGAGTCGAAAAATATATAAGAAGGATTACAGAACAAACTTCAAGTTAATCACTCTTAGGAAGTGTTATTATGCGCGGAATAATTTATTTATTGATTGGGATGTTGCTCCTATCATCGTCTATGGTTGTGACGGCATCCGATAAAGATTTTGATGTTATAGTACTCCAAGGCTCATCTCTTAAAGCCGGAACAGAAAATAATCTAGTTGCAGTAACAATAAACAATGAAACTTCATTAGAGTTTCAAAGCGTAAAAGTTTATCTTACTCTTACTTCGCCATTTTCTGCTTCTTATAAAGATTCTGACCAATTTGTAATTGGAAATTTGACAACAACACCAAAAAGTGCATTTTTTGTATTAGATGTTGATAGTGGGACTGCCTATGGAAACTACAAGATACCGGTTGTCATAGAAACTAACAGAGAGAGATATGTTGAAGAGATAGAGGTTAAGATAATTGGAGACACACTCGTTAGCGTAGATAATTTTACAATTGACGGAGTTAAAGGAAAAACTGTAAACCCAGGAACAGTATTTAACGTTGATTTGAAATTAAAAAATGTTGGCGGTAACAGACTACAATGGCTAAAAGTTACGTTAGATACAAAAGATTCAGAAATTGTGCCAATATCCTCTTCGCTTACAAAAACATTCCAAGATGTTAAAACGGGTGAATACGTAGTAGCTTCTTATGATATCTCTATTGGAAAAAATGTAACGCCTAAAAATCATATTATGTCGATAGTTTTGTCTTTCCAAGATAATTTAGGAGTTACATATACTCAGAATGAAGTTCTTGGATTAAAAATAACCGGAGAACCTCAATTGGAACTTGGTAGAAGGACAACAGATCCAACAAGAATAGTTCAAAATGAACCTTTCGTATTAACCTTAAAAATTGAAAACATTGGTACTACAGATGCAGATAATGTAAAACTAAAAATTGAATCGCCTTTTACAGGAGACAGCGAAGCTTATTTAGGTAAGATATCAAAAGATGATTACGCAAATGGAGTATTCTCATTAAATTCAGGGGTAAATAGTGGTGAAGTCAAATGCAAACTCATTATAACATATAATGATGAAAGCGGTTCACAATCAACTGAAAAAGAATTCTTTATTTCTGTAAACACAGTTCCTAAACCGAGTGGAGGACAAATTGCAGCAAGTTTAATCTTGCCTATTGTTTTAATACTAGCAATTATCGGTGGAATTTACATATATAGAAAAAGAAAAAAATCAAATAGAGACGAATCATCTGGAGAAAACTAAATTGGTAGGGGTTAACATAGTATGGAATCACCGGTAATCGATGCAAGAGCCCTTTACAAGTGTTATACCCTTGGTAATGTTCAGATACCAATCTTACGTGGAATAGATCTTACTGTAAAAAAGAGAGAAATAGTAGCTTTAATGGGCCCTTCTGGTTCAGGAAAGAGCACTCTATTGGGCATACTAGGTGGTTTAGATTTACCTACATCCGGTAGAATCTTAATAGATGGAATCGATATAACAAGGCTTCCTGAAAGCAAACTTGCAGAGATTAGAGGAAAGAAAATAGGATTTGTGTTCCAAGCATATAATCTAGTTCCAACCCTCACAGCTATTGAGAATGTGATGTTACCTTCCTATTTTGTCAAAGGAGGTAAAAAAGATCCTGAAGAACTTCTTGAAATTGTGGGTCTTAGTCATAGGAGAAATAATAAGCCTACAGAAATGAGCGGTGGCGAGCAACAAAGAGTTGCCATTGCGAGAGCATTGATTAATAATCCAAAAATTCTTTTCGGTGATGAACCAACTGGTAATCTTGATTCTAAAACAGAACTTAAGATATTAAATTTATTTCTAAAATTGAGGGATGAATATGGATCGACAATTTTTCTAGTAACACATTCAGACGAAGTTGCAAAAATTGCTGACCGTATTATCTATATTAGGGATGGAAGATTGGAAAGGGAGATAAATGTTGAAAAACTCAAAAATTAAAATCTATTTTAAATATTCTTCAACTTCCCTGCTAAGAAGAAAACAAAGAACTCTTTTTTCTTTACTTGCAATTGCTATAAGTATCTCTTCCATAGTTGCAATTAATCTTATGACAAATTCTGTAGATTATACACTTCAAAGTAGTGTCAAATACTATTCTGGCGGTGACTTACGTCTTGATATTTCGGAGCCGATTGGTTTTAGGGCAGAAACTTTTAATTTTAAAGAAACAGAAGAATTTATCCTGGGTCTGAAAGAGAGTGGGGTAATCCAAGAGTATACTTATTTGATTGATACCGTAAGGGGTACGGATATACAGAAAGAAGGCGTAACGCAAACTTTTTTAGGGCTTAGAGGGGTAGAAATAGAAAAATATCCCCTTTACGACGAAATTCCAGTAACTGAACCAAAAGGAGCTCAATTTAATACCTTAATTAAAGAGCCTTATGACATTGCAATAAATGGCATATTAGCTCAGAATCTTAAATTAAAAGTAGGGGATACCCTCCCAGTTATTTCAGATAATGGAAGAACTGAATTCAAGGTTGTTGGAATTGTAAAAGAAAGTGGAGGTGTTGCAGATATTTTTGGAGTTGGTATAATAAAGCACGAAACAATGCTTGAATTACTTAATCTTGAAGAAAAAGATGCAACAACTATCTTGATAAAAACTCAAAATGATTCTTTTATGTACGATGCTGAAAGATCTATAGAAAATGAGTTAATCGACAGAAACAAATATCCCATTCAAGTTTCTAATTATGTTGACCAAAATGAACAAACAATAGCAATATTACGCCCAGTTTTACAATTTTTTGGACTTGCAGGCATAATAGCATTATTAGTTGGTGCAATTGGTATAATTACTACGATGTTCATTTCAATGAAAGAAAGA
>JAMNZA010000048.1 GCA_023622545.1 Methanobacteriota archaeon | reverse complement strand
TTCACAGACAAAGAAGTCAAGACATTTTTAATTCTGTTAGAAAAAGGTAAAGTGACAGAAAAAGAAATCCCTAAACTATTTGACATACCTACCTTTTATAACCTCTATAAAATGGGATTTATCAAGAAGATTACAGAACTTTAATGAATATTTCTCCAAACATTGTTTCTTGAGTGACTTCTATTTTTTTATCACTGTAAAGGAAGAGTATATACAAAAATAATCTTGCTAGCTCAAGAGAAGTCCTCTCTTCAAGTAGATGACTAAAAGGTATAACATTGTATAGGGCCTTTAGTTCAAGCAAATGCTCGTATAGTTTTTCCACCTGTTTTCTAATGTCTGCTTTGATTTCATCTATATGGTAGAGTTGAGGACCAATTTTAGCTATGATCTTTCTCTTTGGTTTTTCACCCTCTTCTAAAGCATCGATTAATGCATCAAATAACTCAGGAAGGGTCATCTTTCCAGCATTTCTTCTTCTTAAAGGTGGCTTAATATCCTCCATTTCAAATTCAGCATTTTCAATATCCTCCCAAAAGTCGAAAAATGCATCGTCCTCTTCTTCCTTTTTTTCATCCACCATTAATTGCTCGCTTTTCATTCTCAAAAGTATTGAGGCAGTAAGAATTGTTTTACCCGATATCCTGAGATCTAGAGTTTTTAATTGTTTTATTCTTTCCAAGAATTTATTTGTTAGATCAATTATATCAATATCCCATGGATCTATTTCTCTTGACAGGACAAGATCCATCAATACATCTACTGGGCCTATTTCAGGTATTAAGACCTCTTCTTGGATCAGGCTAAAGCCTCCGACTCATTAACTACCTTATCCACTTCAAGTGCCACCATTGCTGAAAGTCCTTTCTTATACATAGATACACCGAATAGTCTTTCTGCCCTTGACATCATGCCCTCTCTCAGAGTGATTACAATGAATTGAGTCTTATCTGCCTGTCTCTTTATCATTTCGGCGGTCCTCTCAACATTTGCATCATCAAGATTTGCATCTACTTCATCAAGTATATAGAATGGGGAGGGTTTGTGTCGTTGAATGGCAAAAATGAAGGACAAAGCGGTAATTGCTTTCTCTCCTCCACTCAAAGCTATTGCAGCGTTTACATTTTTACCCAAGGGTTTGGCATCTATGATTACCCCGCCGTCAAATGGATTATTATCATTTTCTAAAAGAAGCTGGGCAGTTCCCTCAGGGGATATATCTGAGAAGATTGTTGTGAAGTAAGAAGCAATTTCATTAAATGTTTTTAAGAAAACTTCAGACTTTTCTTTCTCAACTTCGCCAATGAAGTTAAGTATTGCATTCTTTTCCTCGAGGAGAGTATCTCTTCTAGTTCTCAGGGTATTGTACCTTCCTTCTTCTTCCTCGTATTCGATTATTGCCCTCATGTTTATAGGCATTAGTTTTCCTCGTTCTTTTTCTAGGGATTCTAATTCAATTTTTAATCTGTCAGGATGCTTAGAAAACTCCTTCGGTTCTTCATACTCAGAAGCTAATCTTGAAAATTCATTTATCTCATCAATAACAGTCTTTTTTTCCGAAGTCCATAAATTTAAATCAGATTCTAGTTTTGATATCTTCTCAACTTTTTGTTCTTTCTTATTTCTAAGATTAGATGTTTCAGATGAAAGATCTCTCTTATTTTGATTAAATGTTGATAGTTCTTTTTTAATCCTAGTATCTTCTTTTTCTTTCTCTTTTAAAGATACATTAATTTCTTTTATCTTCTCATCCAAATCGGCAATCTTTTTTAGAAGCTCTTCTTCTATTGGTTTTTTTGAATTCATTTTTTCAGAAGATTTGACGTTGGATTGTTTTAAGAACTCAAGAGAAGAATTAATAGAAGATAATTCTGAATCCATCTCTGATTTTTTATTTCGAAGCTCTGTCAGGTCTGTTTCAAGTGTTTCTCCAATTTCGCCAACTGCTGTGTCTTCTATTCCCTTTTCGACGTTGGCCTTTTCCTTCTCAAGTTTTGCAATCTCTTTTAGAATTGGATCTATCTTGATTTTTATTTCTGAGGAAAGGCCTCTTTGTTTTTCAAGCTTTTCATCTTTAGATTTTTCAAGAACTGATTTTTCCTTTTCTAGTGATGTCCTCTCTTTAATTAGTTCTTCTTTTTCTCTTTTGATCGTTGCACTCTCGGAATCATCCTGTGCTTTCTTAACGCTAAGCTTACCCAAAGATCCTTCAAGCTCTTCAATTTCAGCTTTTACTGATTTTTTCCTTGATTCGTATTCGGATAGTTTCTTTTCCAAATCTTTTAATGATAAATTATCTTCTTCAATATTAAATGAAACTGCAAATTTCTTTCTGGTATAATAACCACCTGTTATAGCTCCAGTTGACTCTACAAGATCTCCGTCAAGTGTGACAAGTCTAGTATTATCAATTTTTTTAGAAACGTCTATGTTCTCAATTATATAAGTTCTTCCAAATACATACTCAAAGGCTTTTCTGTATTTTTCATCAAATGTAACAAGATCAATTGCAAGTCCAACTACCCCTTTCTCCTTGGGTACATTTGCTATCTTTGGGGCTACAAGTTTGTTTAAAGGTAAAAATGTAGCACGCCCAGCTTTTAGATTTTTAAGTAATTTAACACATTCTCTTGCAACATTATCGTCTTGTACAACTATATTTGTAAGCCTTGAACCTGCTGCAACTTCTAAAGCCAGACTATACTCCTCTTTGGTCGTTCCCAGTTCTGAAATTGTTCCATAAATCCCCGGTATTAGTTTGTCCTTCTTTGCTTTCAGTATTTCTGTAATGGCCTTCTGTCCACCAGTTATATCAGTCTGGACTTCTTTTTTCACGTTTATTCTTGCTTTGAGATTTTCTAATTGGGATAAAATTTGTTTGGATTCAGATTCGAGTTGAATCAATTCACCTTTAAGATTCTGATATTTTTTATTTAGATTGGTACTTTCAGTGGTGTTAGTATTAAGATTTGATTCATACTGTGAAAATTTAGATTCTTTTTCTTTCAATTTAGTTTCAATGCCAGTCAATTTTTCTTCTGTCTTTTTTATATCTGACAAAACTCTGTTTGAGTCTTGCTCCAACAGGAGTACAGATGCATTATAAGTATCAAGTTCCTTGTTTAAACCTAGAAATTCTTTCCTGCTCTTTTCTAGTCCCCTATCAACCTGTAATAAATTCTCTTTAATCTTAAGGAACATGCCGTCTTTTCCAGAAAGAGACTCCAAGAGTTTTCTATATTCTGCCTCTTTTACTTTAATCGTTGATTCTATTTCAGCTGCTTCCTTTTCTAATTTTGATTTACGCTCTAAGTGCCCTTTGATTTTTGACTCGTTGCCGTTAATTTCTTTCTTAATATCCTCTATCTCTTTTTTTACTGTAGCAATTTCTCTTTTCTCATATTCTTTTGATTGATTTAGCGATGAGATATTACCTTTAATTTGTTCTAGTTCTCTTGTTATATTGATACTTTCCATTTCCATTTTACGATTGTACTCATCATCTAGATCCAATAACTCTTTTTCTTTGTCGAAGATATTCTGGGTAAGGTTAGATACTACACCCCTTAATTCATCAATGTCCTTCTGACCTTTTTCAATATCAGTTTCAAGTTTTGACTTAGTATCCTTGAAATTATTCAATTTACTATGGTAGTATATTCCCCATTTAGTTTTTATTTCAGTCTCGATTTCCTGATATCTCTCAGCGTCTTTTTTGTCCCTCAACAATCTATCAAGACGATTTTTAACTTCAGAAATTACAAGTTCAACTCTTGTTATATTTTCTTGAGCTTTTTCAAGTTCTCTAAGACCCTTGTCCTTCTTATCATCAAACTCAGCTATGCCTGATATTTCTTCAATTATTCCTCTACGGTCTACAGGGTTCATGTTGATAAACTGGGCAATGTCCCCCTGCATAATTATATTGTGACCATCGGGTCTAACTCCTACATAAGAAAAGATATCCAATATATACGATCTGGTGGCTCTTTTTCCATTAACCCGGTACTCCCCTTCCCCTTTGGTATTAACTGCTCTAGAAATAGTGACTTTTTTCTCTTCTAGAGGGAACCCACCATCTTCGTTGTTAAATGTGATTGAAACAAATGCTTCTTCAGCCTTCTTTTCATCATCTGTTCCAGAAAATATAAGGTCCGATAATCTCTCTCCTCTCATTGATTTTGCAGATATCCTACCCACCACAAAGCAGATAGCATCTGTTATATTGGACTTACCGCTGCCATTAGGACCAACGACGCAGGTAAAGCCCTTAGAAAGAGGGAGTGAAACAGTTTTATTACCGTATGATTTGAATCCTTTCATTGTCACTTTTTCTATGAATACTATGGAACCACCTCTAGAGTAACAAACGATATTCACTATCTGAAGTTTATAATAGTTTTCGTTAGTTGAACACCAATCACGATTAATTTTAAATAAATAAAGATGTTTTTAACATTTGTGGTGCAATTTTCTAAAAGAAAACTTGTTCTAATTATAATCTTGATTATTATTGGGCTTATTCTCTTTAATTATTTGTTTTATAGAGATCCTGAAAGGATAATTCCTGTTGAAGAGGGCCTAATAATATCGCCAGCAGATGGACAGGTAATATCTATAGATTTAATGAAAGTTGAGGAAATCCCAGTTACAGTGAAAAATGGAAAGAGTATTTATCTTCCCGAACTAAAAGGAGTTGTAGAAGGGAACTATACTGTGATTTCAATTTTTATGAATCCTTTAGACGTGCACGTAAATAGATCGCCAATTCCTGGCGAAGTAAAAGATATTATTTACATAGAAGGCAAACACTCACCTGCATTCGGGGAGGTCTTAAGTGAAAATGAGAGAAATATAATTGTTATTGACGGAGAAATAAAAGTAGTTACAGTGCAAATTGCAGGTACAGTTGCAAGAAGAATAGATTGTTTTGTTATTGAAGGTCAGAATATCAATGCTGGCGATAAGATAGGGAGAATAAAACTTGGCTCGCAGGTAGTCTTGATGTATCCGTCTAAATCAGTAACAATTGCAGAAGTGGGCGATAGAGTGAAAGCCGGGGAGAGCGTAATTGCAAAGGTATAGCTTATGCTATGAGTTCTATCTTTTTTCTTCCGGCTTCAAAGGCTTTAATATTCAATTCGGCCTTTTTCCCTAGAACTAAATTTATAGTTTCTAGAAGAGTTTCATTTTTTATAGGAGTTTCAAGGAAAGAAAGAGCTCCTATCATCACCATGTTCATTGTAACTTGATTTCCTATTTTTTTTGCAATTTCCGTGGCATTAAAAGAGTATACCTTTCCTTTTTCAGAAAGAGTGGAAATAATCTCCTCAATTTGAGGGTATTCAGATTCACCTAGGGAAACAGAAATTGGGTTAATTCTTTCAGTGTTTAGTATTACCTTTCCTCCTTTCTTCAAAGATGAAATATTTCTTAAGGCCTCAAGAGGCTCAAATGCTATAATAACATCCGCTTTTTCTAGAGGTATAACAGACCCATACACTTCATCTCCCATTCTAACATGAGAAACAACTGAACCCCCTCTTTGGGCCATTCCGTGGATTTCCCCTAATCTAACTTTAAGCCCTTCCTTTAATGCGGCATTGCCAAGTACATAAGAAGCAAGAATCGTTCCTTGACCACCAACTCCACATATGAGGATGTTAAATTCCATAAGATTGAGATTGATAAAAGGTATTTAAAGTTATTGAAAAGTTATTTAAGATAAGTTATTTATTTTATATTTATGAAAAGAGAAGTTGTAAAGGATATTGACCTTAATAAAATTAATAGCATAAAAGATCTTACGGACCAAATGACACTTTCTGGAGGGTATGTTGCTAAAAAAGTTGGCGATGGATGTCATATCCTAGAAAGTATGTCAAAGGACATAGAGTGTAAAAGAATTCTTTCATTTCCTGCTTCATTAGTTGCTACTGGAACAAGAGGGATAATAAAAGAACTTGTAAAGAGACGTATTTTTGATATGATAATCACTACCACTGGTACACTAGATCATGATATTGCAAGAGTTTACAGGGATTATTATCATGGTTTCATGGTTCATTTGAAATGGATGATAAAAAGCTACACCAAGAAGGTGTGAATAGAGAAGGAAATGTTCTAATTCCAAATGAATCCTATTCTGAAATCTTAGAAGAAAAGATCAGAGGTATTATAGGGGAGCTCTATGATAAAGGAATTAGGGACATATCAACTCATGAAATAGTATGGGAGTTTGGGAAATCCCTAGAAGGAGAGAAGAATAAAGAAGATTCAATAACATATTGGTGTTATAAGAATAAGATACCAATGGTGATTCCTGGCCCTCTTGATGGCTCCGTCGGATGGCAACTTTATTATTTCTGGCAGGACGGGCACAAAGATTTCAATATTAATGTGATGAAAGACGAGGACGCCATAAGTGATTTCATTTATTCTGCAGACAAAACTGGAGCATTGATGATCGGAGGAGGGATATCTAAACACCACACTATATGGTGGAATCAGTTTAGAGGTGGCCTTGACTATGCAGTCTATATCACAACTGCCCCAGAATGGGATGGCTCACTCTCAGGAGCTAGAATAAGGGAAGCCATTTCATGGGGCAAGGTAAAAGAAGATGCATCTTTTATAACTATTGAAGGGGATGCAACTGTTATATTGCCCATAATGATAGGGTCACTTCTCAAAAGTTTGTAGGGATTAGATGAAAAGAGGTCTATTTATTGGGAGATTTCAGCCTTTTCATAAAGGCCATTATAATGCCATAAAGGATATCCTAAAAATTGAGGATGAAGTTATAGTATGTGTTGCCGCTTCTCAATTTTCCTACACAATCACAAATCCTTTTTCCAGTGGAGAGAGAATAGAGATGATACTAAGATCGATTAAATCTCTAAGGGACAGAATAATAGTCCTATCAAGTGAAAATATGGATAGTAATTCATTATGGGTAGAAAATATTATTGATACCTTCCCAAGATTTGAAACTGTATATACAAATAACACACTTGTAAAACTCCTTTGGGAAAAAAGAGGATTTAAAGTATCTGAGATTAAATTCTTTGAAAAAGATAAATATAATGGAACGCGAATTAGGGAATTAATTTCTGAGGGCGATAAATGGGAAGATCTCGTTACTAATGAAACTAAAGATTACATTAAAGAGATTAAAGGAGAAGATAGAATAAAAGAGATCTATAAAATCGAGGAAAAGGTAAGAAACGGAGCATTATAGGTTAATCTTCAAGTATGTGATAAAGCTCTTCTATCGTGACATAAGTTACGTTTTGTTCATCTAGGTAATCTAATAATGATGTTAAATTCTCAAGAGTATAATTGCCTGTTGCCCTGACATAACTACTATAATCCTCTGGTGCGTCTATTTCAATTAACTCCCAGGGATGGAGTCCAATTACAACAATTTTTATTTCTTTGTCAGCTTGGCTACTAACAGCATTATTGAAACAATCCACCCATTTTCTGTTATAAGTTGTGGGCGGATAGAAGTAAGCTGGAGTATGTGAAACTGGAACTCTCAAAATACTCATATTTCCTTCTGAATTCCAATTGTTTTCATCTGGATGGTACGGGTAGAAATTAATTTTATCAGCAGAAGCTTCAACGTGATATCCTTCATTCTGCAATATTACCATCAGATCATTGCATGCACTGTGCCCAGGTGCCCTAAATGAAACTGGTCTTACCCCAATCGCTTTCTCGATAGCTTTTGTTGAGAGAATAACTTCATTTTCCATCTCATACTTTGTCATAGCTTTCAAGGATTTGTGGTGATAACTGTGAGACCCGACTTCATGACCTTTTTGATAAATGCTCTTCAAAACGTCTGGTCTTTTGTCAGCTACATCGCCGTTTACAAGGAAAGTGGCCTTAACTCCATGTTCCTCAAATATTGACAGAAGTAGTGGAACTCCTTCATCAAGACCTCTTTCAGTGTTCAGCACCGGTGGAAAATCAAATTCAGTATCAACTGTAAACAAGACATAGGTTCCGTTTATATCATTCTTATTAAAAAGTTCTGAACTACCTACGATGACTAAAAATAAAATTATTAGAACAAGTGCTATAACCTTTTTCATCGGATCAACTATTGAATGCCCTTACCTGTAGATACAATGATAAAATCTCCATGCTTAATACCTTTAATAGAAAGTAGGTATCTCGCAAAGTCTCTTATCTTTTCACTGTTTCCCTTGATAATAATTACTTCAAGGCAGTTCTCTTCATCAAGATGGACATGTGAAGTTGTTACAATTTCTTTTATGTGGTGGTGCTCTACATCTGTTATTTTTTCGGCAATGCCTCTTTTTGTATGGTCATAAACTAATGATATTGTGCATACAGCGTCCTCTTCTCCAGATATCCACTGTCTTTTGACAATATACCCTCTAACCATATCTCTTATAGCTTCAGAACGACTCTCGTATCCTTCAGATTCAATAATTTTATCAAACTTATCCAAAAGATCAGGAGGGATTGAAACACCAAATCTTAAGACGCTAGTCATGTAGAACTCCTCTACCCTATTAAGCATACATTTTTATATAGTTATGCTCAAATAAGATATAAGTCATTATAACTAATAATATATTGTATAGAAAGATTTATTAGTATATAAGTATATCTTATAGCATAAGGTGAGTTTATGAATAGTAATATCCGACTTGATGAGAAAGATAGACAGATAATAACTCTTTTCCAAAAGAATCCAGAGATATCGCAAAGTGAAATAGCTGAAATTATTGGCCTATCCCAACCTTCTGTTGGAATGAGGATAAAAAAATTGAAGGACAGAGGAATACTTTCTCATATAGTGGGTATGAATTTTAAGAAAGTAAATCTATTTCTTGCTAAGGTAGAAATAGCAGCAAAAAATTCACAAAATATCATTGATACATTTAGTAAATGTCCTTTCTTTATTAATGCTTTAATGGTATCTGGAAAATATAATATGACCCTACTATTCATGGGGGAGAATATATCTAGCCTTGAATCCATAGTAGACTATCATTTGAGATTAAATCCAGATGTGAAAGAAGTTGATTTCAACATAATTGTAAGTCCAGTAAAAGATTTTGTAATGCCGGTGAAGATTACATTAGAAGGAGAGCGAGGATGTGATCTTGATTGCGAAGGATGTCCTTACTACAAATCAGGGAGATGTTATGGATGCCCTGCAACTAACGCTTACAAAGGAGATTTCTGGAGAAAAGATTAATCTTTTTCTTCTTTTCTAATATCGCTAGAAGATATTTTTTTGTTATCTTTCAATATTAGTTCTACCTCAATTATGTCTAGTGGGTAAAGTCCATATTCGGCCCTAGCATCATTGATTTCTTCTGCACCTTCTAAGGTATCAGATGTAACTACAATAGCGTCTGCATCCATTGAGTCAACTGCGAATCCAAGTCTATCATTTATTTCAATTATTTCAAAATCATGATTTATTTCTTTTTTCTCATTTGAAAGGTATTCAATCAAGTTAGTTTTCCTAGTTTCATAATTTTGAATACTCTCTGCATATTTCTTATTTTTAATCATATTATCTGATGTAAGTCCGATATAGACAAAACCAAGGTTAAATGCTATCTTAAGAAAATGTTTATGGCCTTCGTGCAATCTATCGAATGTTCCAGATGCAATAACTTTCATTGACTCACCTTTGGTTTTGTGTATCCCTTTAGATTATCAAAATCTTTAAGAGATTTTTGGACAAGGTGGTATAATTCATTCTTCCTTGTTATAGCAATCGTATGCGCCGGCGGGTGAATGCTTCTTAATCGGTCAATTATAAGGCCTCCTTCACCTTCAACTGATGCAATAACATTTGCTTTGAATTTTATTTTTACTTCTTCTTTCAAAGTTTTTTTTAAGATTGTTTCTGCGAATTCTTCAGTTATTACTTTGGGTTTTCCAATTATTTTTAGGTCTCCATATCTCTTCATATCGGATAGGGATGTTAGGATTTTATCAAATGATTCAGACCTTACAAGGACAAAAGTAGTTTCCACAGCTTCTTTATGTTAGGGATAAATAAAAGTTTTTGCCTAAAAAATAACCAAAACCTTTATATATATTTTTCAGGATTCAGGAGTAGAAAAATACTCTTTGAGATGCGGTTGTAGTGTAGTGGCTAGCACGCGAGCTTGCCAAGCTCGCAACTCGGGTTCGAATCCCGGCGACCGCACTTCTTTTTATTATACAAAATCATTATTATGTTCAAATTCAACTCTTTTTTCAAGAAATGAATAAATCTGCTCAATTCCAGTGATATATTTTTTAAGATATTTTTTTAGTTCACGATAGTAAATTACAATTACTTTTTTACCCGAAGAGTGAAGTTCCTTAACATACCTCTTGAAAAGGAGAGTTCCTTTTTTATCAAAATCTGTTAATACAATAACTTCTTTTTCTGAGATACTTTCAATTACATCAAAAATATTGTACTGAGAAACAGCAATAATTCTAGCATTAATTCCAAGACTTATTAGAGATTCGATATCGTTTTGTCCTTCAACTAGGATTACCCCTTCTTCATCTTTTAATCTATTTATAACTTCCAAAGTATTTTCGATATCCTCTTGAATAGACATCAAAACAATTAGAATTATGATCTTTATAATGTTAAGCAAATAATCTTGGATGGGGTCGCCATCCATTAATAACGTTTATATTTTAGGGAGTTCTAATTTAACCGAATAAATATTCTAAAAATCTTAGGTGTTTGTATGGTGTCAAAAGAAGAAATTCTAGAAGGTTTGGCTAAAGCTGTAATAGATGGTGATGAAGTCAAAAGTGAAGAACTTGCAAAAAAATCTCTCGAGCTTGGAATAGACCCCTATGAAGCTCTGATGAATGGGTGCAACAAAGGTATGGCAAAAGTCAGTGAACTTTACGAATGCAAAGAGATGTTTGTTCCTGAAATACTGTTATCTGCTGATGCTATGTATGCAGCGATAGATATTTTAAAGCCACATCTAAAGGTAGATGCTTCAGCCAAAAAGCCTGCTAAAGTTATTATAGGTGTTGCGCAAGGAGATATACACGACATAGGAAAGAATCTCGTGAAGATGATGCTTGAAGTAGCAGGTTTCATTTTAATAGACGTTGGTAAGGATGTACCTGTTGATAAATTTGTGAAGAAAGCTGAAGAAGAAGATGCAGATCTCGTTACAATCTCTGCTTTAATGACAACAAGTATGATGTATATGGAGCCTGTTATTAAACAACTAAAAGCTAAAAATCACAAGGCTAAAGTTATAGTTGGAGGGGCCCCTATAAATCCTGATTTTGCTAAGAAGATAGGCGCTGATGGATACGGAAAAGATGCAGTTGAAGCAGTTAAGGTAGCGAAAAACTTAATTGGAGCGTGATATAATGGATAAAATGTCTCCTGCAGAAAGATTTCATGCAGTGTTAATGGGAGAAAAACCAGATAGAGTACCGATAAATCCTTTTATTTTAGGATTTGCTGCTAAAATAGTAGGTATGCCTTTAGGTGATTTCTATGCAGATGGAAATAAATGTTTTGAAGCACAATTTATGTGCATGCGACTATATGGATATGAATCAACTCCAATGTATGGATATGCTTCTTGTGGCCCTTGGGAATTTGGTGGTAAAATTGGATTCCCATACGGCGAAGGCCATAGTGCACCTTATGTTATAGAACACCCTGTAATGGAAATAGGAGATATAGACAAACTAGAAGTTCCTGACTCAGACAAACCAGTTGGAGGGTATGTTGAAGCGCAAAAAGTCTGTGATCGTTGCACTCAAATGGGGATGCCCGCAATATTCCAAGGTGGGAGTGTTTTCACTGCTGCGGCAGTTGTCGCCGATACTTCAAAGTTTTTAAGGTGGATAAAAACTGAACCTAAGTCTGCGCATGCTTTACTTGATAAAGTCAGCCAAATGTATATTAATCAAATAGAGTATTTTGTTAACAGGTATGGAGCAGAAAAATGTGTTGTCTTTGATGGAGGTCCCGTAGAAGCTAATACTGTTATTTCCCCACAAAGGTTTGAAGAATTTGCATTCCCCTATATGATAAAGGTTCATAAAAAGATAAGGGAATTTGACATACCCGTTACCTTAATGCATCCATGCGCCGATCAGAATTTGAACATACCATATTACATAAAATTGAGGGAATCTTTTAACTGGAAAGGGATCTATGCCTGGATATTTGGTCCTGAAACTCCTCTAAAAACTCAAATTGAAAAGTTTGGTAGCCATGATATAATTGGAGGGAATGTAGACCCACCGTCAATACAGACAAAATCCTATGAAGAAGTAGTTCAGCTGTGCAAAGAAAACATTGAGCAAGGAATGAACAATCCAAGAGGATTTATATTATGCCCAGGTTGTGAGTTCCCACCACTTGCCGAACCAATTAAACCTATGGCATTTCTAGATGCAGCTAGACAATTTGGAGTTTATAAATAATTTTTAATTTTTTTTCTTTATTTAATTGAGGGATTATATGACAAGCTACACTCTGAAAGAGAGATTACTAAAAACTCTAGAAGGGGAAGAAGTAGACAAAGTTCCAGTTTTAGCCGTTACACAAACAGGAACTAAAGATCTTATGAATCTAACCCATTACTTCTGGCCAGAAGCCCATTGGAATGCAAACGCATTGGCCGAACTTGCTATGAGTGCTCACAAAGAAATTGGATTCGAGGCAGTGAGAATACCCTATTGCCTAACTGTTTTATTGGAAGCAATGGGATGTGAAATTGAAAAAGGCGATGCAACTCGTCAAACCTCTGTAAGCGGACACCCGTATAATTCTAGAAAACCTTTGCCAATAAATAAATTTTCAAAAGATATTCTTTCTAAAGGCAGAATACCCACAATGATTCAAGCTATTAAGATTATCAAAGAAACTGTTGGGGATAAAGTCCCAATTATAGCGGGTGCAGAAGGGCCAGTTACAATTGCAAGCGGACTTGTAGAAGTTACAACATT
>JAMNZA010000127.1 GCA_023622545.1 Methanobacteriota archaeon | reverse complement strand
GAAGAATATGCCATTGAAAGGGAAAAAGCCCTATTGGAAGAAATCAAAAAACAATACGGAGAGATCCCTGAATGGTTGAAACCTCACATAAGCCAAAATCTTGGAGAAGAACTCACAAAGATGGGCGAGGAAATAAAATCGATAAGGGAGGACATAGCGGTAATAAGGGAACAAAAAATGTTAATGATTGGTTAACAAGACTGTATGACGACAAAGAGCTTGACGTGGTTCGATGGCAATTTTCCCTTTTTATCGGACCATACCCGTATTGCGGGGCATATAGATCAAATGGGAGGGGGTTCTGCACAAGGCCGAGAAATTGGAGGACAGATGGAAAAACTGGCCGATGCTTTTGGCATGGCGGAGCTTCAACCCAGATTAGCAAAGAAGGTAGGAGGAATGTAATGATGGCGAAAATAATGAATGGCAGTAGGTCGAAAAAGGATATATCTCTTTTGAATCCAACCGAAATGAAATTATTTGATGATTTGCAAGAGATGATTAAAAGAGAGTATGAGGTTTATGATCCGATAGCAATATCTCAAATTGCAAGGCTTCTCATATTCCAATCGTTTCTAATGGATAAATTGGAGCAAGGGTTCAATGTCAGCATAGAATCCAGCTCACAGGAAATAAGGAAGTGGTTGGCGGAGTATGGGCTAACACCAAAGAGTAAGGCAACAACTCTGAATATTGATCCAAGTGGGTATCAACCATGGTCATGGGCAAAGATGGTAGAAGAGTATTATGAAAAGTATGAAAAAAATAAAGAGAAAGAAGTGGAAGAAAATGGTGAATGAAGAAGAAATTATCCGTTTGGCAAAGGAGGACTTTTGCCGCATAACCGCACAGAAGATAATGACAAAATGGGAAGTCCACAATTCAGGGCTTGAAGATGAGCTAACTGATATATTGTTTAGGATATTAGATACCAAGAAATTGGAGATACCTTATGAGAATTGAAAAAATCAAAGTGGGCCGATGGACTGTCCCTATATTTGAGATGCTAATCTGCGAACCCAACAACGATCCGAAGGTTAGGCAATCTGGAACACACAAAGAAGGACTGTTTGGCCTTAGATATAGCTACGAATTTCATGAGAAGATGCCCAAGCCTAACGAGTATGTCCCCGACGTGATAATTGCGGTTTCAGATGATCGGTTTGAATTGCAGAGATTGATAACTCAGATAGCAGAAGAGAAGGGTTGGTTATAAAATGGATGAGAAGCCGAAAACCCACAAGCAAGTCATGGATGGGATTGTAAATACGGATGTATCTGACCACCGGAAGCTCATGGGTAATTTTGTAGATGGCCCTAAAAATGAACCCAGCTTGGCGGACATGATTGCAGATAAGCCAGACAAAGAGCATAATAGAATTATGGTCGAGTTAAAAACAAGGCCAAACACCAAACATAAAAAAATAATGGACTCATTGAAGGGATAGCTTTTGAATTTTAAAAAGAACAAATTTGAAGTTTATCGGGATCTCCAGTTGAATGGTGTCTGTTGGTTCGTGCTGCCCAAGTGTCCCTTATGTGGGGATAAGCATTGCTTTCTATCTGATGGGGCGGACCTGAACACAAAGGTTAGGGAGGAGTTAGCGCCATGCAATCCAAGAAAGACGATAAAAATTCAATACAGAGGAAACAGCTACGAAGGTAAGGGAATGATCATGATGCCAGTTGAGATTTGGAGGTAAAAAATTATTTTTTTCTTTTAATGTTTTTTTAGGACAACACAAAACCGAAGGGATATCGATGCGACAGAAAAGGAAATGCGGAAGGCCGAGTATGTTCGATGACAACCAGAGAAGGTTTATTTTTGAACAATTGGCCGCCGGAAGATCAGCTTGGCAGATCGCAAAGAACTGGCAAGGCGAGGTCATTGAGCAAAATATATCCTATTACAAAAACAAATTCAAAAAAGATATTATTATGATTGAATGGATGTTCAATATTGGCATGGATTAAAATAAACAACACTAAAAAAGAATAGAACAGAATAAAAAATAGGGACAAAAAATAAACTAAATTTAGTATCCAAATGCAACCCAATATCCCGAAGCATTGGCCGGTGTTACGACTGTAACATGCGCCCCGCATGGGAAGCTTTCATTAACAACAGGGACAGTTGCCGAAGCAGTCGCCCCAGAAATATCCAATTTTATAAAAACGCATTGGGCCAGAGCAGTATCAATATCCCCGCCGGTTGAACCGTCATCGTTTGCCCACTTTCCATAATGCATCCGCAACGCCCTACTTACAGCTTGGCCAATAACCCCAGAGTCGATATAACCGACTTCACTTGTAAACGTCATTTATTCACCTGTTTTAACTCATTCTTTGTGTTCACTATTTGAAAAATAAAAAAGAAAAGGCATTGTCGGATGCCAACCGCCCCCAGAGGGAACACGACAGAATTGAAGTGCCAGTAACCGAAGGGAATTCAGATATCAGCAATTCGTATTATATAATAAGCCAAAATAATTAATTTATTTAACCAAAAATATTAATTTGGTAAGTTAGTTTAACCTTTTGTTAGGTTATTATCCTATCCTTTTCGCAACTGATACCCAATCAGGGATTAAATATTTATACCTAAAAAGCAAAAATACCAATGGCGTATAGATAGTAGTCTATTCCCTCACAACACGAAAAAACACCAATCCCAAAGATTAACAAATAATACTAAAAAAAGGCATAAATTCATAAAATATCCCTAACTTACTTTTATTACTTGCGCATATTTAATGAAAAAAAGTGCGGGGGAAGGGATTTGAACCCCTGGACCCCTGCGGGAATAGATCTTGAGTCTATCGCCTTTAGCCATGCTCGGCAACCCCCGCGTAATGAGAAGTTGATTATGGGAATATAAAAAGGTTTCTAAGTCCTACTTCTAAGCTCCTTGGAAATATAATAAAACCTGGTAAAGACGGTTATATATACAACTACCAGCAGTACGTAAAGCCCAATCTCTAGATTGATGAATGAGAAGATGAATATTATCAGTATTCTCTCTGCCCTCTCGCCAATCCCCATACCCATTACCTTTACGCCTAGCGATTCTCCTTTTGCGCGCATATAGCTTATGAGATAGGCCCCAACCATGATTACAAAGCAAAGGACAAGATCATGCGATAGCCCTATACCTAGAAGAACAACGCCGTCTCCAATCCTGTCAAATGTTGAATCTAGAAAGCCTCCGAGGTCAGTTGTCCTTTTTGTATACTTTGCAACTGACCCGTCAAGAAGATCAAGGAAACCTGAAACAACAAGAATGATAGCGCCAATAACTGGCATACCTAGGTAGTAGTAATATCCAGAAAAGAAAACGACAACTAAGCTTATTGTTGTGATAAGATTTGGTGGAAGGAAGCTAAAAACTCTCCCGATAAGATTTACTGCAGAAACAAATGATTTATTCTTACGGATGTTATTAAGCATGCTTCATGAGATATTTTAGGGATATTTAAATCTTTTTTATAGGGATCTATGCAAGCTTAAGTGGAGTGATCATAGCGGTAAGGACAAATAACAATATGGCAATTCCAACCATAATCCAGTGTTTTCCATCAATAGGCGTTATCTCATCCATTGACCCTGGATGTCCTCTGTATGAAAGGTATAAGCCTATAATGCCCCAGAGGCTCCAGCCTGCCCATGAGACCAAGCCTAAAAAGAATAAGGACATCGATACAATGAAGGAAAGGTATCTATGGTACTTTGGCCCAAGGACTGCCCTTGCTACGTGTCCTCCATCAAGCTGTCCTATGGGGATAAGATTTAACATAGTTACAAATATTCCAGTCCAACCTGCAAATGCAACAGGGTGCAGATAAAGAGAATTTCCTTCTGTAACTTTAACTAGCGATTCTGCAATCAACTTAAATAGGATTGGCTCTCCGAGAAATAGGGATCCCTCACCAAATAGCGTTATAGGGACGATAGGTGATATCAAAATCCCAACTATTGTAAAAGGTATTGCCACTAATATTCCTGCCAAAGGCCCGGAGAGTCCAAGCTCTATGGCGCTCCTCTTAGTCGGTATAAAAGACCTGATATTTATCACTGCACCCATGGTGCCTAGCATGATGGGCGACGGTATAAAATTGGGAAGTGTTGCATCAACGCCATTTTTTCTAGCTGTCAAGAAGTGACC
>JAMNZA010000088.1 GCA_023622545.1 Methanobacteriota archaeon | reverse complement strand
CAACGCATGGAGATACGGATATTTTTCCCTATCCTATTGAAAATGCGCTGTTTTTTGATATGCCCGATAAGGTAAAGAACTTACTTGATGATATTGATAAGAATTTTGATAAGTGGTTGTCAAAATATCCAATTGATACAATCAAAACTTGTATTCCTGTTGGCTATACAGGATTTAGATGGGCAACATTGATTGACCCATTATGGAATGCTTATCTTTTAAGTGAAGTGCTTAAAATTTCGGATAAGATAGAAGCATCACGAATTTCATTAGAAAAAGCATCAGTTTTTTCGTATCGCTTAAAATTAGATGAAGAATCCGGAAAGATTTTTAACATGGATTCGAATTGGCGTAAATTCTATGATACTGCGATTGAACTGGCGGATAATCATAGTTATGTTGTAAGGTTTGATATCTCAGATTTTTATAATCGGGTATATCATCATAGACTTGAAAATGCTTTACAGAGAACTAATGCTGATAAGGATATTATAAAAAGAATTATGAAAATCCTTCAAGACATCTCAGTTAATGTTTCATATGGTCTGCCAATTGGTGGAAACGCATCTCGGATTTTAGCTGAAGTATTGCTTAATTCTATGGACCAAGTAATGAAAAGCAAAAGAATGCAGTTTTGCAGATTTGTTGATGATTACATTGTATTTGCCGATTCAAAAGAAGATGCTTTTAGAAAACTAAACTGGTGCGCTGAATTTCTTTTAAAAAATGAGGGCTTAGCATTACAAAAAAATAAGACTCAAGTTCAAACAGCATCTGAATTTTTGTCACATGCAAAAGCTACTTTAGAAGGAGAAGAAGGAGAAGCTAATAAAGAAAGAGTTTCATTTCTAAGACTTCATATTCACTACGACCCTTACTCATCAACAGCTGACCAGGATTATAATGAACTTAAAAGTAGATTGGCACAATTTGATATTGTTTCATTAATAAAATCAGAAGTTAAAAAAAGTAAAATTCATCAAGCCTTTGGAAAGCAACTTTTAAGTGCCGTTTCACATTTGGAAAATCCGCAACTTAGTTTAGTTTTTAATGTGATAAGTGCAAATCTTGAATTGCTTTATCCAATTTTTCCTTCTGTAATGCAACTAGCAAATAAAAAGCTATTAGATTGTGATGAGGATGCAATTAATCTTTTTATTAGTACTCTATGTAATCTAGTAGAAAATGATTCATATTTAATTCATACAGATAATAATGCTTCATATGTCGCACGAATTCTTTCTTTAGTAAATACCGAAAATACAATACAAGCAATAGACCTTTTAAACTCAAGACCATCAGCTTTAGTTAAATCAAATTGTTTGTATTCAATGACAAATTTGAATAATTTCTATTGGTTATCAGATATAAAAGCAAACTTTTCAACTTTGTCTAAATGGGAACGGAGAGCATTTATTGCTTCATCATATTTTCTTGGGGATGAAGGAAAACATTGGAGAGATAATACAAAGGAACAGTTTTTAGAGATAGAATTATTATTAAGAGACTGGATTGCTTCAAAACAACCATCTCAAAATTCATGGAAATTACCATTATGATTTCAGAAGTAAGTTTTTCTAGAGGTTATACATCATTTTGGACAGAACATGCTCCATGGATAAGTGATTATGTTAGTTCAATAAACAAAGGACTTGTCGAACGGATAGAATATCCAATCGAAATAGGGGATGATACTATTCACCGCTCCATTAACAATATCATTGCTTTTACATTATTTAAAAATATAGTTAAAAAAGAAAACAAAGATATTGAGAAGGCATTTCTTGAAGCTCAAAAGATTGCAGCTAATTATCCAAGAAATAATATGTATAGCTATATTTTATCGGAAGATTATAAGAAAATAATAGAAAGACAATGTGAACGATTAGTAAAACGCTATAAAAATAAATTGCCCGAATTTTATCCAGAATTCTCTGGATGCGGGATTATGGAAAGTTGCCAAGGAGATTTGTTATACGCTGAAACTCTTGTCGAAATAAAAGCAGGTGAAAGGGGCGTTTTATCATCAGACATAAAGCAAATAATTACTTACTGTGCTTTGAATAGGTTGTCAACTAATCCGAAAAGCATAAAACGGGTAGAGTTTTACAATCCAAGACAAGGAATTCTTTGGGTTTCGGAATTAGAGGAATTGATAATGACTGTTTCAAATTTATCGATTGAGGATTTATTTGACCAAATTGGAAAGTATTTAATAAATATGTCAGAAGATATAGAACTATAATAACAACAGTGCCCAACACGCGGTCATAAAACATGCCAGTTTCAGTGGGTATTCGAGCGTTTCGGCCCGCCTCGTAGGTTTGTAACGGTTGATAGTGACGCAGTCCCGCGATTCGGCACGTTTCATACCGCCGAACGTTGGCAGCAAGTAGAAGCATACTACACAATAAGATAGATAGTTACATCATACTCCACTTAATAAATCAAACAAAATATAAAAAATGAAACACCAGACCATCTTTCTGATTTTGAGTTGCATTATTTTATCATCCTGCACAGCAACCAAACTTTTAACATCAAATGTCCAACCTACTGAAGTTACTAATCTTAAACTCCTTGAACCTTATTCCTATATTTCGATGATAAAAAAGGGTAATAGGGGACAATTAGATGACAGTATATCATCAATTTCAAAACAACTAAATATCAATGTTTTGAAAAGTTTCAATGGACAGATTCCAATTACAGGGGATATTATCCTGATTGACTCTACAATTAACAAAGATCTGGAGAAAGAATGCGAAAATTTAATTCTGACTGCTGAAAGAAACAAGAGTATTTCAAATCTTAAAATAACGCCTACTCTTGATAAAATACTAGAGGCAAATGACACAAGATTTGGTTTGATTATTATCTGCACAGGCTTTACCAGACTAAAAGGAAACTATGGTAAAGAAATTGCAAAAGGGGCTGCACTAGGTATATTAACTTTAGGGATGTATTATCAAATTCCAATAAAAGCCTATTCGACTATATATGCTATGATTGTCGATTCAAAAGAAGATAACGTTGCATTTTATAGAAAGTCATTTAAGCAAGATCTTGAACCACTAGATCAAGAAGTCTTGACAAATCAATATAAGAAAATTTTTGAAGGATATTTCTGGACAACTAAATGATTGCCAGCTGCTAACAAACGGTATAGGTCATGGCTATCTTTTGTAACCACTGGAGCTTTGTAAACGAAATTAAACTTTGTATACCACGACAGGAAAATGTCTTTTAGTCGCCACGACCCATACCGTCAACTGTTGACATTCATTGTAAAAGTAACCTGCTAATTATAAAAATCATCATAGATTAAAATGATTAACATGAAACGAAATGTAACTAGGAAAATAATTGGTGGATTAAGTTTGACATCTGCAATGTTTGTATTTCAAGCATGCTATGGTACACCTCAGGATTTTGGGCTGGATATATTAATTGAAGGTCAAGTAAAATCAAAGACATCAGGTTTGCCAATTAAAGGAATAAAAGTTTCAGTTGCCGACAATGTACAATATGAGGTGACTGATGAAGAAGGCAAGTTTTCATTTTATACAGAAATTCTTGAAGGATTAACACTACATTTTCAAGATATTGATTCCACTCAAAACGGACTTTATATTGATAAGGATACTGTATTGACAGATTTAAAAGAGAATATTTACTTAGATATAGCTTTGGAAGAAAAATAAATGCTTTCATCAATCAAAAAATACAGTTTCAGAAAATTTAGAGATTCAGAGACAAAACGGCACGAACTGAATTATTTGTTTTGGGAGTGCACTACACGATGTAATTTAAATTGCCTGCATTGTGGAAGTGATTGCTCAAAAGATAGTTTGCATCGAGATATGCCTGCTGAGGATTTCTTTCAGGCAATTGACACAATTGAAAATATTCCACAAAACTTTACGGTTGTATTTACAGGCGGTGAACCTCTTTTACGAAAGGACATAGAACTTTGTGGAAAAGAACTACGAAAACGAGGTTTTAAATGGTCGATAGTTTCAAATGGACATTTATACGATAAACAAAGACACATTTCATTACTAAATGCTGGAATAGGTGCATTGACAATTAGTTTAGACGGGCTTAAGGAATCTCATAATTGGTTGAGAAATAATGAAAAGAGTTTCGATAAAGTAATAAATGCAATTGAATTGGCATCATCTTCCAATCGTATC
>JAMNZA010000029.1 GCA_023622545.1 Methanobacteriota archaeon | reverse complement strand
GCATAAAGATTGTCCCCAGGGTAATGTGGCTCTATTTTGGCATTTCCTTTAGATAGGATTAACACATTGCTTCCGCGGTGCCCGAAGAAAAGTCGGGAGTTTGTAGTGTCGTCACCAGTTGGGTCCGCAGGTACCCATCCATAAGGTGGTATGTAAAACTCAGTCCATATGTGGCCGGCAGTGGTATTTGGCTCGCAGAGATATCCATCTACCAACCTTACTGGAATACCTTGTGAGCGGCACATTGCAGCAAAAAGAGTTGCAAACTCTGTGCAGTCACCTTTGCCACTAAGGTAGGCGTACTTTGCACCCAGCTCATGATCCTGTTTTTCATAGGTGATATGCCTTGTAACAAAGTCGTAGATAAGGCCTGCCTTCTTGTAAGGATTAGTTTCTTTTCCGACTATCTCTTTTGCAAGCCCCGATATAGCCGGGTCGTCTGATTCTATCTTCTCGCTTGGTATCGTATACTCTTTATAAATAGCAGATGAATAGTCGTAGGACTCTATTTTGGCAGGATCAACTGATACGGTGTATGGATGAGATGTGAAGGAGAGGTTTTGAGTTATAGTGATAGTTGAATTATTAGGTATCGTATCGTTAAAGTTCCAGTAGCATATCTTTGTGCATGCATCGGGGTCGTATGTAATCATGTCCGGGGCAGGGTTAATGCTTATTATTGAAACGTTTTGCTGGGTGTCGCAATTGACTGGTAGGGCCATCCACACTTGCGTATCAAAAACTTCCCCACCAATATTTGTGATTGAAGTTGTAATGACTGCATTATAGGATACGGGCGGCTCTTCAAGCAGGTCGCTCCAAGGATTATTGGCCAATCCAATAAAATAGAAAACAGCCAGGAAAATCATGAGCCCAATCATTAAGGAGAAGAATCCCCTGACAGCCTTTTTGTATGGGCTCTCTGGCTCAGGCCTTTGAACGTATCCGTCGACTACCCTGTACCTCTCTGGGTTATACCCGCTATAGGTATTGAATGTAATTATAGGATTCCCGCAACGGAAGCAGTAATACGAATCCTTATTATTGCCTTGGCCACATACTGGGCATTTTATCCTTTCAAACTCCGCCATGTATGAACCACAGCTAGGGCAGTAAGTTGAATCAGTAATAAATCCGCACTTAGGGCATTTCATCATACTAGTCTAAATCTTACAATTTATAAGCTTACAAGAATTGATAAAAAACTAAAACATTTTTTGCATCCAGACTACATCGAAGTATCTGTCAAATTTCTTCCCTATTTTTACAAATCTTCCACATTCTTTAAATCCATTTTTTAAGTGAAAGTTGATACTTCCTTCGTTTATCGAGGAGATGCTGGCCAATATGCTAGATATGTTCAGTTTTTTTGCTTCCGATTCTATATAATCCAAAGTCTTTTTACCGATCCCTTGGCCAGTTGCCTCTTCTTTAATAAAATAGGATATCTCTGCAGTTTCTTTGAATACTGAAAAAGGGCTATATGAGTGTATAAATCCAAATCCTATTACTTCATTTTTATCAGATTTTATCACTACTGCCGGGTAGCCCTTTGTAATTATAAGAAACATGTCATAAAATTCATAAGGGAGTTTATTGTCGGGATATGCCGCAAATCCATTTTCAATATAATAGTTAAAAATATCTATTACGTCCATTCTATGCTCTTCGCCCATGGGCTCAAAATGTGTTTCCATTATCTCACTGAGATTAGAATTCAAGAGGTTTATTTATAGATTTCTATTGATATTGAATAAATAAAAAAATAAAATAGTATTACATCTTATAGGGGAATATCTCCAAAACATCTATTAGCACTGCATAGTTTGCCGGTGGTAGGAAAGGCATCTTCTCCTTTAATGCCTTAGAAACATTTTCAAATATTGGTCCTGAGTTCATCAATGTCGCCTTCCCTTTTATCTGCACTCCCTTGTTGTTCTCCCTGTCAAGGACATACAGCGATACATTGGGATTGCCCTTAAGATTGGATATTGTGTGGGGCGAAGCAATCTCTGCAAACACTAGTTTAGTTTTGTCAATGACATTAATACTGCCTTTAGGGGATACATTTGGAAGTCCGTTTGGCGTAGAAGTTGCAACAAAGGCAAGGTGTTGCTTTTGTATCATATCTATAACATTTTGTGGCATTTCCATATACTCACCAATATAGCATAGTATTGTCCATTTTTATATCTGTCCCTTTTCCATTAAAAACAATAATTATATAACTACAGTGGGTTTATAGTAAAAAGTGATACAATGAATGAACTGTATGAAAAGCTAGAAGAGATGGCAATTAAAGGCGGAGCAACTTCAGTAAAAATTATCCCTGTTGAAGATATTTCTGTTAACGACTGGGTCAGGCAGAAATGTGAATTTGGATGTACACAATATGGAAAGAAATATACTTGTCCTCCATATGTTCAGCCCCCAGATGAAACACGAAAAAGACTAAAAGAATACAAAAATGCATTAATAATAAAATTTGATGATATTAAAGACAGGATGGAATGGCGAGGTATTCAGAAACTAATGGCAGAGTTGGAAAGAGAGGCTTTTCTTAACGGATTATATAAAGCATTTGCCTATGGGGCTGGAACATGCAAGCTTTGTGATGAATGCACAGCAGATCAAATTCAGACCCCAACTCTTTTTGACAAGAGAAAATGTGTTTACAGACGTATAGCAAGACCATCTATGGAAGGTGTGGGTATTGATGTATACCAGACTGCAAAGAATGCCGGATATGACCTGAAAGTAGTTCCTAGGGAAGGGATGTGTTTCACAAGCTTCTGCTTACTATTACTAGAATAAATAGATATCAAGAATATTTGATGCAGATATAAATACTTTTAAGGAGAATGACATAATTCATACGAAAATAAAGAATTATAGATATATTTAGGCCACCTACACGAGGGATTTATTGGAAACTCAAGAAGAGAAATCAAAAGAAGACATATTAGAAATTATCAAGTTGCAGGAAAAAAAGATAGCCGAACTTGAAAAAATAAAAAATAAGTTGGAAATGGTAGAAGAAGAGAAAAACATTCTTCTTGACCACCTTAAAGAGAGGATTAAAGAACTTAATTGTCTTTACGATATAGCAAAAGTCAATGAAATCCCAAATATCACACTTGAACTATTATTCCAAAAAGTAGTTGAAAAGATACCCTTGGGTATGAAATATCCAGAGATCACATGCTCTAGAATAAAATATGATGGCCAAGAATTTAAAACAATTAACTTTAATCAAACAAAGTGGAAACTTGGGACTTCAATAAAAGTCTATAATGATATAGCTGGAGAACTAGAAGTTTTTTATCTTGAAGAAAAACCTGAGTTAGACGAAGGGCCGTTTCTCATTGCTGAGAAAAAATTAATTATTGCTATATCAGAAAGAATCGGGCGCATCATAGAGAGAAAATATGCTGAAAGTGCTCTTCTAGAAAGTGAACATAAGTTTAGGACCCTTTTTGAAAGTGCTAGTGATGCGATATTTATTCATGAGCTTGATGGTAATTTTATTGAGGCTAATCAGATAGCAAGCGCTCTAATAGGCTATGAACGTTCAGAACTATTAAATATGTCCCCAAAGGATATCCACCCGCCAGAATACTTAGAGATGTTAAATGAAATGTTTGAAGAACTTAAAAAGAAGAACCATTACTTTTTCGAAACTGAAGTATTGACAAAAAGTTCAAAGACATTGCCCGTTGAGGTCAGCAGCAAGATTATGAAGTTAAAGAAAAAAACAGTAGTTTTGAGCATTATTAGGGATATCACAGAAAGAAGGCTTATTGAAGAAAAGATGAAACGGCAGCTGATGAAGTTCAATCTTCAGACAAGGAAGGTCTATCTTGCAAAGGAATCTAAACGATTAATTTCAATTGAAGCCTTTAACGACTTATTAAAAGTCGGGTACTTGGGTTATATAATTACTAGGTCCTCTGAGGAAGAATATTTGGGGTTGATCAAGGGAAAATTTAACTACATATGGCTATCTGAAAAAGATAGGGAGTATTCACTGCCTCCTGACTTTCATGAAATAGAATTATATTTAGAGAATGTCCCTAGAAAGAGTTTTGTTTTGATAGATAGGGTAGATTATCTTATGGCAAAGAACGGTTTTGATAGATTTTTGTCATTTGTGCATCATCTAAGGGAAATAGCATACTTAAAAGGCATTACAATAATTATCTCAGTAGACCCAGATTTACTAAATGATAAAGAAATG
>JAMNZA010000044.1 GCA_023622545.1 Methanobacteriota archaeon | reverse complement strand
TCCCATTTTATTCTAGCATATGCATAAGGTTCAATGAGAGGATATCTTGTTTCAAATCCAGTGTAATCTTCAGTTCTCCATTTTTGAGGAATTACTAATATGTCTTGGTCCTTCATGATCACTCTTTTTTCTTCTTCCAAAGATGGGAGTTTTCCACCTTGTATTGTGACAGGTCCAGATATAACAAATGTCGCAGTTCCAACTTTAGATGCAATTTCTTTTGTGACCTCACTTTTTATTTTTTCAGTGAGATCTTTCTTATCATCTAAAATATTCTTTGAAGAAGAATCTAATCCGGTAATACCTAAGGACACCCCCTCTTTTTTTAAAAAGTCAACTTCACTCTTTTTTTTAAGCTTCTCATAATTAGATTTGGGCTCACTATCTAAAATTACATCGGATTCCTTCAATTTTTTTATGAGCCTGAGGGCTCCTTTTTTTCTCATATTTCTTCCTCTATTGATTAGTTTCTAATACTGTATATAAATACTTATCGGTATTGATATACAAAGATATACTATTGATATACTTTAAAGTTATAATATTGACTAGTTTCTTTTTTTATTCCATCAATTTCAAATGAATAACTAAAGATTACAAGATAATCGCCCGGCCTCCTCACATAATAATCATAAACAGATAATATAGTTGTAAATTCCTCTATGTTACTTTTTCCCATTCTTTCAAGTATTGGAGTATATTGGTAATAAGGAACTTTTTTTAGTAATACTCTATCTACTTCATCAGGGGCAATTACCTGCGCATCTCCATCATCATGAAAAGGTATTATTGATACTATTTCAAATCCAACTCCCCCTGCATAGAATATCTGATTAGGGGCTAATTTATTGTTTCCATCAATTGTTATATAACCTTCTTCAGGATCGATTACTCCATTTTTATTTTCATCATACTTAATTCGGACATGCTGTCTGAATGAATTAATATCTAATTCACATAGCATTTCACCAAGCCATAATTTCTGTCCGTGAGCAGGGTAATAAATATCATATTCATAAAAATTTTCACTATCAAAGAGAGGTATACTAATAAGTATGCCTTCAGGAGTTATAAATGTAGAATTAGATTCATATATATCTATTGGAGAAGTTGAGTTTATAATTATTTTTTGATCTAAAGGATCATAATCATATTTCCATGTATTTACGACTTTATATCCATCATACCACCCATAAAATAATCTAGTCTGACCAACAGGAAATTTTTTCATATCAGGTCCAGTGTCAAAATAACGGAGTATAACATGCCATTTTTCATCGTATCCTTGGAAACTAGTACTATCAAAAATAACAAGGTAATTGTTCAAAATAACTGGATCTCCAACATTAAGGGGTATATCATTTCCAAGAGGGGGATCGATTATAATCGATGTTGAATCTACATACCCCGATAGATTCTTTTTTGGGTAGATACGATATACGCTACCTCCCAAATTAAATTTTCCATAATCATATTTATATGCCTCGCTTGATAATAAATTTTCATCTACATCTATTCTAACGTCAAGTTTTGTACTATTTTTTCTCAAGAAACTTACTGTTGTTGAAGAAATGTCATTTACAATGTATTCTTCTCCGCCTAACTCAAACTCAAATCCTTCTTCAATTGGGTATGCGGTAACGCAAATAAGATCCCCTAAAATATCTCGGTCACAACGTTTGATGTCCACCAAAATTTCATCATTTCCTTCATATATCCCTAAAATTCTATCGTTTGCACTATCGATCTTAAATTTATACCTAGAATTGTCAGAATAGAATACCCCTTCCTCTCCAACAAGATATATTTTTAATACTTCCCAAATATTAAGTCTACTTCCTAAATTTTTAGAATTATTTAAATCTTTATCAGTTATTGGACCTTCCAGATCATTATGGACTAAAGTTGAAATAATTACTTTATCCCCATTATTAATTTGAGAAGAAGAAAGTGAGTTTTGTTTTTGAACTTTTAATCCAACAGCACCAAAACGTAAACCCGGATCTTCAACTGGATCGAACCATTCCCTCCTTCTCTCTGTTTCTTGTAGAGATATTTGTATATTCATAATTACATATTTAACATAATCATCTTTTTGTCCGTTAATTGAATATTTTATTTCATTTATCTTAATTAGATAATCATTAAACAGAAAAATATCATTTTCATAAAATTTGGATACACCATCTATACTAATTATTTTATCTGTTGAATCCCTAAGTTGAATGTAATTCTTACCATCGTTTCCTAAAAATAAATAATAAGTATCTATAAAAGAGGCTCTGCTTTCATTATTTGTTATTCCTCCGTAGGTTATTCTGCTTTCACCAATAGTGTAGGCTTTGTTGTCATAGATAATCCTAGATTCTGAAGAATAGTTTGATTCTCTAAGTAATATTTCATTCTTATCGTAAATTGAGTTTTTGTTCAAGTCTATTTTCACGACATAAGGATTCAAAAAACCGGGATTTGCACCAGTTAAAGTTTCAACACGAAATTGACCGATATCTGATTGCATTAGATAGACTTTTGGAGTATCTTGAATTTTTGTTATATCGATTAATACTTTACGATTAAAATTGCCTACTTCAAAAACTGATGGTCCTGTAACTAGGATATTATGATAAAAATCAATATTGCTAGCTTTAACAATTTCGTTACCAACTTCAAGTTCAGATAGGTAATAATTTAGTTCTTTTTCTTCTATTTCATAGTGGGCAGAATAAATATTTGAAAAAGCTCTATGGACTTTTGTTAAATCTCCCGTAGAATAAATATTCTCAAAAGAATTTGTTGAAGTTTGTCTAACTGAACTCTCAATATAGCTAGCTATAAATGGAATATCAGAAAAAGGTACATCTTCTAAAGTTTGCGATATTTGTTTTGAAGATAGTAAAGAGTACTGTATAACAAAAAGTGAGAATATTACTAGCACAGCTGCGAAGATAAAAAATTGCGCTTTATTATTCATAATTTCTCCCTCCCCATTATCAAAGAAACGTAATAAGCTCTTGTTCCAGTTGGATCTGATAGAGATACAATTCTTTTTGAAGATATTGCCGTATCATATTCCCCTGGTCTTTCAATATGTGCAATATTATCTCTGAATGGAACTAGATTAATTGCAATATATCCACTTGTACCGTTATATGAAATCAAGTTAATTTTTCCCCTATAACCTAATCCATAGTGATCTTGCAAGAAGTATACCCAGTTATTTTCTTTAATATCCTCTAAATAAGTTGCATATATTGAAGGTTCACTTATTTTTCTTTCAATTGTTATATTATCAACACTACCAGCTTCATTAAGAATGAATCTAAAATCTTGATTAAATATAGAAATTGTTTTTGTATTTATACCTGGAAAATCTATGTAGATTGTTTCATCGATTAAAGCAAAAGATATAGAATTTCCATCCTTTGCTATGTTAGATATTTGATAAGTATAGTTATAAGATACCCCATCTATTTGACTCTCAAATTCTAACATATCACCCACTTTAAAAGGAGTTGAACTAGAAAGTTTTGTTGAAGAAGAAGTAAAGTCTAAATCTTCCAAGTTAAGATACACTGTATCGTATCCTGAAACTTCATCAATCTGGTCGACAATAAGAACAGCATATATTTTAATTGGATTGCCATTAGGAAAATATAAGTTATATTCTCCAGGCCAGCCATTCTCCGATTGATGGTATTTCCAGACCATGGAATTATTTTGAAGAGAGTCCCCCACAACATAACCATTCGATAAGTTTACACCATCCTTTACTGATTCTCCATATGTTTCAATAAATATCATGTTCTCAAGCGAATAAATATCAAACTTGTAAGTATAGCCTGGGGGGATAAGGGAATCTAATTTTATTTTAATATTTTCACTATTTGGATTATTGATAAATTGATTTATCAGACTCTCATTATTTATTTCACCCTTTTCAAGTACAACGAGGATATCTTCAGAAGTATTCTTAGCATTCAATACTTCCCATGATGGATTAACAGAATATGTTGCTCCAGGAGAATTCAAAATAAATGAAATACCCAATATCATGATAACTGCAGCAATTATCGCTTCGAATGTTCTCATAACACCCCTATTATTCAAGAGCATAATCTGTTACCCTCCCACATAATCAAGACAACTCTTTTTTCAGATAATGTTCCAAACTCATCAACTAATACTAATCTAGATACAACAAGCACAATGTCAGAATAATTTCTTCTTGCACCAATTATTTTATCTGCTGCATCAATATTTAGAATTTCCACACCCTGGCCAGATTTATAAATATCTGTAATAATATACTTTTTTGATTCCAAACTAAAATTCTGATCTTTGATAAATCCACAATTATTAGTGCCACTGATTACACCATAAAATCCTCTTGTTACTTCGTCTTGAAAATCTCTGTTTTGATTTACATCAATTAGAAC
>JAMNZA010000086.1 GCA_023622545.1 Methanobacteriota archaeon | reverse complement strand
AATGCATAAACATTTGTAAATCCTTTATTTGCAAGAAATTGTGCGTTAGTTATAGCTGCTTGACTTGTACTGCAGTATACAATGATTTTCCTGTCCCTCGGGATACTTGATAATACCGAGCCTAATTCAATCCCAGTTATATTTACGGCACCAGCTATATGCCCCGCCCTATATTCGTCGGCAGTTCTAACATCTATAATAAAAAGGGATTCGCCGTTAGCAATCATTTGTTTTAATTGAATAGAATTAATCAACTGATATGGTACAGCTTGGCTTCCTGTATCCTCAACTATCTTATTTATCACAGTTACTAAATATCGATCAACTGCTGCTTTTGTAGACTCTCTATCGCTTCCAGCTATGACAAATACTTCTTGTCGTGTAATCCATTGATCTACTTTTTCATAAAATTCCTGGTATCCACGAATGTTTCTTAGATTATTTTTATCACTTGCTGGTAGTATCTGAGAAGATAGAACTCCTGTATGATCAGGAGAATCAGGACCACCCAATATTATGACGTAAGGATATGAATTATAACCAGTGTCAGTTTTTCCAAAGTATACAACGTTTAAACCTCTACTTTGAAGAACAGAGATAATGCCGCTATTTAGATTATAATCTATAGTATTTGCTACTAATGCTACATTTTTTTGTCCAGATATTAAACCAAAAGAAGAAACAATTAGTAAGGACAGAATAAATATTGGTATTATTTTTTTCATTTTAATCCTATTAATATAAGTTTCAATATATAAAAAACTTATGTATATTGACATAAGACAATCAAAAATATTATATAGAAATTATTATTATTTGGTAGGAATAACATGGAATCGACTTCATCCAAAGAGAGATTTGTCTCTATGTTAGAAAAGGGGGACATAATACTCAGCAGAAATGAAAAAAGCCCTATAGAGTCAGTTATTTGTAAGGCCGTTCCAGATGCAAGGTGGCCGCATTGCAGATTATATATTGGATATGGAAAAAGTGTTGAATCTACAGTTGGTGGTGTCAAGATAAAAGATGTAGATGAATATTTGGAAACTGATGATTTAATGATTATTAGGCCACCTAATTATATTGACAAGGATAAGTTAGTTAAAGATTGTATGATGTACCTAGGTCTTGGCTATAGTTATTTACAATTTGTTAGAACCGGAAGTTTGTTTCTAATAAAAAGATTAATCAAAAAGGATTTAAGAAAATATTTTAGGATAGATTTTGATAAAAATGTAGTATGTTGCGAATTAATTGCATATGGATTACTAAAACAAGGTTTTGAATATGAGATCACACCTAATTTCTGCTTTCCAGATCAGTTTGAGGACGATAAAAGGATGGAAGTTATTCTAAAGTATACCCCTGCTATTTATGCCAACACGAAATAGTATTCTTTTCTAAACGATTAACCTTCTTTTCATCAATTTTATCGATACAAAAAAGAATATTGTAGTGCATAGAATAATCCACAATAAACTCATCAATAAAGATATATTGAAAATCCCTAGCGTTAGAGCTCTATTGACTATAACTAAATGAGCTAGCGGCAATATAGCTAGAGCAACATATTGAATTGCTAAGGGTAATACGGACATTGGAAAGAATGTTCCGCTGAATAAGAACATTGGAGTAATAAAGAGAAAACTCGGGTAGCTTAAGGTATCTATTGTTGGGCTTAATGCAGTAAAACACATTGCTATACAAGAAAACATTAGCCCACCTAAGAATGCAAAAGGGATTATCAAGAGGGAAGAAGGCAATTCTACTACTCCAAATGCCAATAAAACAGGCAACATTATTGTGGCATATATCGTACTTCTTGTTGCCCCCCAAAATAATTCTCCTGTAATTACCTCCTCAATCGATATTGGAGTAGATATCATAGCATCAAAAGTTTTTAGATAATACATTCTAACAAATGAAGTGTAGGTACACTCAAAAAATGAAGCATTCATAACAGATATAGAAACTAGTGCTGGAGCAATGAACTTCGCATAAGGAATTCCATCGACACTTTCAATAAAACCCCCGAGGCCAAATCCAAGTGCAAGAAGATAAAGTATTGGTTCTAAGAATGGAGGAACAAAATTAAGCTTCCAAGTTTTAACAAAAGTAACAATGTTTCTTCTCCAAGGTTTTAAAAATCTGTAAGTAAGCATGAACATATTATTCCCTCAGTTTCCTTCCTGTTAATTTTAAAAATACATCCTCTAGAGTCGCCGGTCTTGCTGTAACTCCACTATCGACACATTCTTTTAATATTAAATTAGTTATATCCGACACATTTTCGTTATATATCTCAACGCTTTCATTTGCTATTTCGTATTTAATATCATTTTTTTCTAAACATGTTTTTATTTCCGTAGTATTTTCAGCTTCAACAATATGGTCTCCTACATATTTTTTTACTAAATCTTTTGGTTTGCCTTCAACAAGTATCTCGCCATTATCCATTATTACTAGTCTATCGCAAAGTCTTGCAGCCTCTTCCATGTAGTGAGTTGTTATTATCACAGTGATTCCTTTCGAGGACAGATCTTTTAGTTTCTCCCAAATTAGGTGTCTTGCCTGTGGATCAAGACCTGTTGTTGGTTCATCCAATATCAAAAGTTTTGGATTATTTATCATTGCTCTTGCTAATACTAACCTTCTTTTCATCCCCCCAGAAAGTTTGTCAACAGAGCTATCCTTCTTATCATTAAGTTGGACATAATCGATTAGTTCATTTGCCCTCTTTTTAGCTTCTTCAAGAGGTATGTCAAAGTACCTTGAAAACTGAATTAAATTCCCAATCACTGTAAAATCAGGATCCAAATTATCCATCTGCGGGACTACCCCCATAACTTGCTTTATTTCTTTGGGATACTGATTGACATCCAATCCAAAGACTCTAAGATCCCCGCCCGTTTTTGGTGAAACGCATTGGATCATCTTCATTGTAGTGGTTTTCCCCGCTCCATTAGGTCCTAAAAAACCAAAAACCTCCCCTTCCTTTACCTTGAAATTTATTTTATTGACCGCAAGAACATCGCTGAATTTCTTTTCTAGGTTTTTAGCTTCAAGAACTATATTCAATAAAACACCTGTTTAGAAAAATATTTAATGTTATAAAAGTCTTTACTATAACAAAATTTCATTCAATCGATTGGTTTATATATTATTAAATTATACAATAAACATTAATCTTGATTATATCGTATCAAACTGTGTCAAGTTATTACAAAATTATTGAACTGATTTTATGTCAAACGACTATGATAATTGGAAGGAATATCTAAGATATAATCCAATTAGTCCACTGATTCTATCAGATAATAAGGCAATTAACTATTACCTAAAGCATGATATACTTGATGAAAAAGTCGACAATATTGAATCTTTGTGGGAGCTACCGTCTGTCATTTCTATTTTGAATAAGCAACAGGAAGATGGCTCATGGAAATACTCTGGCGGTAAAGAAGAAATACGTTCAAAGGTTAATTATAACCAACTTGAGACCTATAGAATTATGCGAGTTTTAGTGGATAAGTACGGCCTAAACAACACAAATAATGCAATTTCAAACGCCTGTGAATTCTTATTTTCTTTTCAGACTGAAGAAGGTGACTTTAGAGGCATTTATGGAAATCAATACACACCTAACTTTACTGCTGCAATAATAGAGATTCTAATAAAAGCAGGATACCAGAATGACGATAGAATAGATTTAGGTATAAACTGGCTCATCTCAATGAAACAAATTGACGGGGGATGGGCTATACCATTCAGGACAACTAAAAATAAAATACGAGATCTAATTAATGCAAATTATAAAATTGACCCCATTAAGAATAATCCAAATATGCCATCATCGCATCTAGTTACTGGGATTGTATTGAGGGCATTTGCAGAACATCCACACTATAAAAAATCAATACATGCAAAAAAGGCAGGTATTTTTCTTAAGTCACAAATTCTAAAAAAGGATAATTACCCCGACCATGAATCTCCTGATTATTGGGGGAAATTCTCCTATCCATTCTGGTGGGCAGACATCATATCTTCCCTTGATTCTCTTTCAAAACTTCGATTTTCTATAGACGATCTTGACATTAAGAGAGGATTAAATTATCTTGCTAATCTTCAAAGATCGGATGGGACATGGAAAGTATATTATGGCCTCCCTAAAGAAGACGAGAACAATTTATGGAGTACATTAGCAGTTTGTAGGATATTAAAGAGATTTTATTCAATTTGACTGAATTTAAAAAATTTAGACATCTATTCTTGAAATCCTTCATCACTCAATTTTTAAAATCGTTAAAAAACTCAAAAATCTAAAAAATTTCGATTTAATGACAATATATATCATTTAACATATATTATTAAATAATTATTGCACTTATTTTAAAAAATTTTAGGCAATACTAAAATTAGTATTTTGAAAAATCGGCTAAAATTTACTTGATTCAATTCATAAAAAAAATAAAATCATGAACATGACAATATATACTATA
>JAMNZA010000090.1 GCA_023622545.1 Methanobacteriota archaeon | reverse complement strand
ATATTAAGAAAAGTAGGTTTTCCATTGCTTGAGGAGGCGTAACGAGTGCCAACAACAGTTCCATATACAGTTACACTATCTCCAACGTGGTATTTAGCCTCGTTCCAAAGTATTGTTTTTGGTATCTCTTTTTGACTTACCTCAGGAACTTTTTCTTGAACTGGTGTTATAACTGCGGTAGATGCTGCTCTTGTTGAAGTATACGGCCTAGATATACATCCAAGAGTTAATGATACGAGAACAAATATCAATAATAAGGTTATTATTTTCTTTTTCATTTTATCGCCGTTACTAAATTTTTCAATATCTTTCAGATATACTATGAAATATTAACTATTGACTTTAAATTTATTTTCTTTATTATTTTCATATAGGGCCACTATCCCGACAATTATCCCAAAGAAACTATAAATTCTAAACCATCCTGACCAAAATGATTTAGCCATTGAGGATCTCATCTCTTCAATATTTAGTGAATCGTCTCCAGTAACATCATTGAATTTCTTATTAAAATAATCTAGATTAACGCTGAGTGCTCCAGTTAGTATTATAGATACTAAAATTAACACTAAAGCTGAAGTATTGTCTAGCCTAAATTCTTTAGTCCTAAGATTTTCCTTAGCTTTTTTCATATAAAATATTGTAGCAACAAATAAGATTATTACTAAAAGAACAGCTATATTCAAATCAAACAAGTTTGGCATATCAAATGAATTAAATTTATCAATGTAATATTTCCTAAATCCTGTATAAAGGGCAATTCCAACAAAAAATGGAATCAACATGTACCGAAATGGCATTTCTTTTTTGCCACTTTTTATAATTGCATAAAGAGATAATGGCATAAATGCAATTAAGATAATTGAATACGTCATTGAGTGTATTTGATACGGAATTAAATATGATGTTGGCATCCCAATAAACGAATTAATAAAAAGAATTGCCATAGCCCCAAAACCAAGAGCTATTGTTCCTGCAAAATATCTAAATCCATGTCTAATTACAGATTCTGTCTTTGACATATAATCCCTCCAATACTTACATACACATTATTTTCCCCATTTATAAGAATATGGAAAAAAATAGGGAAAATGGGAAAAAATATTATTTTTCCATATTATTTTTGTACCTAAAATGAATCAATAACTCCCTAGGAATTTATTTTTAAAAATAAAAATAGTATTAGTTTCGCAGTTCCTCTGCCATGCTTCTGGATTCACTTGCTTCAGTATATCTGCCTAATTTTTCAAGCACTTGCGCTCTATTTGCCCATGCCCTGTAATAGTTAGGATCAACTTCAATTGCTTTTTCATAACATTCAAGAGCATCTAAATATTTTCCTTGTGCATAATAAGCTAAACCTTTTTCATTCCAAGCACCAGCGTATTTGGGGGATAATTCAATGGCTTTGTCAAAACATTCTATTGCTTCGTTATACTTCCCTTGTGTATATAAAAGAAGTCCTTTGCTCTTCCAAGCAAAAGAATCTAGTGGGTCTATTGATAATGCTTTATTCATATAGGTAAAAGCATCATAATATTCCTTATTTTCAAGACAGATTATTCCAATAAAAAGATTAGCTCTTGCATTGTTTGGCTCAATTTTTATTACTTTCTCAAAAAATATTTTTGAATTTGAATATTCTCCTCTACTAATTAAAATAGAGCCTTTGTTAAACAAAGCTCCAACGTGTTGAGGATCAATTCTTATTACTTTATCATAACATGCAAGAGCATCTGTTATGTTAGACAATCTTTCAAGCGTTCTTCCTTTGTTATATAAACATTCTTTGAAATTGGGATCAATTCCAATAGCTTTATTAAAACAAATTAAGGCTTCAGAATATTTACCTTGGTCATATAATGCAGAACCTTTATTATTCCATGGATCTTTCTTATTTGGATCTATGGCAATTGCCTTATCATAACATGCTATTGCCTCAGAATATCTACCTAATTTACGTAAAGCTAGACCTTTGTTATTCCATGATTCTTGATAGTTTGGATCTATAGATATAGCCTTATCATAACATTCAATCGCTTCAGAATAGTTGGATGATATTTTTTGTATTGAATCGCCTTTATATTTCCAAGCTTCTTTATATTTTGGATCAACGCTTAAGCATTTTTCAAAATTAATTATTGCCCCTTCATAGTTTTCCTGATTGTAATATGCCAATCCTTGTGAAAAATACTCTTCAGCAGTTTGGCCATTTATAGGAGGCTGATTCGTATAAAGTGAGTATAAAATAATAATAGCTACGAAAGATATCAATACTAACAGACCAGTAACTTTTTGTATCGAAAAAGGACTTTTAGATTTAGAACTAATCTCTTTTGTGGGTTCATCGGAGTATATTTGGGTCTTTGTTTCTTCAAATTGAGGTATAGGTATATTAACATCAGTACCGCAGAAGGGACATATGTCCCATTTTGTATCAATTTCTTTATTACATTTTAAACATTTATTAGTTAGAAACTCGTGACAATTTGGACATCTTACCCAATCTTTATTGATTTTTTCGCCACAATTGGGGCATTTCAATGAAGCCATAAAAATCAATGAATCTTTTCTTTCAATATATATAAGAGTTTGGAAAATTTTGTCCCTAGAATTAATCGCCCTAAATTTGTCCTTAATGATTAGCTCCCATTCTGCAAGTATAATAAATAACGAAAAATATCCAGATTGCAGTAATTATTAATTTGTCACTGTCTCCATTTTTTCATTTATTCTAAAATTGTATTTTTGTCCTTATTTTCATTTGCCTAATTCTCCCTCTAAAGGGATATACCCTCCCAGCCCGGCATATTGATACTTAAAACGGTGCTAGCATGAATGATGAAGATCCCAATAAAGAACCTGACTACGATTTTCTAATTGAAATAGTTGAAGATGTGGAGGCCTTCATAGGCGACGACGGGGAATCATACGGGCCTTATAGCCAAGGACAGGTAGTCAACGTCCCAAAATCTGCGGCCAAGGCCTTTGACATACTGCTCAATAATGGATTTGCCAAGGCATACCATATTGCACCTGAGCACGTATGGGTAAATCCTCTCTTTGACTATGCGCTAAAGTATTTTTCCTTAGGCTTCAGCGTACTGCCGCTAGGTGTAAAGGGCAAGAGGGCTGTTGTCGCCTGGAAAAAATATGAAACTGAAAAGATGAATATTAACGACATAGATGAGTGGTGGAGCAAGTGGCCGGACGCCAACATCGGGATCATCACCGGGACAATCAACAAGCTACTTGTCCTTGACGTTGACGGGGATGAGGGGCGCCAGTCGCTAAAGATCGCATCCAATAATGTCCCGATAAACACCGTGACTGCAAGGTCTAGCCGTGGCAAGCACTACTACTTCAGGGAGGAAAGGGCATTTAGCAGCTATATTGGCTTTCTACCCGGGATGGATATCAGGTGCGAGGGGGCACTAATCGTTGCTCCGCCGAGCATCCATGCCTCAGGCAAGGTCTACGAGTGGGAAAGGTCAATCTTTGATTATGATTTAGAAAATACGCCGGCGTGGCTATCCGAGATACTCATTGAGAAGGAGACCGAAAAGAAGGCAAAAGAAGAGGCAAGATTGGGCGGAATCCCGATAGGCAGGAGGAATGCCGAGCTCACGAGGATATCCGGCATATTGAGGAACAAGGGGCTTTCGCCAGAGGCAGTCAGGGACACAATATCAAGAATAAACAAGACCCAGTGCGATGAGCCTCTTGGCCAAGATGAGGTCGACAGGATAACAACAAACTTCCCCAAAAACGCCTTTGCCAACACCGACCTTGGGAATGCCGAAAGGTTGATCTACCATTTCGGGGATGTAATCCGATACTGCCACCTCTGGAAGAAGTGGATAGTCTGGGACGGGAAAAGGTGGCTAAAGGACGATAGCGGGGCCGTATACAGGCTTGCGAAGGATACCGTAAGAAGCATTAACGCTGAAGCTGCGATAGAGGGGGATTATACCAAGAAGGCAGAGCTCGCAAAGTGGGCGTTTCTCTCGGAAAGCTCCTACCGCATGGAGGCCATTGTAAAGCTTGCAACAAATGAGATCCCGATATCGCCGGATGATCTTGACCAGGATGTGTGGTTTCTGAATGTTGAGAACGGCATAATAGATCTTAGGACAGGGGAGTTCTCTGAAGACCACCTGAAGGAGAAGTTCATCACTAAGCTTGCGAGTGTAAGATACGATCCAGAGGCAGAATGCCCCATGTGGGAGGAGTTCCTCCACGAGATCTTCGAGGGAAACTTGGAGCTTATCGATTACATCCAGAAGGCCATAGGTTACAGCATGACTTCCGATGACCGTGAGCAGGTCCTATTCTTCCTCCACGGCCTGGGCCAGAACGGGAAGACCACTTTTCTAAACATTATCATGACGTTGCTCGGAGAATATGCAAAGGATGCCGACCCTTCCACCTTCATGGACAAGAAGTTTGACGGTGGCCCTAAAAATGATGTTGCAAGGCTCAAAGGGGCGAGATTTGTAAGATC
>JAMNZA010000053.1 GCA_023622545.1 Methanobacteriota archaeon | reverse complement strand
AGTATTTATTTAGATAATCCTTCGAAAGACGATTCATACTACTTAGAAAAAATTTCTCAAAAATATTACTTTTCAGGCCTTACCCATTTTAAGAAAGGAGAATCAAAAAAGGCTATAGACGAGTTTACAAAAGCTATTGAACTAAAGAATGATTTTGCAGAAGCCCACTATCAAAGAGGGCAAGCATATGCACAAGAAGCTATGTATCAAGACGCCATAAATGATTTTACAAGAGCAATTGAAATTGACCCAGAGTTTAAGGACGCATACTTCCAAAGGGGCAATATATTTTTTGAGAAAGGATTCAAAGATAGAGCAAGGGACGATTATGAAAAAATTATAGAACTTGAAATAGATATCGCTTCAATAGTTTATGAGAAATTACATGATTTCATGGATTCATGGGTCCGTAATATTACGCATAATGCAAAGACTTCATCTTCTGAAGAAAGTGATCATTTGAACGACTCTTAAAATTGAAATAAATCATCTATTCTAATTAGGCATATTCCCTAATACTTTCTAGAGATTTTCTTTTCTTGTTTCTTACCTGATCTGCTGGATATCCTAGAGTAATGATTAGGGATACAGTTTTTGTCTTAGGGATCTTCAAAATATTCTTAACGTTTTTCTCATTAAACCATCCAAGAATACAGGTCCCAAGGCCCTCTTCCGTGGCTTTAAGACAGAAATGTGAAGCTATTATTCCCATGTCTATTAAAGAAAAATCTCTTCCATGTGCAAATCTTCCAAGAAAACTTGTCATTGTTGGATTTTCATTTATCAATACAACAAGAACTGGCGCTTTAAGGGAGAATTTATTGAAAGAAGCAACAGTGTCAAAAGTTTCTCGTGCAACTTTATCTTTTAACTCAGGATTTTCCACAATAATGAACTTCCATGGCTGAGCATTAACTGCAGAAGGTGCTAATCTTGATGCCTCAAGGCATCTTTCAATTTTTTCTCTTTCTACTTTTTTATCAATATAATTCCTGCAGCTGTATCTTCTCTTGGCCAATTCTATAAAATCCAAATTATTCACCTTTGTATCTTTTTGTATTCAAGATATGAATAGATATAAACAAACACCACTGCACCTAATATTGGGGCTAAAATAAGAATTATTGCTATTTCCTTAAAAAATACTCCAAATAAGGAGATTATTCCTGAAACTTTGAAGAGTGTTCCACCAATATTGTGCGTCTTTTCCCAGACTTTATCGTCGCTTATCGTCCATGGTGTTCTTATTCCAACAAAGAAGTTACTTTTTGTTTTTTGAAGAGTAACCCCTATATAATAGAATAAGGCTGCAAAAGCAGGCGCTATCATTTGGACCATATTAAATTCATATTCAAGTGCAGCCAGTATAGATAAAATATAGATGTAAAAAAGGAATCCTGTCATCATTAGGATTATTCCTTGGTAATATTCACTAAAAGAGTCAAAATTATCCTTTCTTGGCTCAAACTTTGGCATATACATAAGTAGGATAAATAATCCAAATGATAGTATAGGTAAAAAAAATAATCCCCAAAATTTGCCCATATATCCATCTATTTCTCCTTGGGCGTTCCAATGAGTTGGCATAATATCAGGCATATAAGAATAAGAAACTGCACCAATAACAAATGATAAAAGAATAATTCCTAAAGAGATATAACTCGATTTCATGAAATAAAAGTAATTGGATAGTTTAAAAAGTTATTTTATTTTGTTCGTTTCATTTTATCATATATTTTATGCGATACATTAGAAACTTCCTTCTCAAATCCTTCAGATATCTTAAATTTATCCTCGTCATTTCCTATATTTTTTGCTATTCTATATGCTTTTAGAATATCAGATTTAGTAATAATTCCTATAATCTCTTTTGAATTAGGTTCAAATACCAATACTCGTCCGCAATTTCTTTCACCCATTATACTTAAGATCTTTGGAACATTATCATAAGGATAGACGTAATAAGGTGGTGACATTACATCCATGATTTTAAGAAAAGGTATCTTTTCAGGGTCTATATTTTTTACTTTGCTGTTGGATATAACTCCTATAAGTTCTCCGTCTTTTATTACTGGGAATCCAAGTTTTTTGTATTCTTTAACATAATCCCAAAATTTTTTGAGAGGCATTTCCGGTTTCATCGAAATTATTTCTTTTGACATTATATCCTTGGCTTTGACTTCATTTAATTCCTTTGAAAAAGATTTTACAATTGATAGTTTTTTATCAAGTTTAATAGTGTCAATAGAAGATCGTCCAAGAAAGATTATAGATACCCCATAACTTACTATGACAGATAGTATTATTGCAGGCATTATGGAATAGTCAGAAGTCATTTCTGGGATCATGACAATACAAGTTAATGGAACTTTCGCAACACTAGCAAAAAATGCTCCCATCCCTATAAGTGCATAAGCTTCAGGATAATTAATAGTATTCGGAGCAATCCTAGTAAATATTAAACCCATCGCACCTCCAATCATTGAACCTAAATATAAAGAAGGTGAGAACAATCCACCGGAAGCACCGGAACCGAGCGTAAATGACGTTGCAAGCATCTTAGCTATAAAGAGGAGTAATAATAATGATAACCCTATTCTCCCGGAGAGTGCGGCATTTATTCCCTCAAAACCTCCCCCTAACACACCATATTGAACAAAAGAGAATCCTATTAAACCTGTAAAAAGTCCTCCTACAGCCGGCTTTATATAAAACGGTATCTTTAAACCTTCAAATCCATCTTCAATTATGTAAAATATTCTAATAAATACGTATGAGGCAAGACCAGTTATTACACCGAGTAACATGTAAAATGGTACTTCAGCAGGGTTAAAGACAAATGGAATTGCATGTATCATTGCCTCTTGACCGAGGACAGCTCTTGAAAAACTTACTGAAATTACTGAAGCAAGTGCAATTGGTATTGCACTTAATGGTGAAAAATCTGCTAAAATTAATTCAAATCCAAATATTGCTCCTCCAAGAGGTGTATTAAAAGCAGCAGAAAGTCCAGATGACAAACCACTGACAACGAGTATTCTGGTCTTTCTTTCATCAAAATGAAAAAATTGGCCAAAAGCTGAACCAATAGCCGCTCCAATTTGGGCAATTGGTCCTTCTCTCCCTGCACTCCCCCCACTACCAATAGTTATTGAAGATACTATTGTCTTGAATAAAGCTACTCTTTTTCGGATAATACTACCTTTAGCATTAATGGCGTACATTACTTCAGGTATTCCATGACCTTTAGATTCTTGACAATATTTGTATATAACAGGTCCAACTATAAGGCCGCCAATAGCAGGTATTAGTATTATACTCAAGGATTCAAAAAACCCTCTTTGAAAGATTGTCTCAAAGAAATATTTACTGTAATATATCATTTTAGCAAAAATAATTGCACCAATTGCTCCAAAAATCCCTAATATAATTGCAATTATATTGAGTTCTACCCATTCTTTAAGATAATGTATATTTGTACTATTCACTGAATATAGAAATTCAAATACCAATTTAAAGTTTTACATGATTTATACAAAAAGCTTTAAAAACGTAATAATAATCCTTTTTTAGTATCAAATGAGGTGAGTAATATTACAACAGTATATGATGTTCCGGCCGACATGCTAATCGATGTTGTGAAGGAAGAACTAAAAAATGATAAAAATCTAACACCCCCTATTTGGGCAACATTCGTTAAGACCGGATCTTCAAGAGAGAAAGGTCCAGATCAAAATGACTGGTGGTATATAAGGGCAGCCTCTGTCATGAGAAAGGTATATGTTTACGGACCACTTGGTGTCGAGACTTTGAGAGTAGACTACGGTGGTAAAAAAAATAGAGGCGTAAAACCTGAGAAATTTAGAAAATCATCTGGTGCTGTTATTAGAAAGATATTCTCCCAACTTGAAAAAGGCGGTTACATTCAAAAAGCCGAAAAGGGAAGAGTAATATCTGCACATGGAATGTCCCTTCTTGATAAGAAGGCTTCTGAGATTAAATCCCAGATAGCTGTTGAGATTCCAGAACTTAAAAAATACTAATAGAGTGATTTTTTGCCAGATGATGCTGAAGCCATTAGAAAGAAGAAGTTAGAGGAACTCCAACAAAAAGCAGCAACTGATGAACAGGCTAGACAGCAGAAGATTGAATTTGAATTACAAAAACAGCAAATATTAAGAGCGCTTCTTAGTTCTGAGGCTAGAGAAAGACTTACTAGGGTAAAGTTGGCTCGAAAGGAAGAAGGAGAACAAATTGAACTTCTTTTGATTCAGCTATATCAATCAGGGAAGATAACAAAGCAAGTCGACGATTCAATGTTAAAACAAATTCTTGAAAGAGCTCTATTGAGTAACAAGAAGGAGTTTAAGATCAGAAGGATTTAGTCCTTATGGACACAGCTGTCTTATTCTCAGGGGGGAAAGATTCCTCCCTTACAAATATTTTTTTAAAAAAAATACTTCCTTGCAATATTGTAAATTATACTATCACTTTTGGTATAAATTCAAACTGGCGATATGCTAAAGAAACTGCAAAGGCACTTGAATTTGATTTCAAGTTAATGGAGTTAGATAGCGAAATACTTGAAAAAACTATTGATTGGATAGAAAAAGATGGATTTGCAAATGATGGCATAACATTTCTCCATAAGTGTGTCATTGAGGAATTCCTAGATGAAGTTAAAGTGGATATAATAGCTGATGGAACAAGGAGAGACGATCGTAGCCCAAGACTTGAGCTAAGCGATATGAGAAAAATAGAAGATAAATATAATGTATCATATGTTGCTCCACTTATGGGAATAAGCTATAGGATACTAAAACCTATTTGTAACTCACTTTTTATCATTGAAGAAGGTCCTACTGATTCGATAAAGAAGAGTGATTATGAATCTGAAATAAAGGATCTTATGAAGAGGAGAGGTCTCAATCCATACGACGTTTTCCCAAAGCATTCTCAGAGTAGAGTAATAGGATATAAAAATAGAAACGCCTTTTAAAAATTGAAATAATTTATTTTAGCTTTTATCTGCCTTTATATATTAGTATTTTTTTGAAGATAATTTTTAGTTAAATGTTACCTTTATTGTTTAACATTATTAACTAAAATGAATAACTATATCTTCTTATCAATTCTCATCATTTTGGTGATCATATGGCAATGTTCGATGGAACTTTCGCAAAAGCTATGAATCAGACCGAGCTTGAAATACTTAAAACAATTAGGACAGCACTTTACGAAGTAGGTTATCCTGGGGGCAAATATATAGAGAAAGTTGAAATAATCTCTGCAATTTATCAAATTTACAGGGCAAAAGACTTGATTAAAGAACTTCAAAGAAGACAAGATTACCAATTTAAGGATATGGCAGGTTCGCTCTATTCAGATATAGAAAAAGTTTCAAAAGAATTTGAATATATTAGGGACCACCCTTCAATTGATGCAATTGATTTGGCCAGAGAGAAACTTTTTAATGTTAGAGATAAGATGATTCAACTTTCAAAGAATGTTGGAGTAACAGATGGAGAAATATCCAACATATTAAGAGATTACGCACCTAGGCCAAATGAGGATTATACAAGCTATCGTCAAAAAAAATCATTTAGATGATAAAAGCCTATTTTAGATTTTATATTTATTTCTTATTAATTGTTTGTTGCCCACCTAACTAACCCCGAAGTTCATTGTCCGGGTATCCTCTCTTCCTTCGGTAACTCTCGTGGTGGGCTGATCCCCATCATTGTAACCCCCGAATCATCTAAGCGATATGCCACATCACCGGGTGACCGTTGACAGGGTATTTCCCTTATATTTGCTGTTTCAATCATAGAAGAAAGTTTTCCACTCATGAACCCCTCGCTATAAGGGATAAAGAAATAGAAATATTTTAAGTATAAATATTTACCTATTAAATTTCTTACCGCATTCTGGGCAGTAGTTCGACGAAGGCTGGACATTTTTTTTGCAATTTGGGCAGTAGAAGTAATTTGTTTCTGAAGGCTTGAATGGAGAAGCATGTGACATTTCACTAAGTCTCTTTGTTAGATAGTAGACTATTACTATCAATATTGGTATAAACAGGAATGCCAAGAAAGTTTGTGTGAATAATACGAAATCAAATAGGCCATGAGCAAAAGCTGCCAATGCTAGCCCCTTATAGACTAAACTATTATTTTGTGGCGATGAGAATTTTGCCTTACCTAGGTAATAACCGAATATACCAGAAAATCCAGCATGCCCAAGGCATCCTGTTATAGCCCGCATTAGGATCAAAGAAGGCCCATACTGAGATATATACAAGAAATTCTCAAATGTTGCAAATCCCAAAGCTGCTGTTATTGAGTATACCATCGCATCTATCGGTTCGTTAAATTCTTTAGATCTTAGAGCATAGACCCTAATTGCTAAATATTTCGAAATCTCCTCTACAGGTCCCACTACTATAAAAGCTGCAAAAAATATTAAAAAAAGCCCTGCATTTTCCAATGATTCAGGGACAAACATAGAATTAATCAAACCTGCAGGAATTGTTGCCAAAACCCCTAGCAAAAATGTAAAAATAATTATCTTTTTAGGTTCAGGTTCATACTTATCTTTTTTATAAAAAAACCATACCCAGAATATACCGGGTGCAAGTGCAATTGAAAGAAGTGTGATTGCATCCATTAAACCACCTGTATGATGTTCATTTATGTTATAACTCTTAAATTCCTACAAAGCTTGAAATTATAAGTATCTTGAAATTATTTTAGAATCAAGCAAAGTAAGTTATCATTAATTAAAATTCTTTATTTAAATAGATTTCTTATAAAAAAGAAAATAAATAAATTATTGTTTAACAACGAAAGTATTTGCTATCTTGTCGTGCCATCCTTGTTTTTCCTTATCAAATAGGATCCAGATAAATCCTAATAAGAGTACTACTGCAGAAATAATTTTTCCAATCCACCTAATGACAGCAGTTCCATATCCTATTGGCATTCTTCCGTCAGTTCCTATTACCTTAAGCTTCATCAACATTTTTCCAGGGGTTGCACCTTTCCCACCTTCAAAGTATACAATGTAAGCAAGTGCTATAATAGCTGTCAAAATACTACCAACTGGATTAAGATCAAATCCCGTGTTATATTCCATGTTGTAACCATATGAATAGCTAGTGCCAAATGGGATTGCTACTATTCTGCCTATTATACCCAATATTATAACGTCGACTAAATATGCAATAAATCTTGATACGAAACCAGCGTGCTCATGTGAAAGCCAATTCCCAGAAGAGTATACGGCCTTAGGCTGTTGAGCAACTGGTGCCGCTTCTAACACTGCTCCGCAGTCTTCACAGAATTTTGCACCCGTTGGATTATCCTTTCCACATTTTCCACAATAAACCATTTTATCACCATACTTATTACTATGTCCCATTTTAAAAGATTTTCTAATATATTTGAATATTTAAAAATAAATTAGAAATAACACTTCAATTTAACGTATTTTTATCAGACTCTTCTTTGGAAAGCCATACTACTCTTTGAGGATAAGGTATTTTTATCCCTTCTTTTTCAAGACTTAATTTTATCTTCAATAATAGCTCTTTCTTTGTTTCATACCATTGTGAAACAGGGGCCCATGCTCTCATCATTACAATAACAGAGCTTTCTGAAAAATTATCAACGAATACGTCTGGAGATGGGTGTTTTAAGATATATGGATGATCTTCAACAAGGTCTTTAATAATTTTAATAGCTCTATCGGCATCATCTGTGAACCTTATCCCAATAGAATATTCAATTCTTCTAGCTATATTTGCACTTACATTAATTATGTTATTAGTGAATACTTTTTCATTAGGTATTCTTATGTATAAGCCATCATAGTTTCTTAGTATTGTAGACATAATCCCTATGTCCTCAACAAAACCTCTTATACTATCTATTTCAACCTCACTTCCTATTTTGATTGGTCTTTCAGCCATTATAAATAATCCAGATATAAGATTCCCAACTATACTTTGACTTGCAAAACCTATAATTATTCCAGTCACTCCTCCTGCTACTAGAAGGCCAGATGTATCGATTCCTAAGATGGGGAGTACCATAATTATTGCAATAATAATTATTCCATAATAACTTCCTTTAAGTAAAATACCTAGTCTATCCTTGTCAAACTTGTCTCTCAAGGACTTCTTTAGAAACATAGAAAAACCCTTTGCTAAAATTATGGAAATGATAATCATTACAAGAGCTAGGACATATGGAAAGATCTTATCTGCTTCTATAATTCCAATAGACTTTGTAAAAATATCAAAGATCTGATCGAGATTCAAATTCCATCCTCCATTGTGTATTTCTTTTGTGTGACCGCAATTTTTGTAGATTCAAACATTTCAAGAGCTTTCTTCATTCCTTTTTTGATCCCAGAATCAACAAATTCAGTTTCTGCAATTTTCTCGGTTAGTATTTTCATATTTGCTTTCATCGAAACAAGGTTTTCGTTAAAATAAACTTTCATCTCATATGAGTCAAAAACACTTTTTGTTACTTCAATCCATCTATCTGTCGTATTAATAAGTTTTAATTTCATTAATCCATTAATTAAAGGATTCACATCACTTGGAATTGATGTAAAAACTGGGCTTTTATGATATTTGCATATAACGCCATTTCTTGGATTTCCATACAATGTATATTTCTCTTTTGCAAGCGTAAAAGCATCTAAGAGATCGTAATTTTTATGGCCTGAAATAAAAACACCTATATCGACTGGAAACGTAATATATATGTTATTTGTGTCCTTGGGTTCAACAAAGATTGATTTCTCAAACTCTATTAATAAGTAAGGTGTCACTTTGTTACGAATTTTTTGTGATTCAATCGGATTAATTATAATCCCGCAGTCCTTTGTTAATAGTATTTTCTCTATAGAATTATTATTGACAGTTCTTTCATAATGGAGATCATTTCCATCCTTTTTTATTTGGAGGTATATTCCATCTTTTGATATTCTAAGAGGGTTTAAAGGGGCTTTATAATATCCATACATAACAAAAAAGTATAATATTTACCCCTTTATGAGTTTTACCCCAAATCAATCTTTTGTTTCCATAAGATTTCCTAGGGTTGAAGGTATTAGCTCAGACAAAGCTGGGTGGATATGGACCCCTTTAAATATTGCCTTATAGTTCAAATTGTTAGCCATTGCATTGATTACTTCTTGGATTAATATTGAAGCGTAAGGACCAATAATATGAAATCCTAAAATCTTGCCACTTTCTTTATCAACAATAGCTTTAGCAAATGTATCTTCTTCAAGCATAGCAATACCCTTTGCAACTCTATTAAAATTTGAATAACCTACCAATATATTATGTTTCTTTTTTGCCTCTATTTCAGTCATACCAACAGATGCTATTTCGGGGTATGAAAAAACTGCATGAGGCATAGCTGTATAGTCCATAGGTAACCTCTTCCCATGAAAACTGTTATGCCATGCATATGCGGCTTCCTTGTTAGCAGAATGTCTGAACATGTATTTACCCACGATATCACCAAATGCCCAGATGTTTTTCTTTGAAGTTTGTAGGAATTCATTTACTTTAATGAAACCTTTAGGATCTGTTTCAACTCCAGTATTTTGAACTTTTAATAAATCAGAGTTCGGAACTCTACCTCCTGCAACTAAAATTTTTTCTGCAGTTATCTTTATTTTTTTGTTCGTTCCTCTATTATTTCCTACTACGGTTATTTGATTTCCTTTTTCAGTGACTTCAATAACTTCGGTGTTAGTATATACCTTCATTCTATTTGACATTTCTTTTAGTAATAATTCAGAAATTTCTGGTTCCTCATTTGCTACAAGCTTTTCATTTCTTTGAATTATTGTCACTGCACTGCCCATCGATGTAAGAAAATGGGCGTACTCGCAAGCAATGTAACCTCCACCTAAGATTACCACGCTTTTTGGTAGATCATTTAATTCAAGAATACTTTCATTTGTCAAGAACTCTATTTTATCAAGTCCTTTAACATTCGGAATTATAGGTCTTGCACCAGCGGCTATAAAAATTTTTTCCCCAAAAATCTTTTTACCATTTACTTCAATTGTATAATCATCTATAAAATAACCACTTCCATTATAGTAATCGAGTTTTTTTGCCATTTTTATTCCCTTTTGAATATCTTCTCGATCTTCTTTAATGGCCGATCTCATTCTTTCCATTATATCTATAAAATGAACTTTATTTACTTCTGCCTCAATTCCTAGTTTTTTTGAATTTTCTATATCTGCTATCCTTTCTGCAGGAAAGATTAGTAATTTTGAAGGTATACACCCTAAATTCAAACACGTCCCGCCAAGAGGACCTTTGTCTACAAGTGCTACTTTGAATCCATTTGAAAGGGCATCACTTGCTACATTCATGCCCGCGCCTGAGCCTATAACTAAAATATCATATTTTTTCATTTTTACACCTTATATTTTTAGATAAAATTCAAGGATTAATGTATGGCCATATATTCTATATACTGATATAATAAAGTTTTGTTTTAAAAAGCTTTAACGTTAATTAATAATTCTAAGTATATATCAAATAACGACTTTTAATTTTTACGTAAAACATTTAAGGAATAATCGCTAAAAAAATGTGATTACTATGAAAAAAAGATTTTTTATTATGGGACTGTTAATGTTAGTAGTAATTACATCGAGTTTGGGATGTATAGGTCAAGGCAGTAATAAAACAATTGTCATCGGTACAATGCCATATAATGAAGAATATATTCTAGGGCATATGGTATCTCTCATTCTAGAAGATGCTGGGTATAAAACAGAAGTCAAAGAAGGATTAGGTGGAACACTGATTAATTATGAAGCATTAAAACGCGGACAAATTCAGGTATTCGTTGGGTATACCGGTGCTTTCTATAATACTGTACTTAAACTTCCTCCATTGGGCAACTGGGATCCAAATGTAGTATACGCTGAAGTTGAAAAAGGGCTTAGAGAAAAAGAAAGCATATCTGTTGTTGCAAAACTTGGATTTAAGAACAACTATGCAATCTCTATTCCAAGAACACTTGCCGAAGAAAAAAATCTTGTCAAAGTAAGCGATCTTGCTCCTTATGCTCCAACTATGGTACTTGGGACCGATATCGAGTATCCTACTGCACCAGATGGTCTACCAACATTTGAGAAAGCATATGGATTCAAATTCAAAGAAGTAAAATCAATGGAACCTACATTAGTTTATGAAGCGATTAAAAATGAATTAGTCGATGTTATAACAGGATACACAACAGACAAGAGGGGTGAGCTATTCGATCTTGTTGTCTTAGAAGATGACAAAGGTGGACTTTTGCCTTATGATGCCATTATTATAACACAGAGCTCGTTTGCGAATGACCAAAAAGTAGTTTCAGTTCTAAAAAAACTTGAGGGAAAGATAGACGATAAAGCAATGGCCGATATGAACTATCAATATGATATAGAAAAGAAAGAAGCACGAGATATTGCAAAGGCATTCCTTATATCACAAGGTCTTATCTCAAACAAATAATTATTTATTTTTTTAAATCGGAGAGGGTATAACGAATAAATTTTTATTAAATGAGTGTTTGGAATCCTTGAAATTTGACCATGTCACAAAGATATACAAAGAAACAAAAGCAGTAGATGATGTCTCTTTTGATATATGCAAGGGTGAGCTGTTTGTACTTTTAGGGTCCAGTGGTTCCGGTAAAACTACAACTTTGAGGCTGATAAATAGGCTTATTGACCCAGACGAAGGAACGATATACCTTAATGGCAATGATACGAAAGATATGAATCCCGTTGAATTAAGGAGAAGAATGGGGTATGTCATACAACAGATTGGTCTTTTTCCACACATGACAGTAAAAGAAAATATTGGAATTATACCAAAGCTAGAGAGGTGGAAAGAAGAAGATATCTCAAAAAGAACCAATGAGCTTCTAAATCTTGTTGCTTTGCCACCAGATTATTTTAGATCAAGATATCCCCATCAACTCAGTGGCGGACAACAGCAGAGAGTAGGGCTTGCAAGGGCATTGGCAATGGATCCTCCTCTGCTTTTGATGGATGAACCATTTGGAGCGCTTGATCCATTACTTAGAATGCAACTCCAGAATGAATTTCTTTCAATAAAGAGAAAACTTGAAAAAACCATTGTTTTCGTAACACATGATATTGAAGAGGCTTTTACCCTGGCTGATAGAATAGGAGTTATGCACAATGGTAAAATACTCCAAATAGGAACCCCTTCTGAGCTTCTTTTTAACCCGGTGAATGAAATTGTTTCAAAAATAATTGGAAGTGAAAATAAATTCAAGGCAATAAAATTCCTTCAAGCAAAAGATGTAATGATTCCAATGGATAAGAAGTATCTACTTCAAGAAAACATGACTTGCCAAGAAGCTGTAAATATAATGATTTCAAATAAAATAGAATTATCTATAGTAAAAGAATCAAATGGCGATATTAAACAGGTCATACTAAGCGATTTATTAAAGAATGAAGATATGAGAAGATCTATAAACGATTTTGGAAGGAAATTAGTTATAGTCCCTCCAGATGAAAATCTTTCATCAATAATAACTCTCCTAAAATCTTCTAATGAAAAACTTGCGATTGTCATGAATCAAAATGAAATTCAAGGATTAGTAATGATTGACTCAGTTTTAATTAATTTAGTTTAGATGTGATTAATTGGTGAGTATGTTAGATACAATAATCTCAGTTTGGGCAACACAACAACTTACTTTGAGGACGATCCAACACCTTTCGATGTTTTTTATAGCATTATCTATCTCTATTATAATCGCCATAATAGCAGCGTTATTAGTGTATAGCAATCCGAGAGTAGGAAATATTTGGTTTAACATTTTAAATGTTATAGAGACAATACCTGAGTTGGCGTTGTTCATTTTCTTATTACCTATACTCGGGCTCGGTGAACCTCCCACGATAGCCGCATGTGTCCTTTATTCAATATTACCTATAATGAGGAATACATATACCGGACTTGCCAATGTAAGTAACGAGTATATAGAAATTGCAAAAGCAATTGGCCTTACCAAAAATGAAATTTTATTTAAAATAAGACTTCCGATGGCCTTGCCTTTAATAAGTGGCGGTATTAGAGTTGCTGTAGTCTATACCATGGGAATAATAACTCTGGGTGGCCTTATAGCTGCAGGAGGTCTGGGAGTTCCTTTACAAGCTGGGATACATCAATATAATATACCAGCGATAATAATAGCATCTTTATGGGTTGGGACACTTGGCGTTGTTTTTGATGCTGTTGCATGGATTATAGAAAATAAACTGGCTAGGAGATACAATCCATGGTAGCCCTAGTATTTCTTATTGATGCTATAATCGAACAGTTATCTTTGGTCTTTACATCATTAATCATAGATATCTGCATCGCCTTTCCTCTAGCGATATTATCTGTATTCTACAAACGTTTTTCTTATCTTGTTCTCACTATAACCAATATGGCTCAGGCTATTCCAAGTTTTGCATTAGTTGCAATAATAGTTCCTTTGGCAGGTATAGGGTTTTTACCAGGAATCGTTGCAATAGTTTTGGGATCAATTCTTCCAATAATAAAAAATATGTACATTGGTCTTACAAAAACTAATCCTGCGCTTATTGATTCTGGAAGAGGTATGGGGCTAACTGATCTTCAATTAGTAAGATACATTAGGCTTCCTTTGGCATACCCGGCAATATTTGCAGGATTAAAATTTTCTGCCATAATTGCAAATGGCATTGCAGTTTTGACTGCTATAATTGGCAGTGGTGGATTGGGCAGAATAATCTTCGAAGGTTTAGCAAGTTTTAATGTTAATAAAACACTAAGTGGAGCAATACCTGCAATTTTAATTGCTTTATCGCTAGATCTAATTTTTTCAATAGCAGAAAAAAAACTAAAGTCAAAGTCAGTTTATTAATTATCTGTAAGAACCCAATAATTTCATATAATTCGCCCTTTCGTATGCCGAGGGTGAAGAAACATTTCTTTGAGACATAAGTCCTTGAATTGATTTAATTGAATCATATTCATGATTTAAAAGCCAATTAGTTGTTTCAGATATGACTTTTTCTATATGACTAATACCGTTCTTAATTAATGAAGAAGTCATCATAGAAACTTTTGCTCCGGCCATCATTGATTTAATTACATCGTTACTTGTATGGATACCACCAGTTATCGCAATATCCGGTCTTATTTTACCATAAAGTATAGCTGACCACCTAATCCTTAGTCTTAACTCTTCACTAGAACTTAAAATAAGGTTTGGTGTTACCTCTAAATTCTCTATATCGATATCTGGCTGATAAAATCTGTTGAAAATGACAAATGCATCAGCACCAGCCTTTTCAAAAGTTTTTAGAATATTTGGTGTTGAAGTAAAGTAAGGGCTTAATTTAACGGCAATTGGGATTTTAACTTTTTGTTTTACAGCTTTTATTAGATTAGAATAATTCTGCTCTATTTCTACACAATTCTTAGAGAAATCAGTTGGGATATAATAAATATTGAGTTCTAAAGCATCGGCCCCAGCATTTTCAATTTTTTGTGCATATTTGATCCACCCACCATCTGAAACGCCATTTATACTTCCAATAATTGGTATTGTGGAATTTTGTTTAGCTTCTTTAACTAGGTCTACATATTGGTCTGGTAGAAATTTGAACTCTTTTATTTCAGGATAATAAGTTATTGATTCAGCATAACTCTCTGAACCTTCAACTAAAAATCTGTTAAGTTCTTCTTGCTCAATTTCAGTCTGTTCTTGAAAGAGTGAATGTAATACAATCGCTGCAGCACCAGATTTTTCAGCCTTTTTGATATTTTTAATATCTTCCCAAAACGGAGAAGAAGAAGCCACAATAGGATTTTTTAGATTCATCCCCATGTAGCTTGTTGAAAGATCGATCATTTTTCCTCCTGTTTAGGGCCGGGCATTTCAGACCAATATTTGTAAAGTTCCCATCTTTTGTTGACTTCTTTTTGGGCATATCCAAGTAATTTTTTTGCAACTTCTGGATTGCTTCGTGTCAAAACCTTGAATCTAGTTTCATTGTAGATGTAATCTTGGAGTGGAATTGAAGGCTTACTTGAGTCAAGTTGGAATGGATTCTTTCCTTGATCGTATAATCGTGGATCGTATCTTACTAAAGGCCAATATCCTGACATAACAGCAGCTTTTTGTTGGTCAGGGCCTCTAACCATATCGTATCCATGTTGTGTGCAATGCGAGTAGGCTATAATTATTGATGTACCTTCAAAAGATTCAGCTTCTAGGAAAGCTTTGATTGTATGTGCATTGTTTGCACCAAGCGCTACTCTTGCCACATATACATTCCCATAATTCATTGCCATCATAGCTAAATCCTTTTTAGGTGAAGCTTTTCCCCCCATAGCGAACTTAGCAATAGCTCCAATAGGAGTTGCCTTAGATTTCTGTCCTCCTGTATTAGAATAAACTTCAGTGTCCAATACAAGTATGTTCACATTTTTACCTTGGGCAAGAACATGATCAAGTCCGCCATATCCGATATCATAAGCCCATCCGTCTCCACCTATAATCCATACGCTCTTTTTGACAAGGGAATCAGATAGACTCAAAAGATCCTTTGCTTCAGGCTTTTGAATACCTTTTAGCTTTGCTTTGAGTAATTTTACCATTTCTCTCTGTTTATTTATTCCTGTTTCTGTTTTCTGATCTGCGTTTTTCAGCTCGAACACTAATTCTTTTCCCAAATCCTCTGCAAGTCTATCTATTAAGTCTAATGCATATTCATACTGTTTATCCAATGCTATCCTCATACCTAGACCAAACTCTGCAGTATCTTCAAAGAGGGAATTAGACCAAGTTGGGCCTCTGCCTTCTTTGTTAGTTGTATAAGGAGTTGTTGGTAGATTTCCTCCATAGATAGATGAGCAACCTGTTGCATTGCCCATTACTGCCCTGTCTCCAAATAATTGGGTCAATAACTTTACATATGGGGTTTCACCACATCCAGCACATGCACCGGAGAATTCAAAGAGTGGCTGTAATAGTTGGATATCTTTAACAGTAGTACCATTTATTTGGTCCTTATCGAGGTAAGGTATGGAATCAAAGAATTTCCAGTTATCCTTTTCTCTATCAAGTATTGTGTCTTTGAATACCATATTAACAGCTTTTAGTTTGGGATCTTGTTTATTCTTTGCTGGACAAACTTCATGGCATAGTTTACATCCTGTACAATCTTCCGGTGACGCTTGGACTGTATATAAATAATCTTTAAATTGTGAGAATTTAGCTTCAGTGTATCTAAATGAAGAAGGCGCATTTTTTAATACGTCTCTTGTATAAACTTTAGCTCTAATTACTGCATGTGGGCATATGAATACACATTTTCCACACTGGATACAAGTTTCGGGGCTCCACACTGGGACTTCAAGAGATATATTTCTCTTTTCCCATTTTGTTGTACCGGTGGGGTATGTTCCATCAGAAGGAAATGCACTTACAGGTAGTTCATCTCCCTTTCCGATAATCATTTTGGCTATTGCATTCTTTACGAAAGGTGGAGCTCCTTCGGGCATTGAGATTTTCAAATCAAAATTACTTGTGACGCCTTTAGGAACGATAACTTGATGAAGATTGTCAAGTGTTTTGTCTATTGCTTCAAAGTTCATTTTTAGTATTTTTTCTCCCTTTCTTCCGTAGGTTTTTTCTGTAAATTTTTTAATTTCTTTTATTGCTTCATCCTTTGGTAGAACATTGCTCAGAGCAAAAAAGCATGTCTGCATAATTGTGTTGATTCTACCACCAAGACCTATCTCATTAGCTATCTTGTAAGCATCAATAACATAGAATCTTAGATTTTTCTCTATTATTTGTTTTTGAACACTTATTGGGAGATAGTTCCATACTTCATCTTTGGAATGAATGCTATTCAAAAGGAAGATTCCATTAGGTTCAGCAACACTGAGCATTTCATATCTATCCAAGAATGAACTTTGATGACAAGCAACGAAATTTGCTTTATCTATTAGATAAGGAGATTTAATTGGATCTGGTCCAAATCTTAAATGTGATAAGGTGAGGGATCCGGCTTTTTTGGAATCATAGTAGAAGAAACCTTGTGCATAATTGTCTGTTTCTTCACCTATTATTTTAATTGAGCTTTTATTTGCACTTACTGTTCCATCAGATCCAAGACCAAAAAAGACAGCTCTTGTCCTATTGGAAGGTTCAATGAAAAAGTTTGGGTCATATTCAAGGCTTTGATTAGTTACATCATCGTTAATTCCAACAGTAAACCTGTTCTTTGGAGAACTCTTTTTCAATTCATCAAAAACAGCTTTTACCATAGAAGGTTTAAATTCTTTTGACGATAGTCCATAAATTCCACCTATTATTTTAGGCATCTTTTCCATTTTTAAGTCGCCATTTGAAAAAGCAGAACTTATACTAGTTGTAACATCAAGGTATAGAGGCTCTCCTACCGCTCCAGGTTCCTTAGTTCTATCAAGGACTGCAATACTTTTTACCGATGAAGGTAGAGATGAAATAAAATGTTTGATTGAAAATGGTCTGTAAAGTCTAACTTTTAGGAGACCGACTTTTTCGCCTTTCTTTGTTAAGTAATCAACAGTTTCTTCAACAGTTTCTGCCCCGCTTCCCATAATTATAATTATTCTCTCAGCATCATGTGCACCAACATATTCGAATAATTTATAGTTTCTACCAACTAATTTTCCAAATTTATCCATCATTTCTTGGACTATATCTGGGCAAGCATTGTAATAAGGATTTATTGTTTCTTTTGCTTGGAAGAATGTATCTGGATTATGGGATGTCCCTCTAATTATTGGATTGTCAGGTGACAAAGCTCTAGAACGATGAGCTCTTACTAGGTCACCATCTATCATTTTTTTCAAATCTTCAAGAGATAGGCGCTCAACTTTGGAGACTTCTGCAGATGTTCTAAATCCATCAAAAAAATGTAAGAAGGGTACTCTTGATTTTAGAGTTGAAGCATGTGCAATGAGTGCAAGATCCATTACTTCTTGGACTGAGTTCGAGACTAGAAGCGCAAATCCAGTCGATCTTACGGACATAACATCTCCGTGATCACAGAAGATAGATAGCGCATGAGTTGCAAGAGTTCTAGCACTTACATGAAAAACAGTTGAAGTGAGTTCTCCAGCAATTTTATACATATTAGGGATCATTAATAAGAGTCCCTGAGATGCAGTAAAAGTAGTAGTAAGTGCACCTCTTTGTAATGAACCGTGAACAGCTCCTGCTGCACCAGCTTCACTCTGCATTTCAGTTACATGGGGTACTGTTCCCCATATATTAGGCTCTGCTTCAGAAGCCCACTGATCGGACAGTTCTCCCATTGTTGAGGAAGGAGTAATTGGGTAAATAGAAATTACCTCATTGACATGGTAAGCTGTATAAGCAGCAGCTTCGTTTCCGTCAATAGTTACCATTTGTCTTTTCATAATAGTCTCACCACTATCGTATTTGTTTATATGAGGAAATAAAAAAATCAAATTATAAGGTTTATCCATATCCATCCAAGATGGAGATAGTTTGGAAAATATCACTCTAAGAGGTATTTTACCATTTATTGTATCTAATTCTCTCTTTTTTGTATCGGTCAACAGGTTTAGGAATTTCTAAGGGGTACCCCATAATTATAATTGATAGAGGTATTACATTTTCTGGAATTCCTAGTAGCAATCTATAACCGCTAACTCTACCTTCAAGAGGATATATACCGGACCACACAGCCCCTAAACCTAGTGCATGGGCAGCTAATAACATATTCTGTGTTGCGGCTGAACAGTCCTGCACCCAAAATCCTGGATATTTTTCTAATTGAATATCCCCACAAACAACTATTGCAACTGACGCTTCTTTTGCCATAGGTGCATAGAGACTAACTTTTGGGATCTCTTCAAGAAGTTTATTATCGTCTATTACTATAAAATGCCAAGGCTGTTGATTGCCTGCAGATGGGGCACTCATCCCAGCACGTAATATTTTTTCCACTAAATCCTCAGATATTTTCTTATCTGTATATTTTCTCACGCTTCTCCTAGTATGAATAGCCTCCATAGTTTCCATAATAATCCCATGTTATATCTGAAAATAAACTTATAAATTTAATCACCTGTAAATAAAAATTATAATTCCAAAACTTTATATGCTAATTTTAAAGAGATATTTACATGAGTTCAATAAGGGTTATAGTTCTTGATGTTTTAAAACCTCATAAGCCAATACTCCCTGAATTTGCTAATAGATTAGCTGAACTTCCAGGGATTATCGGAATTAACATTTCCGTTATAGAGATCGATCAAAAAACAGAAACAATAAAACTTTCAATTCAAGGGGATTCAATTGATTATGAAACTTTAAAAGACGAAATCGAGAAACTTGGAGGTACAGTTCACAGTATTGATAAAGTAGTAGCAGGAAAAAGAATTATACAAGAAGTTGAAACTCCACAAGATAGATCTTAAGCTCCACCCCTATTTTTCCTTATCTCTTTAGATATTTTTTTTAATATTTCAATCTTTGAGAATTTTTTTTCAACTATGAATCTACCATAGATTCTTTCATCTTTTCCTTGATCCTTTGGGTATTTAGAGTTTTTTTGACCTTCGTGATTTAATCCAATAGATTCTAAAGCTGTTTTGATTTCCTCATATTTAGGATGGTCTAAGGCAAGGTTTTTTGGTAACTTTCTTCCGTTCTTTTTTGAAAGGTTTTTATCAAGATAAGTTGGCCATATTATATATCCCTTCAAAATATTCCCCCTAAGCTTTTAAATAATCATTTCAGAGTATATAAAAGTGTATTGGTGAAATTATGCACGAACTTTCTCTTGCCGATGGAATATTAAAAACAGTTTTGCAAGCAGCCGAAAAAGAAGGTGCTACGAAGATTAAATCAATTAAGATAGAGATGGGAGAGATTCTTTTAGTAAATGCTGAACAACTAACATTTTGTTTTGATGTGATCTCCAAAGATACAATTGCTGAAGGTGCAGAACTTGATATTACTTATTTAAAACCTAGGGTATTATGCAACAAATGCCGTAAAGAATTTGAAATTGTATCTGATAATGATCTTCCAATATTATCGATGATATGTGAATGTGGATCAAATGATTTAACTGTTCTATCGGGAAGAGAATTCAACATAAAATCAATGAAAATTGAAGAAGATTAGTTCTTTGATAGAAATTTATTAATCCTATCGCAAGCTTCATTGATTTTTTCTGCCTTTAGAGGGTATGCTAGCCTAACAAAATTATTTGAATAAGGTCCGAAAGCTGAGCCAGGAACTGTGACTACTTTCTCTTCATTCAACAATCTTTCTGAAAATTCATCAGACTTCATTCCTGTTTCGGAAATATTCATGAACAGATAAAACGCTCCTTCAGGTTTTATTGCATTCACGCCGTTCATTTCTTTTATTCTTTTTAGAAGTAGATCTCTCCTTTTCTCAAATTCGTCCCTCATTTGATAAACAGAATCTTGTGGGCCTTTTAGTGCTTCTAAAGCTCCAAACTGAGCGAAGGTGTTGTTACATACAGGGCCATACATGTGTAACTTTAACATCCTCTCAAATAGAGTTTCGTCTTTTGAGGACAAATATCCTACTCTCCAACCAGTCATAGAATAAGTTTTCGAAAATGAGTTAATAGTAATTACATTGTTTTCCATGCCGTTCAACGATGCCATACTTGTATGAATCTTTCCATCGTAGATAAGCTTCTCATATACCTCATCAGATATAACTTTGAGATTGTATTCTTGGACAATATCAGCTATTTTCTCCAAATCCTTCTTTTCCATTACAGCACCAGTTGGATTTGAAGGTGTGTTAATTATCAATAGATTTGTATTTTCTGTTATACTTTCTTCTAAGCTATCGGGATTTAGAATAAAATTTTCTTCTTCTTTACATTCTACTTCAATAGGTTTCCCACCAGAAAGTAAAATTGTCGGAGAATAAGCAACAAATGATGGAGATGGAACTATAATTTCATCGCCAGTTTTAATTGTAGACTGTATCGCGAGGGATAAAGCTTCTCCGCCGCCAACAGTTATTAGGATTTCATTTTCTGATACATCAATCTTGTTATCTAGTTTCATCTTTTCAGAAACAGCCTTTCTTAATTCAAGAAGTCCAGAATTTGGAGCATAATAAGTTTTGTTTTCTTTTAATGCTTTTATGGCTGCATCAACTATATTTTGTGGCGTATTAAAATCTGGCTCACCTATTCCAAGGCTTATGACTCCTTCCATATTCTGTGCAAGATCAAACAGTCTTCTGATACCAGATTTAGGAATCTTGTCTAGTGATGATGATATAGAATATTCCATAATAAATCCTCTAAAAGTCGAATAGTGTTTTCTGCTGACAATTTTGTTTTTCTTCTTTTTTGTTCGGATCTTCTTCTTTTATTTCTTCAAATGATTTATCCTTTTTTGTAG
>JAMNZA010000064.1 GCA_023622545.1 Methanobacteriota archaeon | reverse complement strand
TACTTCTAAATGAATATGGGCTTCTTTCTGCAATTATGCCCTTCCAATCACTGATTTTAGTTCTATCTTCTTTTGGTATAGCACCTTCAGTTTCGAGATTCACTTCTATTTATGATTCTGAAGAGAAAAAAGATAAAATATCAGCATCACTATTATTCGCTCCCTTGGGAGTATTACTATTGATTTTCTTATTAATTATCTTGCCCGCTATTAGAGGTTTTTATTCTCCGGATATACGGGAAGGAATTGATACCCCACTAAAGATAATTCTTGTAGTAATACCTCTTGGGGTCCTGTTCTCAATTTTTACAGGGATCCTTCTTGGTATAAAGAAGGTCAATTATATGGCAATCTCAATATTCGCTCTGTCGCTTTCATATTTCTTACTTTCAGTTCCACTAACCTATTTTTACAGAGTCTCTGGGGCATCTGCGGCACTAGTTGGAGGCTACATAGTAGGCATAATAATCTCATTAATTTTGATTATTAAAAGTGGAATCAAACTTAAGATAAAAGAAGATCACATTAAGGAGTTTAAAAAAATTCTTAGATTTGCATTCCCTGTTTCTATATTCTCATTAAGCCTTGTACTTCTTTTCAATGCGGATACTTATATGTTAGCTCATTTCTTCGGACCAGATATTGTAGGAATTTATGGTATGGCCTCACCAACTGCAGGTATCCTTCCTTCATTTGCAATAGCACTTTCTGCTGTATTACTACCCGAACTTTCCAAAGTAAAAACTATTGGAAAAGATCAAATTACTAGGATTTCATCTTCTCTGAATGCTTCTTTCAACATAACACTGCCTATTGGACTTACACTATTTGCATTTTCAGATCCAATTATATATTTTCTATTTGGAGTAAGAGAGGGAGGTTGGGTTCTAAAGATCCTTTCTATAGGTATGCTTTTCTATTCATTATTTTATGTTGCTTCAACTTCACTTCAAGCTATGGAAAAACAGTGGCTACCGATGAAGATAACAATTCTAATTGCAGGTCTAAATGTCATCTTAAATTATTTATTAATACCTAAGTATAGTATCAATGGAGCTGCATTAGCAACAATGATATCGTGTGTTATTGGAATGATATTAATACTCAAGAAACTTGGGATTTCATTTATTCCTAACTTAAGATATGTCCTATTCGCTTTAATCATATTTATCTTGATGATGGCCTTTAGCAATACTTTTGGTGTATTTAGTTCAAGAATTGTAAATCTTATAGCCTACGGAACTTTCGGGACTCCTCTAATATTAGGCTATTTTTATTATCTTAAGAAAAAATGGGCATAAATATTATTTTCTTATTGATTCAAAATAAGATTTTGTATAAATCTTCAGTATTGTGAATCCAGTGTAAGGTGATTGGTAAATATTACAATATTCTTCAATCTTTCTTCCATCAAATTCAATATTTTTTATTTTGTCCTTGAATTGGTTTAAAGGCATTTTTACCTTGACACCGTCTACATTCAACACTATAGGGATGGGAGAAATAATTTTTTCAATGCCTTCCACATTTTCTTCAAGGATCTTTTTCAGGTACATTGGCTCTAAGATTAGAGGATCTTCTTCTATTTCTCTTCTTCTTTTTTCAACTGCTTTTGATATTTCTTTTACCATGGCGTCAAAGATATCAAGATCATACTTCTGCCGGAGTCTTTGACTTCTTCTTCCTATGCCACCGACATAGTAGTCTAGGCCTTCAATGTTGAATATTTTAGGTCCGCCAAGAACAACCACAGGGATATCAATATCATCAAATAGGTGTGTTTTTTTTCTAAGGCATCGGCTAAAGTTTCCTAAAGAATACACCGCTACATCAGCCTCTTCTATCATTCCTTTTTCCGTAGCAGTTATCTGATTTATTCTTTGACCAACACCCCTAGCAAGCCCCATAACATTTGTCACTGCCCCATTTCTTCGGATATACTCTGAAATATCACAAACTGGGTGAGGAAGGTGATGCTTTCCAAGAGAAGGGGAAACAATAGTTATTTCTGAACCCGCAAGAGGAACTTCAATTAGTTTTCCTCTTAGCTCTTTTGCTTTGGCTTCGATGAGCCCATAATCTTCATCAGGAACTGCAATAATAAGGGTAATATCGATTTGAGTTATGTTTTTTTGAATTAAGAATCCTCCAAGGTCGTCTACTAGATCTTCTAATTCATCTGCTCTGTGAAGCCCACCTTCAAATAATGCCATTCTAAACATTAGTTCTCACCTAGTCCCTCTCATGCATTTTTTGAGCAAGTTTTTTACTATCTTCTGATAATGCGTTCTCACTTGATGCCACAGTAACTGTTTTTTCAGCTGTTAGGATATATTTAATTCTGGCTGCTTCGGGTAACACCCTATTGATTGCCTCTTGAACATTGTTCTTAAGGTCCTCTGTGGGGTAGTATACTATTTCACTTTTTATGTTATTGAATATTTCTAGGGGGATTTTAATTTCAGTTCTTTCTATTTGCTCAATGCCTTCTTTTGAAAGACTCCATAGAAGGGACAAAATCTTTGGGACATAAAATTCATCTTCTACAGATAGAATTTCTTTTTCCTGGTTGTATATAGCAACATCTTCTATCCTTAAAGGTTCGAGGACTTTTTTTATACGGATTGAAGTTATAAAAACAAAATTCTCAGTATCTCCATAGAAGTATACTTTTTCAATGCTTCTTCGGATCTCAAATTCTCTCATTATATCGTTAATAAGAGCAACATAACCCTCTGATTCTTGAGCAGGTAGTCCTTCGACTATTATTTCCATTGTCCGGTCACCTTTAGATAAATCCTGAGGAAAGTAAGGCTCCTCCAACTGCACCTATAAATTGTGAGTTTTCAGGAACTACCGGTTCAGTATTTAAGATAGCCCCAATTGCTTTAACTAAGCCTTTCAAAAGTGATGTACCGCCTACTTGAATTACTGGATATCTAACATCAATTTCTTGAAGTTGCTGCTGATAAATTTGTTCGGCAACGCTTCTGCAAGCTGCTGCGGCTACATCTTCTTTGCTGTGCCCTTCGGCTAAAGTAGAAACTAGCCCTTGTATACCAAAAACTGTACAGTAGCTGTTCATTGGTACTTTATGGAGGTCACCTCTTGCTGCCATCTCACCAAACTCAGCTATTTCAACCCCCAACCTCTTTGCGGCAGTTTCTAAGAATCTTCCTGATGCACCGGCACATATTCCACCCATTGTAAAGCTATCGGGTATACCATCCTTAATTGTTACTGCTTTGTTGTCCATTCCTCCAATATCAAGAATTGTAGCTTCGCCTTTTTGCCTACCTGCTAGAAAAGCTGCTCCTTTAGAGTTAACAGTCACTTCTTCTTGCACAAGTTTTGCTTTATAATGTTCTCCTAGGATATATCGGCCATACCCTGTTGTTCCAATTGCCTCTATATCTTTAAAGTCCATATTTGCTAGTTTGAGTGCTTCACTAACTGCTTTCTCAGCTGACTCTAGTACTCCTGAAGTGGGGTGCCAGAATTTTGAAACAATCTGGTTATCCTGCATAATAACAGCTTTTGTTGTTGCTGATCCAGAGTCAAGACCCATTGTTATTCCAACTTGTCTTTCCCTACCTAATAGATCCTTCCTCTTAACTATTGTAACAAGTGCTTCCATTCTTATTAGAAGAACGCTTGCCTTTGTATTCTCGGTAAAGGAATACATGACTACGGGCAATTTTGTATGCTTTTGGATATATCTTCTTAATTCGTTTCTGATAAGAGCACCTTCGGCACATCTAAAACATGTGGCTATCAATACTGCATCTGCTTCAAATGTCTTATCTGCAAGCGCTTTTGCTCTTGCTACCATTAATTTTAATCCGGGGCTTACAGGATTAAATCCAAAATCCTCAACTGCATCATCAAAATCAATATCAACATCAGGGAAAACTATTTTAGCCCCAACGGTTTCTGCTGCTTTTTCAATTTCTTTTTGAATACCGCTATAATCATTACCACATGAAAGTTGAGCTATTTTTATCACTTTAGTCCCTCCAAGAAACTTTTTATTCTTGAAACAAAATCTTCTACTTCTTCTTCATTTGTTGGGTAATCTAGTTCCAATGTAGGAACTTTCTTTTGTTTTATTAGATAGATTGTAAGCTCGTTTGTTCTAGCACATGCCATACATCCAAATGTAGATGGAAAATTATTTACAATAATTGCTGCCTGCGCTTCATCTATTAAGGGTCCGAACATTGCAAGTCTACCCCTAACTCCAGAAGGAACTTCTATAGCAGCGTATTTCAAACCGATTTTTACATCTATTTCAGTTATATTCATCGGAGGAGAATCAAGCTCTGGATCATTTACTCTTCTCTCTATTTCTTTTGCAAGAGCTAAAGGAGTATGTCCAAATCTTTCAACTAAATCTTGTAATATCATACTATTGGGGGGATAAATAAAAACTTTCATTGTCACACCTTTTCCTCGATATGTTTTTTTAGTATTTCAACATCGATAGGTTTCTTCTTCTTTTTGTCAATTGTTTTGAATCTACCTTCTTTTAGAACTTTTGAAATTAAAGGAAATAATTTATACTCTTCAACTAAAAAATAATAGCCAGGTCTTGCTCCGCCACCTC
>JAMNZA010000036.1 GCA_023622545.1 Methanobacteriota archaeon | reverse complement strand
GAAAAAGATTCTAGATTCAGAAAGCTAAAAAGAATTGTCCCGTATCTTGTTGGAAGAAATCTTTTCTTGAGATTTGTTTACGATACCGGGGATTCCATGGGGATGAACGGGGTCACTATTGGAACAGAGGCAGCATTAAACTTAATTGAGTCTAAATTTCCAGATATAAAGAGTGTTTCTCTCTCGGGTAATTTGTGTACAGATAAAAAATCATCAGCGATTAACATGATAGAAGGCAGAGGAAAAAGTATCACAGCAGAAGTTGTAATACCTGACAATATCATAAAAGAAAAATTAAAGACTGATGCAAAATCAATAATTGAGGTAAACTACAGAAAAAACTTACTGGGCTCAGCTCAAGCAGGATCTTATGGATTTAATGCACATTTTGCAAATATCGTCGCTGCAGTTTTTCTGGCGACTGGGCAGGATATAGCGCAAGTTGTTGAAGGAAGTCAAGGTTTTACAACAGTTGAAGAGGACGATAAAGGAGTCTATTTCGCTGTTACAATGCCTTCTTTAGAAACTGCAACAGTCGGCGGTGGAACAAAAATTGAAACTCAGAAAGAAGCATTGAATATTCTAGGGATTTCTGGCGCAGGTCAAAATAGCGGGGATAACTCTAAAGCGTTTTCTGAGATATGTGCATCAACAGTCCTTGCAGGTGAAATATCTCTTATTGGTGCTCTTGCAGCAAAACATCTTGCCAAAGCCCATATTGAATATGGCCGATAATAAGATTAATTATTGGACAAATGTCCTAATATTTTTATTTCTTTGATTAATATAAACATTATAACGATAAACTTTATAAGAAGTATAAATTTCTTCTTTACATTATTACGGTGATTTTTTGATATATATCAATACAAACTACTGCAAAGGATGTCTTTTGTGTGTAGAATATTGTCCTCAAAAAGTATATGTAAAATCTGAGAAACTCAGCAAGAAAGGTGTATTCCCGCCTGAAGTTAAGTATTCTGATAAGTGTGTTAAATGCCATTTATGTGAATTGATGTGTCCTGACTTTGCAATTATTGTGGAGGATAAAGATGACAAATGACGTTATAAGATTATTAGGTAAAAATCAACTTTTCATACAGGGTGATGAAGCCGCTGTTTATGGTGCTTTGATCGCAGATTGCAGATTTTTTGCAGGTTATCCTATTACACCAGCTACTGAAGTTGCCGAAGGGATGGCAAAATGGATGCCAAGACTTGGTGGTGTCTATGTTCAGATGGAGGATGAGATAGCCAGTATAGCTTCAGTAATTGGGGCCTCATGCACTGGGGTAAAATCCATGACTGCAACAAGTGGGCCTGGATTTTCATTGATGCAAGAGTGTATAGGTTACGCTTGCATGGCTGAAATTCCATGCGTGATAGTGAATGTTCAGCGAGGAGGTCCAAGTACAGGACAACCTACAGAAGCAGCTCAAGGAGATGTAATGCAGGCAATGTGGGGTACACATGGAGATCATCAGATTATTGCCCTTGCACCAAAGTCAGTTCAGGAAACACTTGATCTAACAATAGAGGCCTTCAATCTTTCTGAGGATTATAGAGTTCCAGTAATACTCTTATTGGATGCTGAAATTGGGCATATGAGAGAAAAAGTAGTTTTACCCGAAATTAAAAATGTCTTAGTGGAAGAAAGAGTTCCTGCCACAATAGAGCCCGATAGATATAGACCATATAGGACTGGATTTACTAGATCTTCAAAAGTTCCCGAATTTGCACCATTTGGATCTGGTTATAGAACGTATGTGACAGGATTGACTCATGATAAGAGGGGTTTCCCTGTTACTACTTCAGCTGATGTACACGAAGAACTTGTGAGAAGACTAGTTGAAAAAGTTCAAGATGATATTGATAGTATTTGGTATTACGAGGATTCCTTCCTTGAAGATGCAGAAATTGTAGTAGTTTCTTATGGTACAACTTCAAGACCGGCAGCCAGCGCTGTTAAGATGGCTAGAAAGAATGGCTTGAAGGTGGGCCATCTTAGACTTATTACAATATGGCCATTTCATTATGAAAAAACTAGGGATCTTTTAAAAAATGCACATACAATAATTGTTGCTGAGATGAATCTGGGGCAGATGATTCATCCGATCACTGAAGCTGTTTCAAGCGATACAAAAGTTATTCTTGCACCAAAGATTGGTGGGGCCATACATACACCATTTGAAATCCTGAAATTCATAGAGGGTGAGCAGTAATGGGATTTGTTTCTAATGATATAATTGTAGATAAATACCTAAGAAAAGACATGTTACCTACAATATTCTGTACCGGTTGCGGCATAGGAAGTGTCATGAATTTTTCTCTTCGTGCAATACATGATCTTAATATTGATATGAATAAAACTGTCTTTGTTTCAGGAATAGGGTGCTCATCACGTGTACCTGGTTACATATATGCCGATGGCCTTCACTCTCTGCATGGAAGAGCAATAGCATACGCTACTGGTGTAAAACTTGCAAATCCTGATTTAAAAGTGGTAGTATTTACTGGAGATGGAGACTGCGGTGCTATTGGTGGAAATCATTTCCTTCATGCCATAAGAAGAAATGTCGATATAACTGTGATTTCAATTAATAACTTTATTTATGGAATGACAGGAGGGCAAGTGGCCCCTACAACACCTCTTAAATCAAAAACAACCACAACACCTTATGGCAATATAGAATATCCAATTGATCTTTCAATGATGGCAAAGGTCATAGGAGCACCTTACGTCGCTAGATGGACCACTGCACACCCGATCCAATGTATTAACTCAATAAAAAAAGCCCTTCAAAAAACAGGATTTTCATTTGTAGAAATTCTTTCGCCTTGTCCAACATCTTATGGAAGAATGAATAAAATGGGGACAACGCTTGACATGACAAAACATTTTAAAGAAAATACAATTAATATTAAGCTATACGAAAAACTCATAGCTGAAGGTAAAACTACTGATAAGATGATCATTGGGGAACTTGTCGATACTGAAAAAGAAGATTTCAATGCGAAATATAAAAAATTCTGTGGTGAATTAAAATGAAGGCAGGCATACGAATAAGTGGATTTGGGGGACAAGGTATTATCCTATCCGGAGTGATCGTAGGCAAAGCTGCCGTTAATCAAGGATTTAATGCAGTTCAAACCCAGTCCTATGGGCCTGAGGCAAGAGGCGGATCAACAAGGTCCGAGGTAGTAATTTCAGACGAGGAGATAGACTACCCTAAGGTTGAATCGGCATCAGTGTCTATAATTATGAGTCAAGAAGCGTTTTACAAATACGCGTCAAGGACTAAAAGAGAAGGGCTAATAATATATGACCCTGAATTGATCCCAGACCACAAAATCGACGGAGACTTCAAACTCGCTGAAATTAACGCAACTAGGATAGCTTCGGAATTGGGAACAAAAATCGTAGCAAATATAGTAATGCTAGGCGCATTCAATGAGATGTGCAGCCTTTTATCTAAAGATTCAATGACAGAAGCAATAAAGGACAGCATACCAAAGATGCTTGATTTGAATTTAAATGCTTTTGAAGCCGGGATTAATAAAGTCAAACTAGTTAAATAAATATATTTTTTCACCATTATTTTCGATATATCAATTCATTATTACAAATTAATTAATCTATAATTTTATAAATGACAGCAAAATTATAGGCAAAACCTTTTAAATAAAATATTAGGATTGCCTATTATAGCTTTTAAGGTGGATTATATGTCAGAGAAGGTAATAGATAAAACTAAGTCCATCTGTCCTGTATGTTACAAAGTTATTAATGCCGATATAGTTGAGGAAAAGGGGAAAGTTCTTATTAAAAAGACCTGCTCCGAACATGGCGATTATCAAGATATCTACTGGTCAGATTATAACATGTATATTAATGCTAAAAAATATCATCAAAATGGTCCTAAACTAGACAATCCTCACACAGAAGTTAAGGCTGGATGTCCATACGACTGTGGTCTTTGTTCAGATCATTTAACTCCCACTGTTCTGTGTAACATAGATGTTACTAACAGATGTAATATGAGATGCCCCATATGTTTTGCAAATGCGCAGACAGCAGGTTATGTTCTTGAGCCTACAAAAGAAGAATTAATCGAAATGATGAAAGTAGTCAGAAATGAAAGACCTGTTCCGGGAATGGTATTACAATTTGCCGGAGGCGAACCAACAATTAGAGATGATTTACCTGATATAGTAGAAGAGGCTAAAAAATTAGGATTCACTCTAGTTCAAGTTGCAACTAATGGAGTTCGTCTTGCAAGAGACTTAGAATATTGTAAACAATTAAGACAAAAGGGTTTGAATACTGTATACTTACAATTCGATGGTGTAACAGAAAAACCTTATATTGCAGCAAGAGGGTTTAATGCTCTTCCAATTAAAATCCAAGCGATGGATAATTTCCGAAAGGCAAGTTTAACTAGCGTTGTACTCGTGCCCACCTTAGTTAAAGGAGTAAATGATGATCAGGTCAACGATATTATCCGTTTTGGTATAGATAATATTGATATCGTTAGAGGGGTAAACTTCCAACCTGTTTCTTTTGCAGGCAGAATTGAAAAAGATGAGCTTGAAAAGATGAGGATAACAATACCTGACTTCGTTAAATTAGTAGAAGAGCAGACTGGTGGAGAGATATTG
>JAMNZA010000018.1 GCA_023622545.1 Methanobacteriota archaeon | reverse complement strand
ATCAAGACCTCAGACGGTATGCATAAATCCAGAATGCCCTTCCAAAAACAACTACACAAAATCTCTCGACGGGAGAAAATGCCCTAAATGCGGAGGGGAACTTGTCCTAAAGAAATCTTTCTACGGGCCATTTATCGGATGCTCTAGTTACCCCAAGTGCAGGTACACTGAAAAGATTGAGGAAAAAAAGGAAGAAACTTTGACCCCGGAACAATAATTTATGGTCCTTTGCAATACCTTTATAAATTTTTGACCATTTTACTTTTCAGAGGGAGAAAATGAAAATACTAAAAACTCCACATCACAATCTTGTCTTTGCTGAGTTTTCTGATCTTCCTGAAACTACGGGTACGGTCTACTTTAGAACGGATATAAACGGTCCGCCTGGGCCCTCAGTCAGGATGGAACAAACGGTTAATACTATTTTTAATTTAAGAAAATACCAGCAGCCAGGATCAAACATACTTATTACAGCTCATGCCTCAAAGGCTGAGAAATCAATTGAAGAAAATTTCAAAGAATTAAAGCATGAGATAGAAAATTCTAAAATAAAAACATCTTTGCCTTTTACAGGTATTTATTTTGCAAGGGACATCAATGAATTAAAAAAATTGAATGGGTCAAACAAAGATTCCATAGTCTTTTTAGAAAACGTGAGGAAGGTCTGTGCAGAGGAGTTAAACCCGCCAGAAAACTCTTCACAGACAGATTACTGGCAGTATTTTACACAGTATAGAAAGATAAATGGCGCCCTATCATGCTGCCACAGGGATGCCCTTTCATTAAGGCTATTCACAGATGGTTGTTACTGTAATGATTACTTCACAAGCGAGCTCTATGATATCACGCAGCTCTATACAGACACCTCTGAGCTAAAGATGTGGGGTGTTGCCGGTGCCAAGGCCGAAAAACTTGACGCCATTAGATTAACGGAAGGAAGGGATGATCTTATGGTTGTCCTTGACGGTGGACCTGTTTTTGTTCTTCTTCTTTGGGCTCTTTCACAGAAAGCCCCTTCACTTAAAAAAACTCTTCCTGTTTCTATAGGAAAAGAAAATACAGAACTTATAGAAAAATTCTATGCCAAGAACTGGGACAAAGTAAAGGAAAACGCGTTAGAAATTGCAAAAAAGATCGAGGATGGCTCAATCAACATGATCCTCCCTATAGATGTAAACATTAAGAAGGCTGATGGAACGACAAAAACTGTCAATCTAAAGGATATTGGTGAGGGCAAGTTTGAGTCAATAGGCCCGAACAGTATAACAATGATTGGGAACATGGCTGCAAAGAGACTATTTCTACAAAACGGGTCCTGGGAACAGCGTGAGATCCTTGATTGCTGCAAGGCTGAATCAACTACAAACAGTTTTTGTAAGGAAATCTTAAAGAAATCAAGCAGATTTTTCATAAATGGTGGGGACACCGTCTCAGATATCAGGACACTCGAAGATGAATTAAAACTTTCAAAGTACAGGGAAAATAAAAAACTAAAGGAGCTTGCAGTAGGTGGATTTGTTGTTCACTGGTGGAAGTACCTATACTATGGAAAGTATGTCCCACATGGTGTCAAATATGCTGAAATAGGAAGCTTCAACACCCTTTACAAGAAGAGGAACGAACAGCGAGGATTTAACTAGTCTCGCTTTGAATTTAGTTCCAAAGATTTATAATATTATTAATTGATTCAGATACTATGTACCTTTCTAAGGAAGAAGAGCGTATCTTAAATGGAGAAGAAGGGTATGCTCGCCAGAAATCAATGGAGATTTTAGCATCATTAGGTGATATATATGGTGCAGACAAGCTTATCCCCGTTACCTCTTGCCAGATAGCTGGTGCTTCATACAAGACTATAGGCGATGCCGGTCTTTTCTTTGTTTCTGAGTTTGCAAAAACTTCCAAAATAAGAGTAAAAGCCACATTGAATCCAATAGGAATGGACTCAATTGGATGGCAAAGGATGAAAATAAAAAAGGAGTTTGCAGAAAAGCAACTCGAGATCCTTGATGCCTACTTAAAGATGGGGATAGATTGCAGCTGTACCTGTACACCATACCTTATTGGGAATAGACCTGATTGTGGGGAGCATATAGCATGGAGCGAATCCTCTGCAATCTCTTTTGCAAATTCTGTATTGGGTGCAAAGACTAACAGGGAGGGAGGCCCTTCCTCTCTTGCATCTAGTATAATTGGTAAGACTCCAAACTACGGCTTTCATTTAGAAAGGAATAGGAAAGCTGGAATTATAATAGATGTAAAGACCGAAATAAAGAAATTCTCAGATGTCGGTGCCCTTGGGAATTATGTGGGCACTATTATTGGAAACAAAATCCCTTATTTCAAAAATCTCTCATTAGATTCTGATAAACTGAAATCTTTAGGCGCTTCAATGGCGGCTTCTGGATCAGTTGCATTGTATCATGTAGAAGGCCTTACCCCTGAATCAAATAAAGCAATAGATGATGACCTTGAGAAAATAGAAGTTGGAAAGGAGGAGATTGAGGAGAGCAAATGCAAGCTAAATTCCTCTGATGATATGGAATTAATATGTATAGGGTGCCCTCACTGCTCAGTAGGCGAAGTAAAAGAAGCGCTCAACATATTTAAGAAGGAAGGCAGAACCTTCAAGGGGGATATATGGATATGCACTTCAAGGTATGTCAAAAATGAGCTTGAAAGAACTGGTGTTGCTCAAGAGCTCGAAAAGTATGCAAAACTTCTAGCAGACACTTGTATGGTAGTCGCCCCAATTGAAGACAATTATAGTAGGACTGCAACTAATTCCGGAAAGGCTGCAGTTTACCTCCCATCGTTATGCAAACAGAAGGTAAGATTCGGAGACCTAGAATCCCTGATAAAAGATTTTAACTAACTAATCATCTAGAGTAAATTCCCTTATCCCAAGCCAGTATCCTGTGCCTTCAATATAGTCTATCTGGGTCTGGATAAGCGCATGATGTTCTTCCTCCATCTTCATAAGGTAAGAAAACATCTTCTTTGATTCTTCATCCCATGCATTTTTCATACATTCTTTATAATATTCTATCCCATTTTTTTCAACAGTTTGTGCTAATCTTAAAACTGTAAGATCGTCCTGCCCAAGGTAACTCTTCTTTTCAATTTCGCTCTCAAGGTCTGGAACAATTTTAATGATTTCACTCTTTTGAATTTCTGGATAAGTGCATGTCCCGCCCTCAAGCATTGTCTTTAGGACATTCTCTAATAACTCTCTGTGATTTAGCTCATCAAGAGAAAGCTTAAGGAACATGTTCTTACCCATACTGTTAGAAACTTTTATTGCTGATTTGATATAGGTCTTAAGAGTTTCCTTTTCGGCTTCAATCGCTGTTTCAATAATTTTAATCTTTTGATCCTTTTCCATGCTAATCAATTAACTTTTTGTATTTTTACTTCTTTCCCTATTTTCACGCCAAGCTCGAAGCACTTTTCTAATTCAGTTTTATTTGGTACATACATAACTTCCAGAGGGCTATCAATCAAATCAAAACTAAGCATAGATGCATATTCTGTCAAACTTTTAGCTGGGCTTTTGCCTTCATAGCAAGTGAATACTGCCGCGAGTTTATTGTTTAATCCTATAGATTTGAAATAAGAAAAGATTTTCGAAAGTTCTGGAGGTATACCTCCTTTAAATGAAGGACATCCAATAACAACTGCTTTTGAGATGAATACCTCTGATGCAATTTTGCCCAACTCTTGATCATCATAATTTATTACATTTACTTCTATTCCTATAGAGCTAACACCATCTGCTATTGCGTATGCCATCTTCTCATTTCCTCGCCAGGTGCTAGAGTAAATTACTGTTAATTTATCATTAGAAGATGACTTTATCCACTTTTGGTAATTTTCTATTATTTTATAAGACAAGTTACCCCAAATGGCACCATGATTTGGAGCTATTACCTCTATCTTTGAAAAATCTGGTAACTTGCCCAACGGCATTAAATAGTTTACAAAGTAACTGAGTGCATCATCCAGAATTCCATCGATATCTTTGTCAAATTTGAAGTTAGATGCAACATGTTGGGAGAATAAATCTTCAGAAAAAAGTAACTTATCATTAGATGAATAGGTCATTAAAATATCATTGTCATTTATCTTAAAGGAAATAAATTGAAGTTTTCTTTTACCCAAATCAAGGATATCCCCATCTTTTACAATAAGGAAATTAAATTTTTGGCCGTGATATCTTTCAATGGCATTTTTTGATGATTCTGTGGTCACAATTATCGCATTTTTTGTCTTTTTCATTAGAAATGGAAGGCTACCTGAATGGTCCATCTTGTAGTTGCCTATAATCATATAGTCTATTTTTGATGGGTCAATGACATCTTCTATCCTAGAAATTATCTCATGGGTAAACCCATGCTTTACAGTATCTATTAGGGCTATTTTGTCATCCAAAATGATGTAAGAATTATAGCTTGTTCCTTTTGAAATACCATAGCCAAGTTTTGGAGGATGCCAGTCAATAGCACCAGTCCAATATATCCCATCTTTAATCTTAAATGACTTCATTAAAAGAATGAATAAAAATACCCTTTTATGTTTTCTTGTAGAAATATTATATAGAAATTATTATTATAGTTTATTTTTTTAAAATGCCGAAAAGTTTATATTTAATAATAAATACTTTTACACGTG
>JAMNZA010000121.1 GCA_023622545.1 Methanobacteriota archaeon | reverse complement strand
CAATAAGCTCTCTTGTAAAGGGAGGTAGTCTATCAAAGGAAGGGTATCTATCTACTACTTTGAAAAGAGACTCTGCTAAAGTATCTCCTGCTATGGTTACTCTTATAGACTCCTTTTCTTTTACTATTTCATTCATATTTTTTTTACTAGATAATGCCTTTTTCTTTGCAAGTTTAAATGCCTTATCAACTATCTCATCAATTTCAATACGAGGTATTTCTTTGAACATAAAACAAATCCTTTGATTACTATTTTTCGATGTCTTCCTTTTCAGAAGCTAATGAGTATACCTTTAAAAACCTCTTCTTTAATTCACTAGAACTATAGGGGAGTCTTTTATCAAGTCGCATAATTTTTATATTTAGGCCACTTTTACTTATTCTATCCTCTATCCATGATGAGTATTGATCAGGGCCCAAAAAAATAATATCGGGCATTTCCTTCATAACAGGGGCAAAAAAATCTCTTTTATCTCCAAGTATTACTTTGTCAACCATCTTTAAACTTTCAAGAATAATTTTACGTTCTTCTTCATTAAAGACAGGAACTCGTCCTTTGAATTTTTTTATAGTTTCATCCCTTGCAATAACAACCGTGACCTTCCCAAGTTTTGATGCTTCAGTTAGAAAGTAGATATGCCCCGGATGAACAACATCAAAATTTCCAGCGATTAGAACCTTCAGAAGATCACCTTTACTATCTTAAAAAGGTTATTTTATAAATATTGTGGAAACGTTTATTTAATGCTTATAGCAATTAGGAACAAGAAAAAAAAAGACGAAGTAGAGATTCTGGAATATATTAATGGGAAAATTAGTACAAAATATATACTTGTCTTAGCTCAAGAAGGAGAAAGATTCGTTCCTAAAAAGTTTAGAAAAATTGAAAATGATAAAGAAACTGTATTAATGCCTAAAGAATCGCTTAAACTTCTAAGAAGCGATACTATATTTATTTCAAAAGACCATTTCACAGAAGAGATATTTAATTTTTTTGTTAATATGTTGAACTCTTATGGTGCCAAGTACGATTTTATTTCATTATGTAAATTTTGTTTAATCGACAATAGAATCAATACTAAAGGAACTCCTTATACATATCATTCCGAGCCAATTTGTGAGATATGTGCAAAGGCAGAAATTACAAAAGATTTGAATTACAAAGGAATTAAAGATACTAAACTAGCAGAAAAATTATTGAAGAGATTCTCCGATGTTGATAGAGTGCTGATGGTGTTTGACCCTAAATTTGATCCAACACGAGATTCATCTATTACAATGTATGATCGAATAGAGGCGTCACCTTTAGACATTAAGATTCACAAGATATCTGAACTTGAAATTCCAATTGAATTTAAGAGAAGTCTTGTTTCGAGAGGTATTAATGAACTTACTCCAGTGCAGTCTATAGCTATAGAAAAGGGATTGTTTTCAGGAAAAAATTTCCTCGTAATGAGTGAAACTGCATCAGGAAAGACACTTATAGGTGAATTGTCCTTTTTTTCAAGAAACAATAAAGGAGATAAACTACTCTATCTGTCCCCTTTAGTTTCTCTTGCCTTGCAAAAGTACGAAGATTTCAAAGACAATTATCCAAATATTAGCGTATCCTTGAGAGTTGGGCTATCAAGAATAGCTGAAAATCCAAAAGATATAAACAGATCTTTAGATTCAGATATTATTATTGGAACTTATGAAGGAATTGACCAAATTCTTAGATCCGGTATTAAAATTAACAATATTTCAACTGTTGTAATAGATGAAATTCACATGCTTCAAGATAAGGAAAGAGGTCCTATACTTGACAGTTTAATATCAAGACTTTACGTCCTATTTCCAAAGTCGCAGTTCATAGGACTATCTGCCACTGTAGGAAATCCTAAAGAATTATCTGAAATACTAAATATGGACTTAGTGATTTATGACAAAAGGCCCGTACCTCTTGAAAGACACGTTATTTTCTGTTCTGGAAGAGGCGGAAAACTTCACACGATATCTAGAATTATTAAAAAAGAAAATATAGAAAGATCCTCTAAGGGATACAAAGGGCAATCTATAATCTTTTCAAATTCAAGGAAAAATTGTCATTCTTTAGCAGAACATTTTAAAACTAGAGGAATAAATTCAGCTGCTTATCATTCTGGCCTACCATTTAAAGAAAGAAGAGAAATAGAAACAAAATTTTGGAAAGGCAAGATTGATGCAGTCGTAACTACAGCCGCTCTTGCGGCGGGTGTGGATTTTCCTGCTTCTGCAGTTATTTTCGAAACTTTATCAATGGGTATAGAGCCACTTAAGATATTTGAATTCCAACAGATGATAGGTAGGGCAGGTAGACCATCATTTCATGACAAGGGAAAAGCATACTTACTAATAGATCCTCAAGAAAAATATGGGGATGTATCAGAAGAAGATCATTGTTTTTATCTTTTAGAAAACAAATCTGAAAAAGTTGATATTCAATACGATAATGATAGTTGTTTAGAGAGAACATTATCTATTACTTCTACATTCAATAATCTATCTATGGGCGAACTCAAAAAATATTTTGAGATGGGATTTGCACCTAATTTTGATAATGAATTTGTGAATACAATGAAGAAAGAGGGCCTTATTGATTATAAAGAGGGCAAAATAAATATTACAAAATTTGGCAGAATTGTGTCTTCAAATTTTCTTAAAATAGAACATGCATTATTTATAAAAAATTTTAAGGGTGAAGATGTTAGACAGATTCTTTTTGAAACTTTACCTTTTCCAAATACTTATTTAACAAGTAAACTTCAAGCCATATTAAAAATCGATTCTTCATCTCTTTTTTCTGGAACAACATTAGAAAAAATATATTTTAATACGAGAAAAGAATCTCTGTCAAGACACGGAGAAGAAGTTTTAATTAATCTATTAACAGAATTTTTTGCATGTGGATGTAAGGATGCCCCCTATTGCAAATGTCCAAAAATTGAAATAGGAAAAAGATTATTGGATTTAAGAAAAGCAAAATTATCCCCTAATAGAATTAGTGAAGAATTTAGGAAAGAATATGGATTAAAAATTTTTTCTGCTGATCTGATTAATTGGTTAGATTCTTCTATTAGAACTCTAGAAACAGCTGAGAAGATATATGCTTTGTTTGGAAAAGAGAAGCATCGTAAATATGTCTTAAAAGAAATAGAAAATATTATTGGAAAAAAATAGAAATGATAAAGATTTTATTGTTTATAATAGTAAAGGTTATAAACTGTTTACTATATTTAAGGATAGGAGCCAACTAATGGCTCAAATAAAGGAGTAATTTAGATGTATGGTGAAAGAAGAGGGGGATATGATAGACCTCCTCGTGAAATGCACAAAGTAACATGTGCAGAATGTGGACAGGAAACTGAAGTTCCTTTCAAACCAGATGGAACAAGACCTGTTTACTGTAGGGATTGCTACCAGAAGCGAAACCCAAGAAGATATTAAGTAGATGTTTTAGTAAAAGGTTATTTTTCTATATAAAGAGGAAATCCTTTTCTTTTTACTTTAAATTTTTTCTAAATAAAATTTTACATATTATTTATTAACTTAGCATAGGCCATAATATATCTAATATATAGCTTCAAAGTATTTTGAACCATATACAAAGGTATATTAATATAATATTAATTTATTAATGCAAGGCAGGTGGTATTTTGGATAAAAATATAAAAATCTTAATAGGGGCACTAGCAATATTAATACTTTTAATCGCTGCTTACTTTGCCTTTTTTAGCAACAATATAAAAACATATGACGAAACTCATACAGGAACAATTGTTGTAGCGAAAGGAAACTCTTTCAAAATATCTCTTAACTCTAATCCAACTACGGGATTTCAATGGACTCCGGAATATGATAGTAACCTAATAGAATTAGTTAATACTGAATACAAAGCCGATGAGCCACAACTTATGGGCAGCGGTGGAAAAGATATATACGAATTCAAGGTTATTGGATCAAATACTGACACTAGTATTAAATTTACTTATGCTAGACCTTGGGAAAGCGTCCCTCCAATAAATGAAAAATCATTTCAGATTAATATAAAATAAATAATTTTTCTTTATTTTTAATTTTATTTTTAATACAAATATTTATATAAGAATTATATCCTGAAGATAAAAGAGGATATAATGGCTCAGGATTTTATTAATGAAGTTACCAAAGCTTTAAAACAAAAACAATATGAAAAACTGAGAAGAATCATTCAAATTCCACAATCTCCTGAAATAGCAGAATTGCTCGAATCCTTAGACATAAAGGACTCTTTGCAGCTCTTTAGAAATATTAATCCTAAGATTAGTTCAGATATTTTTTCTCACTTAACTCTTTCTAAACAGATTATGTTTCTTGACTATTTAAATGAAAAAGAAAAGAAAATTCTTATTTCTTTCTTAAGTCCTGATGATAGAGCATTCTTATTGGACAGATTGCCCCAAGATCTAAAAGATTCACTGTTTCTGCTTATGAATAAGGAAACACTTGATCTAACTAAGAATCTTTTGAATTATCCTAAAGATACCGTTGGTAGGATAATGACAACAAACTTTGTCGCCATTAAATCTAATTGGACTGTTAAGAATTCTATGAAATATCTTCGTGAAAAAGCTGATGTCAGTGATTCGATAGATATTGTATATGTTATTGATGATAAAGGCAAACTTATAGATGATATACCCTTGACCCGTCTTATTCTATCAGATGATTCATCTACGATAAATGACATAATGGATAATTACTTTATCAGTGTTTCAGCCAATGATAATATTGAAAAAGCAGTTGAAATAATAAAAAAACAAGATATTAATCTAATCCCGGTAGTTGATTCTGAAGGAATACTAGTTGGAATGCTTACAGTTGATGATTTACTAGATATTGAAGAACAAGAAGCAACTGAAGATTTCTTTAAAATAGGTGCCATTGAAGTAACTAAAAAAAATAAAAATGATTTGACACTAAATATAAAAGAGGCATCTATTGGTCTTCTCTATAAGAGTAGAGTTTCATGGTTATCCAGTTTAGTTATAGTGGGCGTCATATCGGGTATAAGTGTAGCGATCTTTGAAAGCACAATTGCAGAGACTCTAGCACTTATATTTTTCCTTCCATTGACAATTGATAGTGGCGGAAATGCAGGATCACAATCTGCTACTCTTATGGTTAGAGCATTGGCAACAGGCGTAGTTAAATTAAGTGACTGGGCAAATCTCCTTATTAAAGAGTTGATAGTTTCTCTTGCACTTGGTCTGACTTTAGGTGCCGTAGTTTCTATTATAGGGCTTCTTAAAGGTGGACTTATTATTGCATTCATCATAGGATTAGCTATGGTATTAATTGTTATTGTAGGGAGTACTATCGGCATGTGTCTCCCTTTTGTATTAACAAAATTAGGTGCAGACCCAGCAACTTCAAGCGGACCTTTGATTACTAGTGTAGCAGATATATTTGGAATTCTAATATACTTTTCTGTAGCTACGTTAGTCCTAGGATTATAGAACTATATCCAAAAAATAATTAAAAATTAGAAAACCTTATAAATATCCTTTTCTTTTTTAATACGAGGGATTTAATGAGGGAGAATTTTTACAAACCTTTTGATAGTCTTTTTGAGTACTCTCCCCCTTATGTTTATTGCTATTATTATGGCTATTGAAGTCCCTCGTAGAATTTTATCCCTAACTTAGGGAAATTTAACGGGGTGTTTTTTTGGAGTTCAAATCCAGAGAGGAGATAATAGAATATCAGAATAAAAAACTAAGGTGTTGCGTAGATTACGCTGCAAAAAACTCTCGTTTTTTTAAAGATACTTTGAAAAAATCTAATCTTAAATCTGACGATATAAAAAATATTGAAGATCTTCAGAAACTTCCTTTCACAACAAAAAATGACCTTAGAGACAACTACCCATTTGGATTAATGGCAGTTCCGATGGAGGACATAGTTAGATTCCATGCTTCATCAGGGAGCACTGGAAAATCTACAGTTGTTTACTATACAAAAAAGGATCTTGATACTTGGGCAGATTTAATGGCTAGAGTCTTAGCAACGACGGGTTTAACAAAAAAAGATTCAATGCAGATTATCTACAACTATGGCTTTTTCACAGGAGGATTTGGTTTTCATTACGGTGCCGAAAGGCTTGGTGTTTCTGTAATACCGACTGGGTCTGGTAATACAAAGAAACAGATAGAAATAATGCGTGATTTTGGTACAACCTCCTTTACAAGCACCCCCTCATATGCAATACTTCTTGGAGAAACAGTAGAAGAAATGGGGATTGATCCTAAAAAGGATTTAAAACTTAGAATAGGTGTATTTGGGGGAGAACCATGGGGAGAAGGGATGAGACATAGGATCGAGGAATTGTTCAATATTGACGCCTACGATAATTATGGTCTATCTGAACTTTGTGGCCCAGGTATAGCAGTTGAATGCAAGGAAAAAGAAGGACTTCATGTTTGGGAAGATCATTTCATAATGGAAGTGATAGACCCAAAAACTGGAGAGATAGTTGGTGACGGAGAGAGAGGTGAACTAGTCTTTACATCATTATGGAAAGAGGCTATGCCTATTTTCAGATACCGTACTAGGGATATCTCTAGGGTATACGAAGACAAATGTAACTGTGGGCGACCATTCCGCAAAATAGAAAGACTTCATGGAAGAAGCGATGATATGCTCATTATTAGGGGTGTAAATGTTTTCCCAAGTCAGATCGAGGAGGTAATTCTAAAGAATTCTGTCTTTAAAGGACATTACGCCATAGTAGTTGAAAGAAAAGGCCCGCTTGACCTCTTAACTGTCGAAATAGAGGTAACAAAGGATCTTTTTACTGGAAACTTGAAAGATTTAATTCAACTAAAAGATAAAGTAGAAGATGATCTAAAGAATGTTCTTTTAGTTAAAGCAAATGTTAAGCTCGTTGAAGAAGGAACGATTCCGCGATCTCAAGGTAAAGCTCAACGAGTTATAGATAAAAGAAATTTAGAAGAATAGGAGGAATTAAATGATATATGGTCTACCGGATTCAACATTTTATGTTGTATTAATTGTTCCGATAGTTATAACCCTTTTACTTTTGTTTTGGGGATTTAAATACAAACCAGAGGAGGAAGAGTAATGGCATCACTATTGACGACATCTTTAGTAATCCTATACTTTTTGATAATATTGGCAATAGGTGCATGGGCATCGAAAAAAGTTAAGAGTAGTGAGGATTACATAGTTGCAGGGAGGAGTTTAGGATTTTGGTTCTTTGTTATACTTATAATCTCTTCGGCGACTAGTGGTATGAGTATATTGGGAGTTGCTGGGCTTGGATACACTGCAGGATGGCCTAGTATCTGGGAGCAAATATTTGTTCCATTGACTACAGCTATATGTATATTGTTCTATGGTACAAAACTCCACAAGATTTCAGAGAAAATGGGGTATATGACTGTTCAAGACTACTTTGCAAATAGATTCTACAGTCCAAAACTTATGAGGGCACTTTCAGGGCTTGCTGTAATTGTCACAAGTGGTATATATCTTGTTGGCCAATATACTGCAATAAGTATCGTTCTAGTGTGGCTATTTGGTATAACTCACACTGAAGCCCTTTTGATATCGGCCATAATAGTACTTCTTTATGTGGTATTGGGAGGATTATATGCAGTTGCATGGGTAAATTTAGTTCAAGGAATATTCATCGTAGGTGGAGTCCTTATAGTATCTCCATTTATCCTAAAAGCTGCAGGTGGATTCACACATATTAACACGGTCTTGGCTTCAATAGATCCTAATATGGTAAATCTTGCTTATCCACAGATGCACCCGCCATATGCAGGGTACGCATTCATGACACCCTTATATCTAGTATCGTTTTTCTTCCTACTTGCAATGGGCCTTGGTTCAGCACCACATATTATTAACAACGTATTAGCAGTTAAAAAAGACAAATACTTTAAATTTGCACCATTTGCTGCATTTGCAATATATGTCGTAATTATGTACCTAACAAAAATTGTAGGATTTGGAGCAAGAGCAATGGTAGCCGATGGAGTATTGAAAGTTCCGTACGCAGATTATTCATTTGTTTCAGCTGTTAACTACGCTTTACCAACAATAATATGGCCATTATTTGCAGTAATAGTTTTATCGGCAGTTATGTCTACAACAGATAGACTAATGCTTACAATAGGAAGCTCAGTAAGCTGGGATATCTACAAGAACTTGATAAATCCAAAAGCAAAGGATAAAACAATCACAGATATTAGCAGAGCAGTAGTTGTCGTTGCAGCTATTTTGACATTATACCTTGCAATTAAACCACCTCAATTACTAGCACTATTAATATGGATGGGAATAGGTATAATGCTCTCATCATTTGTTATGCCCTTACTTGCTGGGCTTTACTGGAAGAGAGCTACGAGAGAAGGTGCAATCGCATCCATGGCAGTTGGATTTATAACATCAATTGCATTTGGATTTGTCCACCAGTTTATAATGAAACTACCAATGCATTTTAGTTTCTACAGCTTCGTCTTAGCAGTGATTACAATGATCGTTGTAAGCCTTTTGACAAAGAAACCATCTGATAAAATCTTAAAAGAAACTTTGACAGGACCTTTCATCAAGGTAACAAAAAGGTGAAATAATTGAAAATACTTTCAGTATTCATTGAAAATAAACCAAAGAAACTTTCAAAGATAATCGAAGAACTATCGAGAGAAGGTATATCCATATCGGGGCTTGCAATTGCTGACGCAGGTGACTTTGGTATAGTGAGGCTGATAACAAACGATGTAAAAAAAGGAGCTTCAATTTTATCAAAGCACGAAATGATTGCAAATATTCAAGAAGTAGTTGGAGTTAATATGGAAAACTCTAACGTTGCAGACGTAGCAAGAATTCTTGGAGAAAACAGCATTAATATCGAAGATGCACTAGGTTACGGTTTCATGGACAATCAAAAAATACTGGTATTGAAAGTGGACAATATTGAACTAGCAAACAAAGTCCTTTCTAAAAAAGGATTCAAAATTTATTAATTTATTTTTTTTCTATTAATAAAAGTTCAAGATAAGATCTTCTTTCGCTATCTAGGTAGAGAATATCAAAAAGATGCTCTATTTTTTTTACATCTTCTTTCTTTTCAGATTTTAATTCAACTTCTATGTATTCTCCAAGACCTTCTACATCATCAATAGAAATCATAAATTCATTGTATTGATATAATTTTCTTTTTTTCTTAATCTCTATGAACTTATTAAATCCAAGTCGTTCAAGAATTATCTTTATATCGCCTGAAACAAAAGTTTCAATCTCTTCTCTTGATTTAGATATCTTATCTATCTTCGGCCCTTTGTAAGTTAGAATAGTATTTCCTTGAGATTTTCTTATCCTCAAAGCTTCATCAGTTTCTTTAAAATTCTTTATGGGAGAAGAAAAATAAATGTCTTCCTCCAATCTTTCACCTAAAAACACTGCTTTTTTTGCAATCTGCTCAACCCTGCCACGATTATATTTATCTATTTTAGCCTTCATTTCAATTTCAAGCATAAGTTATTTTAATGCTAACTTCTTTTATATGTATGTTGATTCGATGAAGTTAAGTGACCTAGCAAAAGAATATGGGTATAGCTTTGATAATCTTAAGCGATACAATGAAATGTTCGGCGATAAATTACCTAAATTCTTAGAGGCAAACGAGATTCAAAATAAGGATTCGTTTAGAATTAATACATTAAAGATATCTAAGGACAATTTATATGAAAGACTTTCTAACAATGGCTTTATATTAAAAGAAGTCAGTGATTTTGGATATATTATTGAAGAATCCAAATTTGCTATCTCCTCTACACAAGAGAATCTACTTGGTTATCTTTATATACAAGGTGTAGCTGAAATGCACGTTTCTCCAATTCTTGCTCCTGAAAAAAATGATTTTATAGTCGACATGTGTGCTGCACCAGGGGGTAAAACAACTCATCTTTCAGCAATTATGGAAAACAATGGTTCAATATACGCCTTCGATGTGAATAAACGAAGGCTTTTAGCTCTTAAGAACAATATCGCTCGATTGGGATGCCTTAACATAGCAGTATTCAATTTAGGAGGGGAAGAAATATCAAAACTAAAAGACGATCCTGATAAGATCTTACTTGATGCACCATGTACAGGCAGTGGCATAATGAGAAAAGATAGTTTGAGAAAATCTATGAAGAGCACTCACGACGTGATATTCTTAAGTGAAATTCAAAAAAAACTTCTAAAAGCAGGTATTGAGAAATTAAGAAGTGGGGGTACACTCCTTTATACTACTTGTAGCCTTGAACCTGAGGAAAATGAATTTGTTGTTCAATGGGCTCTCGATAACTTTGATATAAAACTTCTTAAAATCGATACTGAAATTAATGGCATTCCTTTAGAGGAAGGATTCAATGAAATTTTTGGTAGAAAGTTATCGGACGAAGTTAGTCTATGCAGAAGATCTCTTCCACATGTCCATAATACAAATGGCCTTTTCATGGCGAAAATAACTAAATCTTAAAAAAATATAGAAGAGAACCAAATACGCCCCCGGCAATAGTTGCCGTAATATTGGTGTGATTATTTCCAAATCGTCTATACCAAGTTTCAAGAGTTGCACCTACAAAACTATCAATATTTGAGCCTATAAATCCTGAAAGAGTTGTGATAATAATCATATCTATGCCACCAAGACCAGCAAAATACGCCGCCAATCCTATTAATAAAGCAATAATTAATTCTGCTATTTCTCCTAGAATAGTTACCCCACCATCTGAACCTGTTTCAACAACCTTTAGATTCGTAATTAAACGGGGCTTGTATTTTGATAATCTTCCTACTTCACCACCTGCAGTATCCGCGGCTGCAGTTGCTATTGAACCAAGAAACCCTAAAATAAATATTTCACTATTTAGATTAAAATAAGTTGGACCAACATAATATAGTACTGCGAATATTGCACTGACAATTCCATTACCCAAGACATTAAGATAACTTCTTGCACCTTTATTTTTTTCAGCTACACCTTTTCTTATTTTTTCTGCATATTTAAATTTTGTAGCTATTGACGCAGTTACAAAAAAGAATGCAAGGATGAAAAAAAACTCAAAACCACCGAAAATGATTATAGGAAGACCAACAAAAATACCGGCAATAAATCCAGAAAGATCAACAGCCTTAAATTTAAAAGAAATCCCGCCAAAGACGAGGCAACAACACGTAGCCAAAATAATATGATTAGAAGTAATCATCTGGGCACCAGTTAATTTTTTATTTCTAAGAACTTTATAAACCTATCTTCAAAGATTTAACCGTTAATTTTTTAAGTATTATATAATTGGAGTGATAAACGCTCCGGTGGTGTAGTCCGGCCAATCATTCGGCCCTCTCGAGGCCGTGACCCGGGTTCAAATCCCGGCCGGAGCACTATTCTATAAAACTAATGCTTAAGCAATAATATTGTATATATTTCAATTTTCATTGAAGAAATCTCATAACTATACTAAAGCTTTAAAAAAATAACGATTACTTGTGCGATGTCTTGATATTAAAGTACTAGTGGTCTATTAAATGATGCAATTTACATTATATCAAATACCATTATTGGCAAGTTCCTTATTTTCAGCAATAATTATTGCTCTACTCTATAGAAGAAAAAAGGCTGTAGGTAGAAAGTTTCTAATCTTATTTCTGAGTTCAATTTTTATTTGGTCTGTTGCAGATTTCTTTAATTTATTAAACACTACCTTAAATGCTAAAATATTTTGGAGTAATTTTTCATACTTTGGGGTAGCTACTTTCTCAATATTTCTAATACTATTCGTTCTTGAATATATCGGAAAAGGAGAGTTAATAAATCGTTCTAAAATCATTTTGTTATCTATAATTCCAATTATTACTATAATTCTAATATGGACTAACGAGCACCATCATCTCATGAGACAATCATTTTTCATTCAGAATATTTCAGGTCTTTTAGCACTTGGCAAAGTATATGGAACTTGGTTTTGGATACAATTTATATATGCTCATAGTATAGTAATAATAAGCTCAGTCCTTATCTTTTATTCACTAAGCCTTAGCTTAAATATTTATAAAAAACAAGGAATAATTTTTTTAATTGGAATTTTAGGTCCTTTGATCTCAAATTTATTATATGTATCCCGTATAGTTTCTTTTCCAATAGATATGACTTCAGTTTCATTTGCCATAACAGGCATGGTACTCTATTGGGGCATTACCCGGGAGAATTTATTGGATTTTGTTCCAACTGCTTATATGGAAGTTTTCAATGAAATTCCAGATGGTGTTTTGATTCTAGATTCGGTCAATCAAGTCGTTGGGATGAATCCTTCAGCAGAAAGCATTTTCAATATAAAATTCTCTGATATTAGGAGGATGAATCTTCAAGAGCTAATTAATTGGAATGAATTTAATAAATTTATTAATGAACATAGATATAGTGAAAATTATCACGGCTCTTTTTCGCATAATAATAAATATTATGATGTAAACTTGAAAACAATTTATGATAAGAAACATTCTTCAATAGGTAAATTGATAGTGTTACATGATATTTCAAAACGTAGAGAAATGGAAGAGCAATTAATAAATTCAAATAAACAGATCGAGGGGCTCAATGATACACTTCAAATTATCCATAAAATATTAAGGCATGATCTTTTGAATAAATTTACAATAATGAAGTTTACCTTTGAAATTTACAAAGAGAGTGGGGATAAACTAATTCTAGATAAATTGGAAAATTCTATAGATAATGGAGTAGAGTTAATAAATAGGCTTCGTGAACTTGAATCTTTCATTATTGCTAAGGGTGATTTAATACATATTCCCGTTAGAGATATAGTAGAGAGAGTATCAACTACTATAACTGTTCCTATAGAAATCAAAGGCAATGCTAATGTAATAGCAGACGACGCATTGTTTTCAGTATTTGAGAACATCATGAGAAATTCTGTTGTGCATGGAAAAACTGATAGAATTAAGGTAGACATAAAATCGAAAAATAAGATATCTACGATAAAAGTAACTGATTTTGGAAAAGGCATACCTGAAGATATAAAAGATAAGATCTTTGAGGAAGGAATAAGTTACGGTGAAAATAAGGGCAGTGGGCTTGGTCTCTTTATTGTTAAGAAAACTATAGAACGATATGGGGGAGAAATAAAGGTTGAAGACAATAAACCAAGTGGAGCTATTTTTATCATTAAATTAAAATCGGCATAGCCTATAATTTTATAAGTATTAAAATTAAATTAGGTTCATGGAACCTTCTGAACAAGCACCTAGAGGAAGGCCTAAAAGTACTGGGATTGGTAGATTCATACCTTTCATTGTAGTTGGATATATTCTTTTAACATCCTTTTTAGGATCAATTAGATTGCCTTCTGTACAATCTTCAGATCCAATGCAGTCATTCTTCTTTACTTCAAGTATTTTCTTAGGCGGGATAATAGTAGCTATAATGCTCTTAGCTTCTTATCTTTTTTACTCTAAAAAATAGAATAATGCTTCCTTTTAATGTAAAATAATTTAAACTATTTTTAATTTTGTAATTTGCCGTGAAATCATGAATCAATTATTAAAATCGTATATCAATCTTACACGAGCACATTTCATGTTTGCATGGCCATTGATATTCTGTTCAGGTTTATTCTTAGGATTTCAGAATTATGGAGGGTTTTCATGGATTATTTTGGCAAAGGCCATACTAATAGGACTTTTTGGATTTGAAGGTGGGATGGTTCTAAACGACTATATTGACAGGGACGTTGACAAAAAAGAAGTTGAATACGATAAACTTACAAAATACTGGAGACTATTTAAGAATAGACCTATACCCTCTGGAGAAATATCATCAAAGAATGCACTTCGATTATTTTTCCTTTTTTTCTTACTCACAGTCACTTTAATATTAACTCTTCCTTTTCCTAATTTTTTATATGTTTTAATAATCTATTTATACTGCTATTTAATGGAGTATTTTTACCAAACTAAGAAAAGAAATCAGAGATATCCAATTGCACAGATTCTTGGAAGAACAGACTTTGCAATATTTCCTGTTGCAGGATATCTATGTGTAGGATATCCTGATAAAACTGCACTGCTTTATTTCCTCTTCTTCTATCCACTTGCCTTGTCTCACCTTGGATTAAACGATCTCATAGATATAAAAAATGACATTGCAAAGGAAATGAAAACAGTCACTTTTCTCTACGGAATTAGAAAAACTGTCATCTGGATAGTAGTATCCACCTTAATCCATTTTGTAGCTTCTATAATACTGCTATTAAATATAAATAGGATTACAGTTTATGGATTTGTTATTTCCTTTATTTTGTTGTCAATTGCAAACTATCTACTTTTAAAAAATCCTGTCCCTGAAATTGGATTAAAAGTTTTACCACTTTACCACATTTCAATGACTATTTACTCGATTTCTATTATTCTGGGAACTATTTTGTAATCATAAAGGATAAAAGAATGTAAATTATTTTTTGTTAGATTTCATGATATCAAAAGATAAAATAATTTCCTGGCTCAAGTTGATGAGACTTGAGTTCTATTCTATGCCATTAGTTGTCTACGTGTTAGGTGCACTAATATCTTACAGGCTAAACAACTTATTTTTCATTAAAAATTTCTTTATTGGATATTCAATTATCTTTTTAATTGAACTTATAACGGTTTTAACAAATGAATACTACGATTACAATGCAGATAAGTTGAATCCGAGGCCTACAAGATTTACAGGGGGTTCAAGAGTGCTAGTTCAGAAAAAGATCTCACTTAGGGCAGTTAAGTATTCAATAATATTTGTTTTTTTTATTATTGTTTTAACAGGTGTGTGTTTGCTGAAAGTTACTTCATTTTCTATAGCGGTATTATTTCTTTTAGTTTTAGGGATAATTCTCGGGATTAGCTACACTACTCCTCCTTTGAAATTATCTTACAGAGGACTAGGCGAAATTGATGTAGCTTTTATTCATGGATTTTATGTAATTATATGTGGTTATGTTTTCCAGAGTAAGATTCTAGATACTTCGATAATTTTTATTGTGGCCATTCCAATATTTTTTTCTTCTCTAGCAGGAGTTTCTTTAGCCGGAATCAGCGATATAGATTCTGATAGATTAGTTTCAAAGAAGAGTCTGGCATTAATTCTTGGACGTAGGGGCATTCTAATTTTTTCTGGGTTCTTTACCATAGTTACTGGAATTATTAGTACTTATCTTTGGCCTAGCTTAATATTTGGAACATATAGTTATATTTATTTTTTGATTACTTTATATTCAATTATTTTAGTTTTTATTATATTTAGAGCAATTCAAAAATCAGATATTATGATTGAGAAGTTTATTTTAAGGGCTATGTTTCTGATTGCTTTGTCTACATTTGTTCCTTTGATTATTTTTATATTCTATAACTAATACGACAAAGATTTGATTAATAATATAAAAAAATTGGTGCGGTCAGCGGGATTCGAACCCGCGTCTTGAGCTTGGAAGGCTCAGGTGCTAGGCCACTACACTATGACCGCTTCTTTCTAAATCGACTTAATTCCCTATTTAAAACTTTCTCTTGACAATACCCAAATGTTTAAAAATTGATTTTTTTATTAATCTTTATGGAGTACATGTATTTTATTATAACAGACATTAAGTTTGATTCTTCTTTTGTTTTGTCATGTACTGTTAACCATCATTATTAATTTCGCCTTTTGGCGGAGGCATTTTCATGATTAATTTAGTTATTAGTATATGTAGAGACTATAAAACCTTTCTCTTAGAGAAAAAGGTAAAAGGGAGTATACTATAGGGGTTTCAGATTTAATGATAATTGAAAATCATATTATCCGAAATTTTAAACCGTTGAAAAAAGAAGAATATAATTTTGATTCAGAAGTTGGTGAATTAATTGATTGAGATTTATGAAGGTGGGAAATACTTACTTGATAAAAATAATCAAAGAAAAGTTCTTTTGGATGATGATGGATACGTCAAATCAATTCTTTTAGATGTACAAAAAAGAGGGGATGAGGCACTTATAGAATATACAAAGAAATTCGATGGTGTTGAAATAGAAGATTTTCTAGTATCACAGGATGAAATAGCCATAGCATATGAAAGTGTTGATACTAGACTTATAGAAGCCTTAGAAACATCAGCCGAGAACATAGAAGACTTCCATAGGAGAGAGCTTCCTAGATCTTTCTTATTTGAAAAGAAGGGTATTACTAGTGGGCAGATGATCTTGCCATTAGAGAGTGTCGGAGTCTATGTACCTGGTGGGAGAGCTGCATATCCATCAACAGTATTAATGGCTTCAATTCCACCAAAGATATGTGGCGTTCCAAGAATTGTAGTTGTTACCCCTCCTGGAAAGAATGGAAAATGTAACGATGCTGTTCTTGTTGCATCAGATATTGCTGGTGTAGATGAGGTATACAAAGTAGGTGGTGCACAGGCAATAGCTGCTTTGTCCTATGGAACAGAAACAATAAAATCAGTTTCAAAGATAGTTGGACCAGGAAATAAATTTGTTGCAATGGCAAAGAAACTTGTCGAAACACCAACTGAATTCCCAGCGGGCCCAAGTGAAGTAATGATAATTGCTGAAGAAGAATCAAACCCAAGATTCATAGCTTTAGATATGCTTGCACAATCTGAACATGATCCATTAGCTTCATCTTACTTGTTGACTAATTCAAGATGCCTCGCGGAAAGTGTAGTCAAAGAAATAGAAAAAGAGCTAAAACTGCTCCCTAGAAAAGAGATACTTGAAGAGTCTTTGAAGAGGGGAGGCATATTTATAATTTCATCAATAGATGAGGCAATTGAGCTTTCAAATAATTTTGCACCTGAGCACTTAGAGATAATGCTAAAAGAGCCATTCTCCATTCTTACTCAAATTAAAAATGCAGGTTCAGTATTTTTAGGAGATTACTCGCCAGAAGCAATGGGAGATTATGTTTCAGGAACAAATCATGTCCTTCCAACTTCTGGATATGCAAGATTTTATTCGGGGCTTTCAGTAGATGACTTCTTAAAGAAATTCACATTCCAATATGTAACAAAAGACGGTTTAAGGACATACAAAGGTACTGTTTCCACACTTGCTAAATCTGAAGGACTTTTTGCCCATGAAAAAGCAGTGAACGTGAGGTTTGAAAATGAAAAGTAAATTTGATAGAGAGATTCTTGATCAACTCCTTCCGTACGCCTCAGAAGTGTCAATATCCGATGGGGATTTGGTAAGATTACATGCAAATGAACTTCCTTGGAGAAACGAAGCTGTAATGTGGTCATTGAGAGATTCTATATTAGATATACCTTCTAACAGATACCCAGAAGTTACAAATTCTGAACTCAGGTCAAAGATAGCAGAATATATAGGTTATAAAAATGAAAATGTCCTTGTTGGAAATGGTAGTGATGAGATAATTGATACAATAGGGAAGGCCTTTATAGAGCCACTTGATAAGGTTTTGATACCTTCACCTACATTCTCCCTTTATTCTGCCATTACAAGAGTATATTCTGGAGTTCCGATTATTATTCCTCTCACATCTGAATATATGCTCCATATGGAAAAATTGTTATCTGAAGCTAAGAATGCCAAAATAGCAATAATTTGTAGCCCAAACAATCCTACTGGAGTACTCTACCCCGAAGATGAGATAAAAGCCCTTCTCGATACAGGGATTCTAGTCGTACTGGATGAGGCATATGGGGAATTTTCTGGTTATACTGGATTGCCGTTAATCAACGAGTACGATAATCTTATCGTAATGAAAACCTTCTCAAAGGCTTTTGGTCTTGCAGGATTTAGGACAGGGTATTGTGTTGGATCAAAAACAGTGATAGAGTCAATGAGTAAAGTTATACTTCCCTATAATCTTAATATGATTTCAACTAAAACAATTGAATTTGCAATTGATCATGCAGACTTCATGAACGAGGCAGTCAAAAGGATAATCGAAAATAGAGGATATCTATTTAGGGAAATGGAAAAAATAAAAGAGGTAAAACTTGTTCCTTCAAAGACAAACTTCATATTGTTTGAAGTTGAGAATCCAAGAAAGATTTATGAGGAATTAATTAAAAGAGGAATCTTGATAAGATACTTTGAGGGTAAGAAATATCTGAGGGTTTCAGTTGGAACATATGAAAACTGTGTAAAATTTATCTCAGATTTAAAGGAGATATTAAATGTCCGTTAAAATCGGTATAATAGACTATGGGATGGGTAATCTAAAGAGTGTTTACAAAGCATTTAGATTTCTTAGAACAGAGCCAGTATTTATAGATAAGGAAGAAGATTTTGATTGTGATGGTTTAATCCTCCCGGGAGTTGGGGCATTTGAAGACGGAATGAAGAATCTAGCTCCCTTTATTAAAATCTTAAATAATGAGGTAAAAACAAAACCTCTTCTTGGAATATGCTTAGGGATGCAGATGCTTTTTTCAGACAGTGAAGAAAACGGATTCTTTAAGGGATTAGACTATATCCCCGGGTCAGTAAAAAAATTGCCTGAAGATGGACTTAAAGTTCCCCACATGGGATGGAACAGTATAGAATTCTTGGATGATGACCCACTTCTCCTAGGAATAAAAAATGATTCATATTTCTACTTTGTTCACTCGTATGCACCTTTCTGCAGTCCTGACTATATTTTAGGGCAGACAGAATATGGAATAAAGTTCCCATCCATTGTAGCAAAAGATTTTATATATGGGACACAATTCCACCCTGAAAAAAGTGGTGAGCCTGGGTTAAAGCTTCTTAAGAATTTTATAGGCATTGTGGAGAGCACGATATGAGAGTATTACCTGCAGTCGATATTCTGAACAGAAAATGTGTCCAACTTGTTGGAGGAAATCCAGATAATAAAGTCTTTGAGGATGCAGACCCTCTAACAATTGCAAGGACGTGGGCAGAGTACACCGATTATCTCCATTTAATTGACCTAGATGCTGCTATTTATAATACAGATAAGAATAGGGACATAATAAAAAATATTCTTTCTGAAGTCAAAATACCTGCTGAAGTTGGAGGTGGGATAAGAAGCATTGAACTCTTTGGCGATTTGATAGATGCAGGAGCAGATAAAATCATAATGGGAACATCGGCCGTAAATAATCTAGAACTTCTAAAGAAAATAAAGAATGAGTTTGGAAGCGATAGGATTGTTATAGCTCTGGATGTTAAAGGAGAAGAGGTATCTATTTCAGGTTGGACCCAAGAGTCTGGTCTGAATATTTACGACACTATAAAATCATTGGAGTTTTATACTTCATCTTATCTTATCACAAGCATAGGTGTTGAAGGTAGAATGAAAGGACCAGACATAGAATTATATAAAAAGGTTCTATCCATGACTGATGTAGAAATAATTGCATCAGGTGGCATTTCATCGATTCAGAATTTGAAGGATCTTGATAAAATAGGAATTAAAAAAGCTGTAGTTGGAACAGCAATTTACACTAATAAAATTGATTTAAAGGAAGTAAGGAAAGTATTTGGGTGATTAGTTTTGAGAGAAGCCAAAATAGAAAGAAAGACAAAAGAGACTGATATTAAAATTAAGTTGAATATTGATGGTCAAGGGAAATATAAAATTTCAACGTCTAAAAAATTTTTTGACCACATGCTTGAGACATTTTCTAGATATAGTCTTTTCGACATTGAATTAAAAGCTGAAGGAGACCTTACTCACCACCTAGTTGAAGACATAGGAATTGCACTGGGGATGGCTTTTTCTGAAGCAATTGGTGATAAAAAAGGGATTAATAGAGTTGGCTATGCTATAGTTCCAATGGACGATTCACTTGTTATGACTTCCCTAGACATAGGTGGAAGACACTATACAAAATTTGATCTAGATTTCAGATTTGATAAGATAGAAGATGTTTCTCCTGATCTATTCTTACATTTTTTAGATTCATTTGCTCAGAAAGTTCCGTTAAATCTATTCATAAAAGAGTTTTATGGAGATGATGACCACCACAAAATAGAGGCGGCATTCAAATCTTTCGGAAAAGCACTTTTGATGGCAACTTCATTTAATGAGAGAATAGACTTACTTTCAACAAAAGGGATGATATGACACACGCAAAGAGAATTATTCCATGTCTTGATGTTGACCAGGGTAGGGTAGTTAAAGGTATAAAATTTGTGAATATTAGAGATGCTGGGGACCCTGTTGAGATGGCCCAACTTTATGATCAAAAAGGGGCTGATGAATTAGTTTTCCTAGATATCACTGCATCATCTGATAAAAGAAAAATCATGGTTGATGTTGTTGAAAGAACAGGTGATGTTGTCTTTATTCCATTTACAGTTGGAGGAGGTCTTAGGAATATTGAGGACATTAAGGCAATACTAAGGGCAGGTGCAGATAAGGTAAGCCTTAATACTTCAGCAGTTCAAAATCCTGATTTAATAAAAGAATCATCACGAATATTTGGTAGTCAATGTATTGTTCTTGCTGTAGATGCGAAGAGAAAACAAAACGGCTGGGAAGTATACACCCACGGCGGAAGAACTCCAACTGGTATAGATGCAGTTGAATGGGTAAAGAAAGCCGAAAATCTTGGATGTGGGGAGATATTACTAACAAGTATGGATGCAGACGGTACGAAAGATGGATACGATTTACCTTTAACAAAAGCTATCTCTGAAGCTGTTAATATTCCTGTTATTGCTTCAGGAGGAGCAGGAAATGCTGAACACATATATGACGCCTTAACTAAAGGAAAGGCTGATGCCGCTCTTGCAGCCTCTATATTCCACTATGAAGAGCACTCAATTAGAAAGATAAAAGAATATCTAAAATCGAATAATGTTCCGGTAAGATTATGAGTGATTTTAATTTAAAATGGGATGACAAAGGTCTTATTCCAGCTATAGTCCAGGAAATAAATACCAAAGAAGTCTTAATGACGGCCTATATGAATGAAGCTTCATTAAAGAAAACTATAGAAACTGGAAGAACGTGTTTTTGGTCAAGGAGTAGACAGAAGTTTTGGTTTAAGGGGGAGTCATCTGGTAATATACAAAAAGTCAAAGAGATAAGATATGATTGTGATGCCGATTCTATCCTAATTTTAGTTGAGCAAATCGGTGCAGCTTGCCATGAGGGATACCCAACATGTTACTTTAGAACAATCGATGGCAGAATACATGGTGAGAAATCTTTTGAGGGCGGTCTATATGTCCTTGATGAGCTTTACAAGACAATAGAAAAAAGAAAGAAGGAGCTCCCAAAGGAGTCATATACAGCAAAATTAATTTCAGATAAAGATCTTCTGCTAAAAAAGATTGAAGAAGAGGCAAATGAGGTAATAGATTCTTACCGAGAGGATAAAAACCGAACTGTTGAAGAAGCCTCTGACCTTATATATCATTTATTTGTATTACTAGTTGAAAGAGACATAAAACTTGAATCGCTATTAGAAGAATTGAAAAAGAGAAGGAAGTGAAAATATGGATTTAGGAAAGAGATACGATTTTCATACACATACAATATTCTCTGACGGAGAGCTTATACCAACAGAGCTTGTAAGGCGTGCAAGAGCCCTAGAACACAAGGCAATTGCATTAACTGATCATGTGGACGCTTCAAACATAGAGTTTATTGTCCCAAACCTTGCTAAAGTTTCTGATGAGCTAAATCATTATTGGGATATCGCCGTAATACCTGGCGTTGAGATTACACACGTTCCTCCAGAGACAATAAAAAAACTTGCAGTCAAAGCAAAAAAACTAGGGGCAAAAATTGTCGTTGTTCATGGAGAAACACCAGTAGAACCTGTAATGCCGGGGACAAACAGAAGTGCAATTGAAAGTGGGGAAGTCGACATTCTTGCCCATCCTGGGATAATTGAGGAAAAAGATGCAAAACTTGCTAATAAATCAGATATACTTCTTGAGATAACTGCTAGAGGTGGGCACAATATTGGAAAC